>JAGLXM010000345.1 GCA_023132915.1 Candidatus Bipolaricaulota bacterium
TTTTGCATGTACGATCTGATCAATCCTTTTTCTGAACGGGGCCGAGAGCAGTAGCGGTAAGAACGCAATGTGCGCTCGATCCAAGCGTATGTCTCTTCCCGAGAGTTCCCTTTGAACGTGAATACATCACTCGAAACGAGAAATGCCTTCAGTTCGTCGATACTCATTGCACGTGCGTCTGTCATCATCAAAATCATGCCTCCTATGATTCGACACACGCGCGTGCGTTACCAGTGTCATCTCATGCCCATCTCGCACGAGAAACACCCCCTCGCTGCATGCTCATCTTGTATGAGACAACTCTGTTACTTGACAACACAAACACCGCATCTTATAATGATGTAAGGTTGTGCTTACATCCATGATACAAGAGATTCCTTTTAGGTAAAGGAGAATGATGATAAGCAGTCTGGTAAACGCACAGAGAATTGCGAACGCATTCGATTCTTTAAGGCAAGTCCGTTATTTACGGTTAGCTCGATCGGTCTTCAAGCCTATTCCATCTTCCCATCACTTTCTAGGCAAGGGAAACAAGCTCGGCTGCTATGTGACCGGTCCCATGGGGCTGCGAGCGTGTCTTTTTAACTCAACCACCAAGGTGTGATTCAAGGGGGTAGGGAGGTGATAAATGCAGCGTAATGCAAGATTGGTGCGATGGCGATTGAGGCAGAGATCGTACGAAATAAGGAGGGAAGAGCATGAAGCGAATGGGTAGATTTGGAGTGATTTTCACGCTGGTGTTGTTGGTGGGCTCTCTAGTGGTGTTCGCTACGGAGAATCCACTCAAGCCGTTTGAGCCCACGTATGGGGAAAGACAGCTCAAGTTCGCCATGGTGACCATATGCACATCGGTGCAGTTCTGGGTGCCGGTGGCGCAGGGGATGAAGGACGCTGCAGCGATGCTGGGAATCGAAGCTATGCATATGGGCCCTCCGGGTCCAGATATCCCAGCGGTGACGGACGTGATGGAAACCCTGCTTGCGGAAGGGATCGATGCTGTATCCCTGTTTGTCGCAGTGCCTGGCTCCTGTGATGTGATCATCGAGAAATACATCGAGGCAGGAATCCCCATTCTCATCCAAAATACAGGTGACGAGGCTGCCGAGCAGTATGGTTTGGCATATGTCGGCCAAAACAACTATGACGCAGGCCTAATCTGGGGCCGAAAGATTCTCGAGCTCCTCGGGCCGGACCCTGCTGGTAAGAGAGTATGCTTCCTAACAGAGACACCGGGCCAGACCTCGCTTGAAGACAGAATGGACGCGGGCAAGACGATCCTTGAGCCGGCTGGGGTCCTTGTTGACATTGTCGATACGACCACCGACCGGGGTGTGTGTTACGGTGCAGTGGAGAGTTACTACGCGGCCAATCCGGATGTTGCCGCCTTCTGCTCCGTTGATACCACGGGAAGTCCCGTTGCTGCCGTTTTCATCGAGAAGGAGGGCCTCATCGGAAAGGTCTTCGCGGCAGGCTTCGATCTAGTGCCCGAGGTCGTGGAGGGCATGCAGAAAGGGAGCATGGAGTTCACGATCGACCAACATCCATACGCCGCGGGGTTCCTTTCCATGATGCAGCTATACCTCTGGAAGACCTTGGGGATTAAACCCTCGTGGATCGACACGGGAGGGCACGTTGTCACCCCGGAAGATATCGAACTGTACAATCTAGAAGAGCTCGTTGATAAAGGCTATCGCTAATCCAGAGGAAAACACGGTGGGGTCTTCCTCTTACAAGGAGGCCCCACCTCTCTTAATGAGAAGCACGTAATCGAGGAGGTTAGCGATGCCCCGAACCATGGAAGAAATTCTGGACCACCATAATCGGGCGGTATTGAGCAATGATTATGCCGAAATGATCGCAGACTACGCGGATGACGCAGTACTGATCACCCTCAAAGGGACATATGTGGGCAAGGAAGCTATCGGTCGGGCCCTCCAGCAGCTTGCACAAGCCATGCCCAACATGAGGGGCGTAGAGTCCCCAACCAATGCGATGATCGTTGAGGGGGATACCCTACTGCTGAGATGGTCCGCAGAATCCGACACCGGAACTATCACAGACGCTGTTGACACCATCGTCCTAAAGGGCGACAAGATCTGGCGTCAAACGACGAGCTTCGAGATTGTCCCCAAGTAGGCACAATCCTGCAACACCTTTATTGAAACATTTGGCTGCATGAGCAATCTGGAATAGGATGACAGCGCTGTTGCTATCGAGCTTTTTGTTGTAGAAGGTAGTTTGATCACGTTGGAGCGGATAGGAGCGGGGAGGGCGATGGGCAAACCGTACCGTGACTTACTCGTCTTTCAAAACGTACATAAATCTTTTGGCGGTGTTCACGCCCTGAAGGGGGTGTCTTTCGCCGTCAAAGAAGGCGAGATCCATGGGTTAGTGGGGGAGAACGGTGCCGGCAAGAGCACGTTGGCCAAAATCATAGGAGGGGTCCACCGCTCTGATTCGGGCTTTATAACCTTCAACGAGCAGGGGGTATCTTTGCATAGCCCTCGAGACTCTGAGCAGCTCGGAATACGAATCGTCCATCAAGACGTCCCTATCTGCCTAAACCTCACCGTGGCGGAGAACATCTTTCTTAACCCCTCGCCCCCCAGTCGAGGGGTGTTCCTCGATCGAAGCCTGATGAGTAAGGAATCCATTGGGATCTTGAATAGGCTAGGGGTCGATCTTGACCCTAAGCAACCAGCTGCGCTCTGCTCCCCTGCCGAGCGGCAACTGATCTTGATCGCCAAGGCCTTGGCTCAAGAGGTTAAGCTCGTCATCATGGATGAGGCAACCTCCTCCCTGTCCGAGGCCGAAGTGGACATCCTTTTTGGGGTTATCAGAAGGCTCCAGCAGGAGGGAACCACCTTCCTGTTCGTGAGCCACCGCCTAGGAGAGGTCATCAGCATTTGTGACCGAATTACGGTGCTCAGGAATGGCGAGTACATCGACACCCTAGCGAACGATGACCACAACACTGCTATTGACCTTCTCACCGAGCTGATCGTAGGTAAAGAGGTGCAAACAGTCACTCGGCAAGCGGATCGTACGGTGGATACTAGCAAGGTTGTCCTCAACGTTCAAAACCTTACTCAAGCAAACTCTGGATTGAAGAATATCTCATTCAATCTGTATGAGGGAGAGATCCTCGGGCTCGCGGGACTTCGTGGAGCCGGACGAACGGAACTCTTGCATTGCCTTTTCGGGGTGGAGCCTCCTGGCTCAGGAGAGGTGAACGTTTACGGAAAACCGGTCAGGGTTCGAACTCCGGCAGGCGCCATCGCAATAGGAATGGGCTTGCTCAGCGAATCCCGCGATGAAGCTCTTTATTATATGCACAGCGTGCGATCTAATATCGCTTCGGTCATTATCGATCGGTTGGCGCGGTTCTCGCTAATCAAGAATAAGGCCTACACGAGTCTTGCTCAGCAATACGTTAAGGAGCTCCAAATAGATGCTCCCTCTATTTATAGTGAAGTGTTCAATCTGAGCGGTGGCAATCAGCAAAAGGTCCTTTTGGGTCGGTGGCTATCGGCCAATCCCAGAATCCTATTTCTCGATGAGCCGACTCGCGGCATTGATGTAGGGGTCAAGGAGGAGATTCGGCGTAGAATCCTCGAGCTGGCGGCAGGCGGTATCTCGATCATCTATGTCTCGCTTGATTTTGAGGAACTTGTGCATCTCGCCGATCGCGTTCTGCTCATTTCACGCGGTCAGCTTGTTGACGAGTTGCTCGGTGACCAATTGACAGTTGCCAACATCGTGAGAACGATAAATAGATACGAACAAGCTGGGGATGGCCCATCTTTTGAAAACGTGATCGGCATTGCAGGTGAAAAACAATGAATGAGTAATCTATGAGATTGTTATGTCATTATTCTAGAATGAGGATATTGACATGTCTACATCAGGATCAAGGCTCAAATCGAGTATACGGTTAAAATAGAGTAATACAAGCCCCTCAAGCAACATGGGAGGATTTGGCGACATGAAGAAATTCTTCGTTAGATTGTTCAGGATGCGTGAAGTGGGCGTACTGCTTGCACTGATATTGATTATGTTGTTCTTCGGCTTCTACACCAGCACCTTCTTTACCGCCAAGAACTTAACGAATGTGCTTCGCCAAAGTTCAGTCCTTGGGATCATGGCGATGGCGGTAACGCTTCTCATGATTTCGGGAGAGTTTGATCTCTCGATCGGATCCACTTTTGCCTTTAGCTCTATTGTTTGTGTTGTCATGATGGAGAGTGGCGTTCCTGCAACATTGGCATTCTTTCTCGCTTTGCTCATGGCCGCCGCCATCGGGCTGATAAACGGGCTTCTTGTGACCAAAGCGAGGCTCCCATCGTTCATCGCCACGCTTGGGATGATGATGGTCGTCAGAAGTTTGGTCCTCATTACTGGTTCTGGGCGGCCGCGGGTCCTTGGGGATAGAGGACTGATCGGGGAGGTCATGGGGGGCGGAACCCTATTCGGAGCCATACCGGTTCCGATTGTATGGCTCCTTGTAGTTGTCGCGGTCGGCTGGGTGCTCCTCAGCAAGACAACCTTCGGCTACAAGGCCTACGCTACAGGAGGGAACATTCATGCGGCCAAGCTGTCAGGGATCAATACCGATCGAGTCAAGATCATCAACTTCATCCTTACATCCTTTGCCGCTGGCTTTGCGGGAATCATCTCGCTTTGCTTCCTCCGCATGGTGGCCCCGGTTCAAGGAGCCGGTTACGAGCTAGAGGCAATTGCGGCTTCGGTGATCGGTGGGACCGCGCTATGGGGTGGGATCGGAAGTGTCTTTGGTGCCTTCCTCGGTTCGTTTATTTTAGCTGTGATTCGGAATGGGTTGGTGCTGATGCGCACGAATCCTTACTGGCAAAACGGTGTGCTGGGCGCGGTTATCCTGGCCGCGGTGGTGGTTAACATCCGACTTGGCGCCGCACGTAGGGGGGGACCGAGAATCCGGTTCCTCAAGAGGGGACGGAGAGCGGAACTTCCACAGGCAGCCGCTCAGCCAGCAGACGATTCAAAGAGCAATGAGCGCTTGCAAGAGAAGGGCCGGAAGTAGCCGAAAGGAGTGAGACATGGAACAAGGAAAGCTGAGCGTAGAGGACCTAGCCTGCATGATCGACCATACCGAGCTTCACATAGACGCGTCATACAGTGACATCAGGAAACTCTGCTTAGAAACGATCAACTATGGCTTCGCGGCCGTGGCTGTCCATCCTGTGAATGTACCCCTCGCCGCTCGCCTTCTAAACGGCACACAAACCAAGGTCGCCGCCGTCATTGGGTTCCCAACCGGAGCCTATACGATCGAAGGGAAGGTCTTTGAAACCAAGGATGCAATCAACAAAGGAGCCAGGGAGATCGATTTTGTCATGAATGTCGGGGCGTTCAAGGCTGGAAACTATAGCTACGTTATGGATGAGATGCGGGCGATCAAAGCGGCAGCAGGGGACGTTATTACTAAAGTGATCCTTGAAACCTGTCTTCTAAGTGATGAAGAGAAGGTAACTGCCTGCCGGATGGCCAAGGAGGTGGAAGTAGACTTTGTGAAAACCTCTACTGGATTTGGCGAGAAGGGCGCAACGGTTGAGGATGTCAAACTCCTAAGACAGACGGTCGGAGAGGATATGGGCGTCAAGGCCTCGGGTGGGATACGGACCACCCAGGATGCTCTGGCGATGATCGGCGCAGGAGCGACGAGGCTCGGCACCAGCGCAGGGGTAGCCATCATCGAAGGCTTGAGAGAGTAAGGCCGAACGGCATCTAAAGGAGAAGGGATGAGGGAACAAGCACTAGCGCAGACGATCAAGACCGGCATCCAAGGAACAGACGTGACGGAAAACGATGTCAGGCGGGCCATCGAACGGGCGAAGCAATATCCGTTCATTGCTTACGCCGTGGATACGCCATATCTCGAGCTGGCCAAAGAGCTCTTTGAGGGAACCGGGGTATTGCTTACCGCTCCCGTCTCTTATCCTCTCGGCGGGATGACCCTAGAAACACGGCTTGATCAGATAGCGTTCGCCATCAAGGTGGGCGCAGACGAGATCAATCCGTCGCTGAATTTCAATGCGATAAAGTCAGGCGATTTCTCTACCGTATTGAATGAGATAAAGCGCATGGTCGAGGCAGCGGGGGATGATCTCGACGTGATCGTAATCCCTCAGTTCTACATCTTGACCAATGAAGAAAAACTGAAGGTCTGCCACGTCATTCTGGAAGGGGAGGTCAACGCGATTAAGACGAACGGGCATGGCAGTCTATGCAGACCGGAGGATATCACCCTTCTGAGAAGAGAGTTCGGGAACGATCTATCGATCGAGGCCTCGGGTGGCATCCGGACCACGGCACAGGCCGTCGAGTTGTTGGAACTGGGGGCGAACTTCATCCACACATCGACCCCTTACTCAGTGCTGGAGGACGCGGAATAAGGCTCCTTAGCCAAATTGCCTGTCGTAGGCCTCTATCAATGCGACGCCCGAGCTGGTCCCAAGGCGTGAAGCCCCCGCTTCGATCATCGCCAGGGCATCCTCTAGGGTTCTTATGCCTCCGGATGCCTTGACCTTGAGTTGGGGAGCAACCGTCTCATGCATGAGCTTAACATCGGGAACCGTCGCTCCTTTCTTGTAGCCTGTGGACGTCTTTACGTACTCCAGACCCACTTCTTTAGCAAGCTCACATGCCTTAACCTTCTCTTCATCCGTAAGTAGGCAAGTTTCCAGGATGATCTTGGCGATCTTGTCCCCGGCCGCCTTCCGGAACAGCTCAAATTCCCTTTTCAGCAGATCCCAGTCTTTCGCTTTCGCCGCGGCTACGTTCATCACTAAGTCGACCTCGGTTGCCCCTTTTGCAATGGCATCTTCGGTCTCAAATGCCTTTATTTCGGGAGGGTAGGTGCCCAGGTGGAACCCAAGGGCGACACAGACAGCAACGCCCGTATCCTTTAGGAGCGAGGCAGCCAAGGGAACCGCAACAGGGAAGATTGCCACAGAGGCGAACTCGTGCTTCTCTGCTTCGAAACAAATACGTTTGATTTCCGCGTCACTGCGGTTAATCTTGAGATAGGTATGGTCAATGGTCCTGGCAAAGGTCTTTCGATCGATCGTCATGGCGTTCACTCCTTTTTTTGATAGGACAGAGTCTCATCGATCCCCATGACCTGGAATGCGGTGCTCGTATGGATTTGCTCGGCTCCAGCATTCAACATAGCGATGGCGTCTTGGTGGGTGCGAACTCCACCCGAGACTTCGATATGGATATCGTCACCGAACAGCCGCTTGATAAAAACGACGTCCTCCACTTCCGTTTTCCAGCCGAAACCGGAGGCGGTTTTAATATCCTTGCAGCCGCCTTTCAAAAGCGCCTCGCACGTTCTCGCCTTCTCATCATTGGTGAGAATGGTCACTTGTGGAATCATGACGATCTTGAGGTCGCCCGCGGCATTGATGAGCTGCCGGACCTCCTCCTCGACTGCCCCAAAATCACCGGACTTGATGGCGAGGTAGTTCATGGAGACGTCGATATCGTAGGCTCCGTGATCACGCGCGTACTGGACCTGTCTGGTCTTCACTTCCTTGGTCATCCCCCCCAGGGGGTAGGACGCTACGGTCGTCACGCGGGTGGACACATCCTTTAACAAGTCCACGGTAATGTCAATAAAGGGTAGATCCACAGCCAGCGATGCGAACCCATAAGGCTTCACGTTGTTGACAAATTGGGTGATGTCAGATGCTGTCACGTCGGCCTCAATCAGAGACGATATGATGACCTTGGCCATTTCTTCTGGTTTCATCGCTTCGATTTGAGCCACAACTCCTCCTTTCTTTATCAGGCCGTTTTCCTTATCCTCTTGTTAGCCGTCTTTTCTTAGATAAACCAATACACATATGCAACGTCTGGCTTAATCTCACATTTCGCCTGATTACATTGGCATGACAGCTTTACAATATTACCCCACTTTCTTCCGTCGTCAAGGAGGATTTTGAACCGACAGCGAGCGATCCTGAAAGAGAAGGTGGCTCCTTCGTGCAGCGCCGTAATCTTCGCCATGAAGGGTTGCCGAACAGGCGCGGTCCGCCGAAAGTACGCCCTGGTTGCCGCGCAAGAAACCGTTCTGCTGGAGTACTAAGGCGTTGGTTCGTTCCGGGGTTATCTCGGTTACACACTTGACGCGGCACAGGAGGGAGCATATAATGCGGAAGAATTGTAAGGCTGTTATTACAACGTAATGAGCTGCAGATATGCTCTCAGGCAGGGAGGGATGATGGCTTCAGGCAGCAAAGACCTTTTGGAACAGATAAAGTGGACGAATCAAGAGCTGGCCAAAGGCCCCTTCGGTGAATACCTCAATGCCTGGCGTAGATTCACCGCAGTCGCTCACCAGGATGGAGCCCTTCTCCGTAAAGAGAAGGAACTAATTGCTGTGTCAATCTCGCTCTCAAAACGATGTGAGCGGTGCATTGGCTATCACGTTAAGTCTGCTTTGTCCTTTGGTGCAACTCGTGAGGAGATCGTCGAGGCGGCGTTTGTCGCGGTCATCATGGACGGTGGACCGGCCTTGGCTTATGTCGGGGTGGTCCTAGAAGCCATTGAAGCATTTGAGGAATCAAAAGGCAGCAAATAAAGCTCGAGTTAAGGAGGTATCGGCATTGATGGATCAGCGTTCTGCGATTCATCCCAATTCAAAAGACAGGAGTAGCAAAGGAGGTAAACTGGGTGATAGTCCAATTCTCGTATTCATTGGAACCGGATCAGATCGTCATGCCAGGGCCGATCGACCCACCGCGAGTGATCCTTCGGTCGCGGATGATCGAAAAGCCCAAAGATGCAGGATCGGAAGAGGTCAGATGGGGATCGTACAATAACACAAGCTTCGTGCACATGTTCGTTCATACCGGAACCCACATGGACGTCAATTTTCACGTTGATCCGAATGGGTATACGTTAGGTGCTTTTGAGATCGGCGATTTCGTTGCCGAGAGGCCGTTACTGGTCGAGATTTCAAAGACAGATATGGAGCGGATCCTGGTTGAGGAGCTCGAGCCCCATGCGGATGCGCTCAAACAAAGCGATTTTTTATTCGTGTATACCGGGTACTCCAAGTGTCGGAGAACCGACCCGGAGCGGTATCTCAAGCAACAACCGGGTTTCTCAGTCGACGGCGCGCGCTACCTGATGGAAAACTTCAACCTAAAGGGAGTATGCGTTGACCTGATGGGGATCGAGAATATCGGCGAAGCCAAGACTCTGGATCCTCAATTCCCGGTGCACAAGGCCTTCCTGAAAGCCGGAAGGAAGTTCTACTTGGTCGAAGATGCGAACGTTGAAGCACTTGTCAGGAAGAAACTGCACCGTTCATATGCCATCCCGCTTTTGATCCCTGATGCAGAGGGGATGATGGTCACCGGCTTCGCGGATGTTGAGGGGTGATTGGGCAATGAAGCTCGAGCACTTTGGCATCTACGCCCACGATACAAAGACCTTAGCGGATTGGTATCGCAATACGCTGGGGTTTTCCGTTGTCAGGACCCTTGAGAAAGAGGGGCGACCGCCGATCTTTTTTTTGGCTGCCGACGAGGGTGGGGAAATTGAGATTCTCCCCACCAAGGAATCTCGTCCAACGCGCGAGCTGAATGATGCAGGATTCAGTCATATCGGGTTGATCGTAGAGGATTTCGAGAGGACCGAAACTGATCTGAATCGAAAAGGGGTTTCCCTCGAAGGCGTTAGAGAAACGAGCAATGGCTGGAAGATAGGATACTTCAAGGATCCGGAAGGGAACGTGCTGGAGATTGTACGGCGCTAGCAGCGAGGAGACTTCGGAGGCGACATCCGGGCAGGGAATTGTCTCTGGGCGTGCGGGAGATGGGGACTGGGTCACTGGGATGCGAGAACTTAGAAAGGTTGGTAATATGGCCGGTTTTAAAACGGTTCGGATGCAATATAGCACTGCCTGGATGGATATTCCGGTTCCAAGTGACGCGATGGTTCTTGAATACGGTACCCCGGCGTTCCCGGAGATCGCTGTACACCCGAATCCGCAGCAGGCAGTGCGCGATGCGCTGGCCAACCCAATTGGAATGGAGCCTCTTCCTGCCTTGGTGAAACGGGGAGACAAAGTAGTCATTGCGTTTGATGACGGTTTCAAGAAACCCGAACCAATCAAGTACGTCATCCCTATAGTCCTTGAACAGCTGCGGGACGCGGGAGTAAAAGAAGAAGACATCTCGTTGGTCTGTGCTATCGGTGGACACCGCAAGATGACCCCGCTGGAATTGCGAGCCCACCTGGGCGAGGATCTATACAAGAGGTTCTGCCCGTTCGACGGCGGGAAGAGCAGGATCCGCAACCACGACTGTACCGAGGGCAATGTATATCTCGGTGAGACAGACCTCGGCGATCAGGTCGAGTACGACCGGGTGCTCGTTGAAGCCGACCAGTTGATTTACGTTGGCACGATCTTCCCACTGGGATTTGGGGGATACGCTGGCCAAGGCGTTTCGATCGGTCTTGCTGGGGCTCGCTCCCTCGACTCATTGCATAGCCATTCGGTCTACAAGACAAAGGCAGTGTTAAACGCCGAATACCTACCCGAGCGCAACACCTACCGAAAGCATAAACTTGCTGTTCACAGGAAGGTTGAACAGGAGATCGGAAAGAAGGTCTTCTATGTCGACGCCCTCCTGGGGCCTGACCATCAAGCCGTAGCCTTTTATTGTGGGCACGTCCCGGAGTTGGAGGCAAAAGAGTACCCCGACGCAGATAAGTGCTTCCTGGTTCAGATTCCCCAGTTCGATATTGTTGTCTCGGGGGTTCCACACGACCTTTCATACGACACAAGCGATAATCCAGGTACTCTTGGCGTGTTGTCCCAAGTCTTGCGGATGGCTCGCAACAAACCTCTTCTGCGAGAAGGAGGTGTGCTCATCTCGTTGGCGCAGTGTCGAGGGATCATCTCGAAGCATCGGCCTGCTGATCACGAGGCCCTCAGACTTTTTAGAGAGTGCTACGATCTTGAGGAGTTCTTTTCGCACTCGG
>JAGLXM010000346.1 GCA_023132915.1 Candidatus Bipolaricaulota bacterium
GAGATCGGCTCGATCGAGGTGGGAAAGGCCGCTGACCTAATCGCCTTTGACCTTTCCCGAATTGAGTTTGCCGGAGCGCACGCCGATCCATTGGCGGCGATCGTCCACTGCGGGGCCGATCGCGTGGATCTTTCTATGGTGAACGGCGAGATGCACGTGCGCAATGGGCGACTGCTCGATGAATCACTCTACGAGTTTATTCCGCGACATAACGAGATCTCCTGCCGGTTGATCGAGGGGTGATGAGGGTAGCCCTTGAGATCTCGCGTTTAAGCACGAGGTGGCTGCGTTGCTGCCGGAAGTGTGATACATTGCCACAAGGGGCTGGGCATGCTCTACCAGTTTTGTTATAGCGATTAGGAACCGAGGCTTGAGTCTGAGTTGGCTTTTCTGGCCTTTTCTTCGATGCGCTGCTCGAAGCGGTCGGCGTTGATGATGAAGCGTTCGTGCTCGGCTTCGCCAACGCACTCTTGCTCGTCCCACACCTTGATCCGAAAAAGCAATCGCCGTTTGTCCACTTCGACCAGTTTGGCCCGCACAGTTACGTGCATCCCGGGTGGGGTGGCGGCAAGATGGCGTAAGTTGATAGAGATCCCCACCGTCTTTTGGCCCTCTTTAAGCAGCGGTTCCACCACCAGCCGGGCACACTCCTCACAAAATCCTACAAGAACCGGAGTTGCTAGCACATTAACTAAACCGCTGCCAAAGGCGCTCGCTAGATGCTCTTTTCCCACTAGCCACGTCTTTTCGTTGGTCAATCCTGGTTTGATCACTCGTGTATCCCCTTCTGTAGTGCGTGTTTCGCATGATATTCGGCCTGGTTGGGCGGCTCAAGAGGCTAGGAGTCGTAGAAGTCCACTCGGCGATCGGCGAGGCGGTCGTTATAAGGATTGAGGGACTTGTCGCGTGCCGCAGTGGGATCGATCTTCACTACCCTTACCTCTTCTTTATCTTTTGAGGATCGTACAAGAACATCCCCGCTGGGGGAAACGATCTGGCTCTCCCCGGTGAAGTGGAGGATCTTATCGCTGCGGGCCTCGGTCCCAACACGATTGGCGGTGATGGTGAACACCCCGTTTTCAAGCGCTCGGGCACGCATCGTCAACTGAGCGTATACCGGCATGACCAGATTTGCCGGGTGGGCGAGGATCTCCGCACCCCGCAAGGCCAGTGTCCGCGCTGCCTCAGGGAAGAAGTGGTCGAAGCAGATCATCATCCCCACTTTGGCTTCACCGATGTCGATTACGGGAAAGGGGATATCGCCTGGGGTGAACCAGCGTTTCTCTTCTAAGAACAGGTGTATCTTGCGGTAAAGAGAAAGTTGGCCTTTTGGCCCAACGAGGACCGCAGCGTTGTATATCGCTCCGTTAGGAGCTTTTTCCGCAAGACCGGCAACGATGTGACAGCACCGCTCGTGCGCGAAGAGGATGAGATCCTGCGTGGTTACACCCTCGGGCACAGGTTCGGCGAGCGCCGCGGCTTCTTCTTGCGCGGTGAACTGATAACCCGTCGCAAAGAGTTCCGGCAGCACCCACAGATCGGCGTTCTGCTGTTTCATCATGTTCTTTGCACGGCGCAAGTTGCGCTCTGCCTCACCGAAAATGGGCTCCATCTGTACGTAGCCGATGCGCATGGTGATAAATGATAGTTTAAACGGGTAAAAACGGCTAATGAGAAGACCTATAATGGCCCACGTACCATGGCTACACTTGTGAGAGAAATATTGGCTTGCCCTATTCAAGGCTCAGTCAAATCGTTTATATGGGGAGGAGAGAAGGCAAAGAACACGGTGCGGCCCCGCCTTTTCCATTTTCATTTCCAGTCGGGCACAATCCATCGTAGTGTCCGCACCTTTGTCTCAAGTTGACGAGATGGCTGCGCCGCAGTACAAACAAGGCCATCGCACACGGGAGGTTGATATGGACGAACGCACCGTAGACATCGTGCTGGTGGGAGTGGGAAACCTGGGTCGGCGGTTGATAAAGCTTCTCGCCGATAAGGTGGCCTACCTAAAGACCCGTTATGGCATTGCATTTCGCCTGATTGGGGTCGCGGACTCCCGCGGCGTGGCCCACGATCCAGCAGGACTCGATCCGGAAATCGTTGTCCGCATCAAGAACGAGGGACGCTCGGTCGGTGAATATCCCAACGCAGGCCAAATGAACGTTACGGCCACCGAGCTCGTGCGCGAGGTAAAGGCGGATCTGCTCTGCGAGGCCTCTCCTGTGCACCTTAAGGAAGGGGGAGAACCGGGGCTATCATGCATCCGAACAGCACTTTCCCGAGGGATGCATGTGGTTACTCCCAACAAGGGCCCCATTGTGCTCGCCTACCAAGAATTGGTTGACGCGGCTTCAGCACACGGGGTTAAGCTTCGATTCGACGGCACGGTCGCTGGGGGACTTCCCGCCCTCTACCTCGGCATGCGCGATCTGCGCGGTGCGATAATCGAGCGCATCGAGGCAGTGCCAAACGTCGTCACCGGCTACATCCTCGATCTGCTCGCCGAGGGCACCCGGTGGGAGGACGCCCTCGCGCGCGCTCAGGAGAGTGGACACCTCGAGGCCGATCCGAGCTGGGACGTGGACGGCTGGGACGCCACAGCGAAACTCGTCATTCTCGCAAATGCAGTCCTTGGCTTCCCCGCAAAGTTGGAGGACGTTAAGCAGGAAGGAATCAGCGGAATCTCACCAAAGAAGATCCGCAGCGAAGCTGCTCGAGGCCAGGTAATCCGGCTTCTCGCCGTTGCCGAACGAACAAAAGACGGTCGCTATACCCTTTATGTCGGACCGAAGGCGCTTCCCACGAATCATCCGCTCGGCCGCCTTGGCTCCTACGAGCTTGGCGTCGTCTATTACACCGACATCTACGGAACGATCACCGCGATCATCGATGAGCCCACCCCGCTTCCGTCCGCAGCTACCATGCTGCGCGACATTTTGGACATCTACATCGTAGATTGAGGCAAAAAAGACAGATCTGTGGCTATCCGTTCAAGGATAGCTTCCTGCTAACGCGGCGGCCTTCTTCATCAGCGCCTGATCCTTGCTGAACGGGTCGTTATCCCCGTATGTGATCACGCTATCAACTGTAGCGCTACGCCTCTCCGTGCAGCATGGCGAGCAATCGGCCGAGGACCACCTCTCCGTCGGACCGCAGCCCGTTGTGCTCGTACTGGCTGGTCACCCAGGTCTTGATCCCTCGAATGGATTGGGCGGTTTCCTTGGAGAAGGCCCGCTCGACGTACATATCGTTGTAGTAGATTGCCGCTGCACAGGGCACGGTGTTCTTCCCCAACGTATCCGGATCGTACAGCCGCGGCCAGCCATCGTAGGCGGCCAGGATCTCCGCCGCTTCTTTAAGCGGTTGCAGCACCTTGTACTCGTCGAACATCCACGGATAGATCATCTCTCCGGTGAAGAAGGCCGGTTTTCCCGGCGCGAGGTCGAACTCGGGATACTCAGCGCGCACGCGCTGCGCCGACCAGTTCGATGCCTCCTCTTGGCAGTAGATCGCCTCATGCAGGATCGCGTAAATCGGAGCGGTGTCAAAGTGCAAGGCATCTTCAAAGCCGTGCAGGAAAACATAGCTTGCCTCACGGCCTGTTGCACCCTGTACAAAGGCGTCCTCGATCAGGTAATGCACCTTCTCAAAGCCGTCATCGGCGCCAAACGCAATCCCCAGTTGCTGAAACCGCTGCGGCGAGAGACGGTCGCCATTGGGCAGCCGCGTGTCGTGGCCTTCCAGATAGTCAACGATCTCGCGGACGCGCTCGGTATCATCGGGATAGCGCTCATAATATCGGTTGTTCTTCTCGATCACCCGTTGATAGGTGGCGCGGTACACATCGTCGGTCGGCCGCTCAAGCGGCGGCAGCCCTCCGGTGAAGATCGCTTCTCTCAAACCCTGGGGGGCAAACGACAGGTAGGTCGCGAGACAGAAGCCGCCGTAGCTTTGGCCCAGGCCGCTCCACGGTTCATCCCGTCCCACAAGCTCTTTTCGGATCGATTCCGCATCCTTCACGATGGCATCAGCGCGGAAGTGTCTTAAGTAGTCAGCCTGGGCCTGTGGCGTGTCGAAACAGGCGAGTGTCTGGTGGGTCACCGGACTGCTGCGACCGGTGCCGCGCTGGTCGAGCAGGAGCACGCGGTACTCCTTAAGCGCCTTTTTCAGCCAGCCATTCCTTCTTTTAGGCCGGGGCGACGCCCCTCCGGGACCGCCCTGGAAGAAGACGAGCCAGGGTAACTGCGCGTTCTCTTTGTCTGGCTTTACGACCTCGCGGCAAAAGACGGTGATCGTATCACCATCGGGTTGAGCATGATCCAATGGAACTCTGAACTCGTGGTCGGTGAGCACGAGGCCCGGTAAGCGGTGAACGGCTATGCGCATGATCGCTCCTCCTTAGACTTTTCGATTCGAAGATGCGGTCTTTAACAAAGGTACAGGCAAGGATACCGCTGTGAGGAAGATCCAGCAACCCGGCGCGCTTTCAGAGATGGCTCCGGAGTTCTATTACTCCCAATTACTCCCTGTTGGGCACCACAGAATACATGGAATTTGCGGTGCTGCCCCGCATCGGGTATACTTAGTACCTGTATCCGATAGCAATTGGTTCGCAACGTAGTCCAAAAGCAAATTGCAAAAAATATCGAGCTGAGAGTGCGACTTGGCTCAACGGAGCCAAGGAGTGTTTTTAGTGAGATTTGAACAGTTTTCTCTCGACCGGCGCATCGTCGCCGGCGTCAAACAAGCAGGCTACACCACACCCACCCCGATCCAGCAGCAAGCGATCCCTGTCGTGCTTCAAGGCCGCGACGTGTTGGGGCTGGCACAGACCCGGCACCGGCAAGACCGCAGCCTTCATGCTGCCCATTCTGCACCGGCTGATAGAAGGCGCCTCGCGTCAGGTGCGTGTCCTCATCGTCGCGCCAACGCGCGAACTCGCCGAGCAGATCCACCAGGCGACCGCCGATCTGGGAAAGTACACCAAGGTACGCAGCGTCGCCATCTACGGCGGCGTGAGCAAGGGTCCACAGCTCGCGGCATTGCGACGCGGCGTGGAGATCGTCGTAGGATGTCCGGGTCGTCTGCTCGACCACATCCGTGCCGGCAGCATCGACCTGTTGCGCGTTGAAGTGTTGGTGTTGGACGAGGCCGACCGCATGTGCGATATGGGCTTCTTGCCCGACATCCGCCGTATCCTTGAGGCTCTTCCGGCGAAGCGCCAAACGCTCTTCTTCGCCGCCACCATGCCAAGGGATATTCGTGCTTTGGCAGATAAGATCCTCAACAACCCGGCCACCGTGCAGATCGGCACGATAGCACCGGCAAAGACCGTTTCACACGCGCTCTATCCGGTGCCGGAGGTTCTCAAAGCCGATCTTCTGCTTTCGATGTTGAAACGCACGGCGACCGGCCGTGTGCTCGTCTTCACCCGGACCAAGCATCGCGCCCGCAGCCTTGCCCTCCGCCTCAAGAAGCAGGGCCATCGGGTTTCGCCGCTTCAAGGCAACATGTCGCAGAATCAGCGCCAGCACGCGATCGACGGCTTCCGCAGTGGCAAGGTCGATGTGCTTGTCGCCACCGACGTCGCCGCGCGCGGCATCGACGTGTCGGAGATCTCGCACGTGATCAATTACGACATGCCGAACACGGTCGACGCCTACACCCATCGCATCGGCCGCACCGGCCGCGCCCACCGGACCGGCGAAGCGTTCACGTTGGCAACGCGGGGGGACGGGCTGATGGTGCGCCAGATCGAGAAGGCCGTAGGCGCACCGATCGAGCGGCGGCGGTTGTCCGATTTTGACTACGGCGCCTTCACGCCGGAAAACCAATTTCCGCAGCAGGCCCGCTCGACCTCGTCAAGCCTGCCGCGATCGTTCCGCTCGCGCCGCTCCTATGCAGGTCGCCGCCACCTCGCGCCAGCAGCGAAGCGGGCGTGACTGCTGCCCACGTCTCCGGGGCAACCTCAGGCTGCCTGGACAGCGAAAAGATGACTCTGGCAGACCGGGGGAAAGTAAACCTGAGACGTGGACTAGCGGGAAGGTAAATCGAGAGTCACCCACTTGACACGGCGCACGCTTTCAGAGATGGCTCCTGAGCAGACCGTAATGATCGTGTGCGTTTGAGCCACTCGAAAATGTGGCAATGAAAGATTTGGCCCCGAGATTCCGACAAGGAGATCCGCATCGTCGAGGGGGCAACGAATTGAGTGTCGGACCCCAGAGGCTCACATCTCGACATCTTGCCGTGCAATGTTGTCTGTGTCAATATCTGAGCGTTCAAGCATCTTAATGATAACAGGAATAGAGTTGACATTCGCCGCGGGTCGACGTACTATGATGCGCGGTTGCACAATAATCATTGTTAGAAACCCAAAGAAAGGAGGCGAGTCATGGGAAAAGACCTCATCGGGAAGAGGGTTCGGGTGCAAATCGGCGGTGAGCCGCCAAAGGATGACGATGCCATTGTTGGCGAGGACACTACGGTGCATGTTCGCAGCGAGGACGTGCACAAATATGGCAGCATAGTTGGAGAAAAGGTTGAACTTCGGGTAGGAGGAGAAATAGATT
>JAGLXM010000347.1 GCA_023132915.1 Candidatus Bipolaricaulota bacterium
TCCGGAAAAGCCGGGGCGGTTCACAGCCTTGTTCTAGTTGGCCCGTTCGCTGGGTGGGTGTCATCTTGTGGGGGGAGGCGATTGCCACACTTCTCTCCATGGAACATAGCTTCATCCCTGCAACCCTGAACTACGATTACCCCGATCCCGAGTGTGATCTTGATTATACTCCAAAGCCGGTGAAGAGGAGGATCGATATAGTGCTCTCTAACTCGTTTGGCTTTGGCGGCCAGAACGCCGTGCTCCTCTTCAGGAAACCCGAATAGCAACAAAACCAATGATTCTTGGCTATCTGACCTGTCTTTTTGTCTAACTGGCCAGGCAGGGAATCTCTTTTCCTCGCGAACTTGCCAAGGTGTCGAGGCATCAAGACGTCGCGACGTGTCTTTGTCTTTCTTGTTCGTGGGTCTTCCTGTATTTCCAGTCTCCTCAGGGGTAATAGCGGTCAAGCAACTTCACGCCGCTCTTGATTTCTGCTCATCTAACTGCACACTTAGAAGGTCAATCCAAGAGGAATCATGGTATGCGTTCCCGGAATTTCCTTGTGACGAAATCCTAAGATCGAAGGTCTGACCCCGAGGTTTCCCGTTCCCGGAATTTCCTTGTGACGAAATCCTAAGATCGAAGGTCTGACCCCGAGGTTTCCGTGAATTATCAACACTGATATATGCTGGACTATGGTTCGCAGAACAAGAATCACGATCTAGTCCTTTCTTGTCGTGACCAATGCGCACCGAACTTGGGCTCAAAGCCCTATTGCTCTTAACATAATCCTATACATCAACAGATCCTGTAAATACTGATAGGGGTGAAAGAGACAGCTGGAAACTTAGCAGCACTAGCGATTCGGATTAGATTGTTAATTCCTAAGGCTATTTGCTCGAAGCTATCTTCCATTTCATTTCCAATGGGTATCGGCAGTGGCTCGTCTGCAATGCGCGATTTGTTGATCTGGCCGAGAGCTACCCACCTAGCGTCTATCTCATACCCGTATTTCTGGCTGAGTGCTGCTGTAGTATCATGGAAGCTTCCCGGATCTCCAGAAGCGACGAAAACCTTTTTTGGATGCTCTTTCGAAGGTAGCATCTTCAACCGAACAACGTCACCATACAGCTGCTTGATCAACTCCGTCATCTTGTGAATACCGAGATCCTTGATTTCTTTCCCTGTCTTCTGCACCTCTTGACTCCCCCGCCGATATTGCTCGTCAGTTATCAGCCCAGACTCCTTCTTCTGCTTCAAAGCGAGATTTTTCGCGTGTCCAGCTGCGCTCATCATTTTCGGAAGAGCTTCAAGCATCATTGAAATCCATGCGTAATCCATCAAACGGACCATGCCAGTCACGCGAACGAACTGTCCATCGCAGAAGAAGTCCTCCGTCCATTGACTGAACTCAAAGGTATCATCAATCGTGATCAGGAGGTTGTTCTTCTCAAGCTGCTCCTCGAAGAGGGTATAGACATGATGGTGCAGACTTCTGGTTTCCGACTGAGTACGGAAGTACCGATAATCACCTCCTGCGTGCCCTTTAAGGATCCAGGGAAGCTTCGCTTCCAGTTGGCCTTCAGCTCCGAGTTCATGCCCAGCATCAAGAGTTGCATCCTGGGGAATACCCTTCAGCAACTGAGCAGAGAATGAGCGAACGCGTTCCCAATCGAGATAGATGAAGTCCCTGAGCACGAAGTTCTTGTCTTTCATGCTCCGCCTCCTTGTAGCTCCTGCACCGTCTTCGTTGCCTCCTCGACAATGCGGATTTCCTCATCTGTCAAGCCGTAGAGTTCGTAGACGAGTTGGTCGATCTGCTTGTCGGTCGCGTCGATCTGGCGCTGGATGAGCCATTTCTGGTGATCGGTTTTGGCGGCTTGGATGTGTCTGTGAAAATCCTGGATATCGCTGACCAATTGCACAATCCGATCATGTTGCAAAGTGTCAAGTGTAGGCCTGACCCTCCTCTTTTGCTCCTCTTTCGCGGGCAGAACTTAGCGTTGTCCGCTGCTACTCGCTCGCTTTGAACAACCGCAGGCATCCCCCAAACGCAACGGATACATAACCCCCGTTTGGTGAGACCGCAACTCGTGGTGTGGTACTGCTGTCCATCTGTTTGTAGAGAACTTCTCCCATTAAATTGAATATGTACACTGCATTATCAGGGTCAATCCCTGTAGAGTACAGAGTTGCCGTGATAGATCCGTCCTCGGAGATAAAGAGGTTGCCCTGATCTCCGAGAAAGTAGGTATTATCAGGGCCGCGCCATAGGATGTCACCTGAGAAGCCGAGGCAAGTGATTCCTCCGGATAAGCTCGAAGCAACAATCCGATGAGCAGCAGCGGCTATGTCAACCCATGCACCGACATCGTCTCTGCTCATCAGAATCTGCCCTGTCTTATCAAGTAGAAGCATTCCACCGTTGTCGAGCCCCGCAACCACATACTCTGCCTGCGGAGATACGTGAACGTCGATGACTGGCGATTCCGTCTTAACACGCCACATCTCAGTTCCTGATGGTGAGAATAGGTATACAGCGTTTACACCCTCATCACCCCATAGTCCGTACTTCTCACCTGCGACGACGACGTTCCCCGAAGCAGAGGTGGAAATATCTGTAACAAGGGAAGGGACCGTATTCTTCCAAACCATCTCCCCTGCAACGGTGTAGCACCACACGGTAGACTTTTCGGTTGCGGAATAGTCTGCGAAAGTCACGCGGCCACTTGCTGCGCTGAGCGAAACTGACGTTGGCCATATATCCTCGGCAGATTTCGCCCACAGTTGTTCACGCCCCTCATCCCCGAAAAGCACCACGACACCGTACCCGTACCAAGCCACCACGTATGTACCATCAATCGCAGCGTACTCGAACTGCTTCCCTTTCGGTGGAGACCAACGCTTGATGACAGTCCCGTCCACTGAGTAGATTCCGAGGACAGTTTCCGTCTTATCCACTTCGAGGGCAGCGACAGTCCCGTTATCCGAGACTGAGAGAGACCAGCAGAAGTTGGGGATACTCCTATTCCATTGCTCTTCAAGGTCGGAACCTGTAGCGCACACGCCCATGAACAGAGTCAGGACGATAGTCAGTTCCACCATCGCTTCTAAGCATCTCGTGATCATGTTTCCTTAGCCTCCTTCCGCTTCAGGTACTCCAAGATCGCCTCCACAACCAGGTAGTTAATCGACCGGTCCCTTTTCTTCGAAAGCTTGATCAATCGCTCGACTGGCTTCTCCACTTGCTTGGAAGCCTTCGCCTGATGGTTGTAGCCCTTATATTCTTGCCTTCTCAGAAGCACCGATCGTTCATGTAGTCGCTATTTAGTGGAGTTAGACTGGCAGTGCGATGTTTGATTGCAAGACTTGACCCTAACTCTCCTAACTCTCGGAAAATTCGTTTCCGATTTGCGTTTGCCATCATCTACCCCCTTTTGAACCCAACGACACCATCACCTGCGGTGTATGTAGCGGCAGCGGAATACAACGTCAGGTGGATGGATTTGTTAGGCCCTTCTCATCTCTACATAACATGTTGTCGTAGCGTATCTTGTCTACAATCCCAGCCAGGCCGGGAAACAGCGAAGCGGGACTGACCCCTACTCTGAACAAGTGGTAGCGGATCGTTGTAAAAAAGTCGGCCGGGATCTCGATCTTAGTCAGTAAGAGATCCGAGTCCGTTGTGCTCTCCTCTAAAGGAGGGAATTGAACCGGATTGTCACCCTCTCCATGGTGAACCGTGAACACGCCGGACTGGGCTTGAATGAAGGGGAAAACGTGCTCTGGGAAATACACATAGGTCCGCTTAATGGAGAAAGGGGAGTCCATATCTGCTGTATTGAACACAGATTCCGCCTCTTCGTAGTGGAATGCCCAAACTACGCCTGGTTGGTTATTGGTCGCAGGATTCCGTACAGCAAACCAAAGAGCAGCCAACGGGTTCTTAGTCCAATCAAGTAGGCGTGTTGGCAGTCTGTTGTATTGCGCTATCGCCAACCATTGCCAATTGTTGTCCGGAATGAGATCAATATAGGGAATTGACTCGCGCTTGAACTCCTCAAAGGTTTCTCTTTCTCGCCATGGAAATTGCGAACGATCCGCATCACGTCCGATCGACGGGACCAAGGGCCAATCCTTCTCTTTCCTTTGTCCTCTGAAGATCATATTGTCATCGGTGCCCAACCAAGTTGCGAACTCTACAAACTCACTAACTGAGCGTACTATGGCAACCTTCGGCTTGCCCTTTTCTTCTGATTTCAGATACTTTTGCACTTGCGAAACCTTCCTTTAACCCGGTCCTATAAATAGTTATTGTTCAACTCCGCGACATAGTATGTCGAAGAGCGGCGGGTGTCAACTTCATTCCTGCAATTCGAGGGACGTAGACCCTATCTCAGGCTGCTCCGTGATGAATCACGGTATGCGTCCCCTGAATTCCCCTATGTATGACGAAATCCTAAGAATGAAGGTCTGACCCCGTTTTTCCCCGTTTTTCCCCAGTGAGAGAACCACTGGCCGGGAGATCTCGCTTAAAGAAGAGACCGCTGCCCTGGCCGAGGAGGCGAAGCTGGACGGGTGTTATGTTCTGAAAACGGATCTGGACAGGCAGGCGGCTCCTAAGGAGATGGTCCACGATCGGTACAAGGATCTGGCGTTGGTGGAATGGGCGTTTCGCACGAGCAAGACCGTTAACCTGGAGGTGCGTCCTGTATGCGTTCGCCTCGAGCCACACACGCGGGGACACGTTTTCGTGGTGATGCTCTCCTACCTGATCATCGCTGAGTTGGCCCGCTGCTGGGGGCGCCTGGACGTGATGGTAGAAGAGGGAATCGACCAGCTTGATACCCTCTGTGCGACGCAGCTTTTGATCAAAGGGAAGGTTCGCTGTAACCAGATCCCGCAGCCGCGCGAGTCGTTGAAGCAATTGCTGCAGGCCGCGCAGGTTACCTTACCAGAAGTACTCCCCAGTAAAGGGGTGACTGTAACCACTAAGAAGAAGCTGACTAGCCGTCGCAAGAAGCGGTAATCCATGCGGGTTTATCGCCATGTATGCCTATCGCAACACGAGGGAACATCCGTTGCAAGATCGGATGGGGCAAGAGGTACAGCTGTTGGAGGGGAAGAACGGCCTTATCACGTGGTAAAGACGATCGACACCCGTACCCTTCTGCCGGTTTTGTTCGGCTAGCTAGGAACCCCGACGATCGCCTGCGGGCTCTCGCTCGGTCTTACCCTTCTTGTGCAGACGATCATAGGGTAAGAAAAGAGGCCGGGATCGCTCCTGGCCTCAATCGATTAAAGTCAGCTTGCTCCTCCACTTAGTCGGCGAGTGCCGCCTGTGCTGCGGCGAGGCGGGCGATCGGGACGCGGTAGGGGCTGCAGCTTACGTAGTCGAGCCCCACCTTGTGGCAGAAGTGGATCGAGGTCGGCTCTCCGCCGTGCTCCCCGCAGATTCCAAGGTGAATGTCCGGCCGGGTCTTTCGCCCGAGCTCACACGCCATCTCTACGAGCTTTCCGATCCCGTCCTGATCGAGAACCTGGAACGGATCATGGGCGTAGATCCCCTTTTGGACGTACTCCTTCAAGAACTTCGCGGCGTCATCACGGGAGAAACCGCAGCCCATCTGGGTGAGGTCGTTCGTTCCGAAGCTGAAGAACTCGGCCTCTTTAGCAATCTCATCGGCGGTGACTGCGGCCCGCGGGACTTCGATCATCGTCCCGATCTTGTAAGGGATCTCCTTTTTTGTGAGTCCCTTCTCAGCGAGGACCTCCTTTATAACTTTCTCGCTCAGTTCACGCTGTAACGCGAGTTCCTTCACGTTTCCAACAAGCGGGATCATGATCTCCGGGTGCACCTTTACACCAGCAGAAAAAACGTTGCAGGCTGCTTCCATAATCGCCCTCACTTGCATCTCGGAGATCTCAGGATAAGTGATCCCGAGCCGGCAGCCGCGGTGGCCGAGCATCGGGTTAAACTCGTGTAAAGACTCGACCTTCTCTTGTATCCGCTCCACCGAGACCCCCATTACCTGCGCGACCTCGCGCTGCCCCTCCTCGTCGTGCGGGAGGAACTCGTGCAACGGAGGGTCGAGGAAACGGATTGTCACCGGTTTTCCTTCCATCGCCCTGAAGATCCCTTCAAAGTCATCCCGCTGCATGGGAAGAAGCTTAGCAAGTGCCGTGCGTCGCCCGGCCTCATCCTCTGCGAGGATCATCTCACGCACGGCGATGATTCGTTCCCCCTCGAAGAACATGTGCTCTGTTCGGCAAAGGCCGATTCCCTCAGCGCCAAAGCGGACCGCGGTCGCGGCGTCGTGCGGCGTGTCGGCATTGGTGCGCACACCCAACCGCCGGATCTCATCGGCCCAGGAGAGGAGGGTTCCGAAGTTACCCGATAGCTCAGGTTCGACCGTGGGAACCACTCCCAGGTAAACTGCGCCGATCGACCCGTTCAGGCTAATCGGTTCGCCCCCCTTCACGGTCTTGCCGTTCACAAGGAACTCCCCCTTGGTGTAGTCGATCGAAAGCTCCCCAGCACCTGCGACACAGCACTTTCCCATCCCCCGGGCGACAACGGCGGCGTGACTCGTCATCCCCCCTCGTGCGGTGAGAATCCCTTGAGCCGCGTTCATCCCCCCGATGTCCTCAGGCGAGGTCTCAATTCGCACAAGGATGACCTTCTTTCCCTCACTTGCGGCTGCCTCTGCTGCCTCCGCGGAGAAGACGACCGCCCCGGTCGCTGCGCCTGGGCTTGCCGGGAGTCCCTTGGTCAGTTGCGTTGCTCTTGCCTCCTCTGCAGGGTCGAAGGTGGGGTGAAGGAGTTGCTCGATCTGTTCCGGAGTAACGCGCAAGATTGCTTCTTTTTTGCTGATTGTCCCATCGTTTACCATCTCTACTGACACGCGGACTGCAGCCGCAGCGGTGCGTTTGCCGGTGCGAGTCTGCAACATATACAGGTTCCCATTCTGGATAGTGAACTCAACGTCCTGCATGTCGCGGTAGTGTTCCTCCAATGTTTCACGGATCTGAAGGAGCTCGTCATACGCCTTGGGCATCACGCCTTTCAGGGTCTCGATCGGTTGGGGAGTGCGGATCCCGGCAACGACATCCTCGCCCTGTGCATTCATTAGGTACTCGCCATAGAAGACGTTCTCTCCGGTTGCCGGGTTGCGGGTGAATGCAACCCCAGTCCCGCACGTCTCGCCCATGTTCCCAAAGACCATGGCCTGTACATTGACTGCCGTGCCAATCAAGCCGTGGATCTGGTTCAGTTCCCGATACTTGATCGCCCGCGGGTTGTTCCACGACTCTAAAACAGCGGTAATCGCTCCCCATAGCTGCTCCTTTGGATTCTGAGGGAACTCGACTCCCAGCTGTTCCTTGATCACAGTCTTAAACGAGGAGACGAGCTCCTTTAAGTCTGAGGCGGTAAGTTCGGTGTCAAGTTTGACCTTCTTTTTTCCTTTTAGGGCGTCTAAGATCTCCTCAAACGGATCGATCTCCGTCTCGCTCTGCGGCTTCAATCCCAGGACCACGTCTCCGTACATCTGCACCAGCCGGCGGTAGGAGTCGTAGGCGAAGCGCTCATTTCCTGTCCGCTCGATGGTCCCCTTTACTGTCTCGTCGGTCAGGCCGAGGTTTAAGACCGTATCCATCATTCCAGGCATGGAGACGGCGGCGCCGGAGCGGACCGATATGAGGAGCGGCGCTTCGGGATCGCCGAATCGCATGCCGGTCGCTTGTTCGAGCCTTTGTAGATTACGCTCTACCTCAGAGCTTAATCCGTCTGGGTAGGCTCCGTCGTGCTCCTCATAGTAGCGACAGACCTCCGTAGAGAGGGTAAAACCCGGTGGCACCGGGATTCCGAGGCTGGCCATCTCGGCTAGGTTGGCTCCTTTGCCACCGAGGAGCTCCTTCATCGAAGCGTCCCCTTCGCTTTGCCCTTTGTTGAAGAAATAGACGTACTTCAC
>JAGLXM010000348.1 GCA_023132915.1 Candidatus Bipolaricaulota bacterium
CTCCACCAGAAGGTAGGGCAAACTGGAGGATCAGGGCTCCGGCCCCCAGAATCAACGCGATTACTGCTACAATTAAAATGTTCCTTGACATCTTTTCCTCCTTTCTAAAAAGTCGTTATCGGATTATAGGGCGGGTCGAACTCGTTGTCACCCTAGAACATTGGGCTGAATCCAAAATTGAATTGTGGGACCCAACCGAGATCCGGGCCGAGAACCCAGGCCATGTCCAGGCGCACGTACATCCCCGCCGCCTCGACCCCCAACTCCACTCCAAAGGACGCCTTCGCCCAGTCGGGATTCACCCGATCGAGGTTCACCCCACTATCGAAGAACAGAACCCCGGTAAGCCCTTCCACCACAGCGAGGCGGTACTCGATATTGGCGTAGCAGAGCCGCCGGGCGGGTGAAACCTCGGTGCCACGTATCGTCGTAGGTCCACCCAGATCGTAGGCTTGAGAGAAGGGAATGTACTGCCCCCACCCCAGGACGAGACGAATCGCGACCACCTGATCGCGCGCGGAAAGGAACGGCAGATCAAGGTGCACCGGTGAGAAGTGAACCCATTGTAGGTTAAGCTTGGAGAAATCAGGTCCGGATGCAAACCCTCCCGCCTTCTCCAAGGAGAGCGCGCGGCGGCTCCCTGCCGTGGGGAAACGAGGGTTGTTCACATCATCGAAGCGCAGACCGATCGTCACCGAGTCGAGCGGGTGCCAGAGGGGATCGTCGCTCCTTAGGATCGCCTCATGCTTGTAGGAGAGGTCAAGGTCCGTATAGTCGGCCCATGGATAGCTCACCGAGCCCCTCCCGCCCACGGTGAGGAACGTTTGCGGTTCCTCTTCGTCGATTGCCTTTTCCTCACTCTTTCGGTAGAGATCGAATCCGACGCGGCTGAAACCGGGGAAGAAGGAGACTGTGCTGTAACCGAGGTTCCACACCGCGCTTCGCTCCCCGATTAGGCCACGGCTATAGGAGAACGACAAATCCTGTCCTGTGCCAAGCAGGTTCTTCTGGCTGTAGTCAAGCTTTCCCACCAAGCCGCCACTCTTAGGGGAGTACGCGATCGATCCGTTTATTCCTCCCAGCTTCTCATTTTCGACAACCGCGATTGAGAGATGGATCGCGTCATCGCTCCACTCGGGGACGATATCCACCGAGTTGAAGTAACCGAGCGCCATCAGCCCCTGGTACGAGACGGCGAGCCTCGCCTGGTTCAAGACGTCCCCCACCTTGATGCCGAACGTCTTCATGATCACATAGTCCTTGGTGTGAGTGTTCCCATCCAGGGTGATCTCGCCGATCTTTCCTTCCTCCATGTGAATAGACAGGCGCCCGGCCTCAATCGATCCCACGGAGAAGCGGACCATGACATATCCGGTGCGGTAGTAAAGGTCGTAGAGACCTTCAAGGGCTTGGAGGAGACCGTAGTTGTCGATCTCTCCCGTGGGAATTTCCTTAAGCGACGCATCGGCGATCTTTTGTGGAAACCGGGTTACCCCATCGAGGTCGATCCCGGTAATTTCGATCGGCTCCTCGACCAGTTTCCTCTCGGTGAGTGTCCACAGCAGACGGACCTCGTCCGGGATTGTTCCCTGTTGAGGAACAATCTCGACATTCGTAAAGAAGATCAAGCGCTTGAGCCGCGCGAGGGTGCGTTGGATCGCTGCCTTCTTCAGACACTCTCCCACAGGAAGATCGATCATTTCCTGAGCGATCTCTGTGGGGACGGTATTAAGACCGGTGATCACATTGTCGGTAACCCGTCCTTCGATGATCTCGATCCGGAGAATTTCACCAGGGACGACCTTTCCCACCATGATCAGGGTGTACCCCTTCTTTTCGTAGGCGTCGATTACTGCCTCTAACCCCTCCTTGAGGGAGTGGTTGTTGAGCACCTCCCCCTTCTTCACACCGTGGTCACGCAGAATACGGCGGATCTTATCTGAGGGCATGATCCGCGCACGGAAGAGGGTGAGCCCAAGGATCTCGATTGATTCTTTGTTGACGTTTCCTGTGATCTCGACCTTATCCACCACTGGGTTCTCCACCACGCGGAAGAGGATCATCCCTTCCTCATCGACCTCGGGGATCACCTCACTGAACCAGCCGAGATCGAAGATCGCCTGTGAGGCACTCTTCAGATCGTCGGCTGTTATCTCATCGCTTAAATGAAACGGGACGGCCTTGCGGATCTCCTGTGTACGGATCTTTGTGTTCCCATCGACCTGAATTCCAGCTACTGTGAGTGGAAAATCGGTCGCCCTCGCTCCAGTAACTATTCCTCCTGCAACGATTAATCCCAGAATCAACGCCAACGCTCTTTTCATGTCGCCTCCTCTAAGCAAGGTCCTCGTCGATCGACCGGTACTGGATCGCCTCGGCAAGGTGTTCCGCACGGATTAGCGGGGCTCCACTGAGATCGGCGATCGTCCGTGCGACCCTAAGGACGCGCGTGTAGGCGCGTGCACTTAATGCGAAACGATCGATCGCCATCTCCAAAAGCCCCTTTGCATCCTGGTCTAACGCGCAATACTTCGCTATCTCCTTTGAATTTAGCTCGGCGTTAGAAAACCGGCCTGGTTCATCCTTCATTCTCTCCCATTGTATCCGTCTTGTCTTCTCCACTCTAGTACGAATCGCGTGTGAGTCCTCCCTCTGCGGCCGGGTGAGGAGCTCTTCCGGGGTAAGACGGGGAACCTCGACGAATAGATCGATCCGATCGAGAAACGGACCGGAGAGCCTCTTACGATAACGTCTGATCTCGTGCGGGTTGCACGTGCAGGGGTGCAAGTGATCGCCCAGGTGGCCACATGGGCAGGGGTTCATTGCCCCGACGAGGGTAAAGTTGGACGGGTAACGGACCGATACCCCGGCCCGCGATAATAGGATGCTACGATCCTCAAGCGGCTGACGAAGAGTCTCCACGACGCGGCGATCGAACTCAGGGAGTTCGTCGAGAAAAAGGACCCCGTGGTGGGCAAGGGTGATCTCCCCTGGTCCCGGGAGGCCACGTCCACCGCCGACCATCCCCGCGTAGGAGATGGTATGGTGCGGTGACCGGAATGGCCGTTGTGTGATCAAAGGGATGTTACTATCTAGCATTCCCGCGATACTGTATACACGTGTTACCTCGAGCGCCTCGGCAAAGGAGAGGGGAGGAAGGATTCCTGACAGGCAGCGGGCAAGCAGACTCTTTCCCGCGCCTGGCGGGCCGATCATCAACAGGTTGTGCCCTCCTGCTGCTGCAACCTCAAGCGCCCGCTTCGCTTGTTCCTGCCCTTTAACCTCAACGATGTCCACAAGTGGCGGGGCGGTTACCTGGGCCATCAGTGCGTCGCGGTCGATCTTAAAACAGGGGACGGTAAGTTCACCAGAGAGGAGGGCGGCCGCCTCGGCGAGGGTTCGTACCGGATAGACGGCTACTTCGTCGACGAGAGCGGCCTCAGTGGCGTTTGCCTCGGGGACGATCATCCCTTTAAGATTCGCCTGCTTTGCTGCAAGCGCGATCGGAAGAACTCCGTGCACTCTCCGCACCTCGCCGTTGAGGGAGAGCTCTCCCAAGACGAGATATTGAGAGGTCAAAGAAGGGATCTGCCCGGAAGCGACTAGGATTCCCAGCGCTGATGGCAGGTCGAACCCTACTCCTTCTTTGCGCAAATCGGCCGGAGCAAGGTTTGCGGTGATCCGCTTGGCCGGGAAGCTGTAGCCCGAGTTCTTAATAGCACTGCGGATTCTCTCCCTACTCTCGGTCACTTCCTTCTCCGGTAGACCGACGACCTGAAACGTAGGAAGTCCGTTCGCTACATCGCATTGGACCTCCACCAATGCAGCGTCGATTCCCACGACGACAGCGCTCAGTAACCGCGCGAACATGGTTCCTCAATCTGAAATGCGTCCCGATACAACTTGACCTTCTCTCCTATAAGTGCCACGAAGTCGAAGCGTACCGGAAGATCGGTATCAACTCTGCTTAGATAGGCGCGTGCCGTTGCGGTAATCCGTGCACGTTTCCTGGCGGTGAGCGCCGCTTCCGGGCCTCCGAACCCCGATCCAGTACGCACTTTTACTTCGACAAAGACGAGTGTATCCCCTTCCCGGGCGATTATGTCCACCTCTCCGAACCTCGAGTGCCAGTTGCGCTCGACGATTTCATATCCCTGATTGCGTAGGTACTCGCAGGCGATCTCCTCTCCCCACTGCCCGGCTCTGTGTCCTTTATTCATCATCTTCGGTGGCCTTCAATATAATAGCCGCATAGCAAGAAAGAAGGCAAGAGGATGGCTTGTCACCTTTAAGAGCGCGTTGCGGTCCTTCCTTGAAGCAGCTATAATTTCTCTTGCAAAGAGCTTTATAGACAAAGAAGGTTGGATGGGAATAGTCCTTAGGAATATCACGGCGGTCATCGACGGCGCCACGGTAGTTAAGACTATAAATCTCCGTATTGACGGAAAGAGGATCAGCACCATCAGCGAGGATCCCCTGCCGATCAATCCCGGTGAAGCGGTGATTGAAGGAGAGGGGAAACTAGCGATCCCTGGGTTGGTCAATGCGCATAGCCATCTTCCGATGGTCCTCTTTCGCGGGCTTGCCGACGATCTACCGTTGCGAACCTGGCTTGAGGATCACATCTGGCCGGTCGAGAGGGAGTTAAGTCCGAAAGAAGTTTACTGGGCTTCCCTCCTTGGACTCGCTGAGATGATCCGCGCGGGGACGACCATGTGTGCTGATATGTATTTTTATACCAACGAGGTAGGGCGCGCGGTGGAGGAGGTTGGCCTGCGGGCGGTGCTCTCCTATGGCGTTGTCGCCCCAAAGCTTGACGCGCATGGGAAGGCAGAGCTTAAGAAGGCGGAGGCAGTGATTACTCGTTGGGAGGGAGCTGGAGACGGCAGAATCAAGACCGCGCTCAGTCCACATGCGGTCTATACGTGTGGTGAAGAAGTATGGAAGGCGGCGATCGAGCTGGCACAAAAGTATGAGGTTATCCTTCACACTCACCTTGCGGAAACGCGGGAGGAAGTGGAGCAGTGTCGAGCGCAGAGGGGATTGAGTCCGGTAGCCACGCTTGATCGGTTCGGTGCCTTATCGATCCCGGTCCTGGCAGCTCACTGTGTTCATGTTGACAAGGACGATATTCATCTTCTGGCCGAACGGGAGGTGAGCGTCGTTCACTGCCCGAAGAGCAATGCCAAGCTAGGAAGTGGGATTGCCCCAATTGCGGCGATGCAAAAAGCGGGGGTGATGGTTGCTTTGGGAACTGATGGTGCGGCAGCGAACAACAGTCTAGATATGATCGAGGAGATGCGCATGGCAGCCCTTCTCCAAAAAGTGTCCTCCGAGGACCCGACCGTCCTCCCAGCGCGGGAGGTGGCTCTAATGGCGACGCAGGCAGGTGCCAAGGCGCTTCGAACAGGAGCGCAAGGGCTTGCCGTCGGCCAGGATGCGGATATCGTCCTAGTTGACTTGGATTGTGTTCGTACTCTTCCCGTCTATGATCCCCTCTCCGCCCTCGTCTATGCAGCGCACTCGCAGGATATAACCGACGTTATGGTGGCTGGGCGGTTTCTTCTGCGAGATAGGGAGCTTGTCACTATCGATGAGGAGAAGGTCAAGCAAGAGGTAAAACGCCTGTCAAAAAGGTACACAAATTGAGCGATCCCATCCTGGGAGAGCGGGAAACCCCTCCCTCGGGATCGGGAACGAAGGAGGATTAATGGGTCTTACACGCCAAAAGAAAGAAGAGATCGTTAAGGACTATAGGAAAAGTGATACAGATACTGGGTCAGCGACGGTTCAGGTTGCGCTTCTCACCGAGCGGATTAAGGAGCTGACCGAACACTTAAATGTGCACAAGAAGGATTTCAGCTCACAGCGAGGTTTGCGAAAGATGGTCGGTCAACGCCGCCGCTTGCTGAAATACGTCAAACGCCGAGATCTCACTGTGTATAAGGAATTGATTCAGAAACTAGGAATCAGAGGAGTCTAGAGTAATAATGTTAATTAGAGAAAGTATACAGTTTAATGGGAAGGAAGTTTCCCTAGAAACCGGACGGCTGGCCAAACAAACAAACGGTGCCGTTCTGGCCACCTACGGGGATACACGCGTCCTCGTCACGGTGGGTTTACAAGAGAGCAATGAGGATATTGACTATTTCCCGCTCCGCGTCGACTACGAGGAGCGATTTTACGCCAGCGGGAAGATTCCCGGTGGTTTCTTCAAGCGCGAAGGAAGGCCGAGCGATGTGGCGATCTTGAGTGCGCGGATGATCGATCGGCCGATCCGCCCACTCTTCCCCAAGGACTACCAGGATGAGGTTCAGATCGTCGCCACGATCCTCTCGGCTGAGCCGGACTGTTCGCCGAGCATCGTGGGTATCCTCGGTGCCTCTGCTGCGCTGGTGATATCAGAGGCCCCGTTCGCTGGCCCGATTGCCGGAGTGAAGGTCGGTCAAAAAGACGGCCAGTTGGTAGTTAACCCCGAAGCAACCTGGCAGGAAGAGGGCGGCGTAGAGATCACTGTCGCCGGAACGAAGGAGACGGTGACGATGGTGGAAGGGATAATGGACGAACTCTCCGAGGAGAAGGTGGTGGAGGCAATCGACATTGCTCATCGAGCGATCCAAGATCTCGTAAGCCTCCAGGAGAGATTTGTCGAGCGGGTCCGTCCCGTAAAGAAGGAGGTCTCTCCGACTGTCGAGGACCCCAAACTGCGGGAGCGTGTGCGTGCGATCGTCTGGCCGGAGTTCCCCTCAATGTACAACCTGTCAAGCAAGAAGGAGCGGCAGGACTTCGTAGAGTCCATCTGCGAACGAGCGATCCAAGCTATCGTTCCGGAAGATGTTCCCGCTGAGGAGAAAGCCCAGCTGAAAAAGAGAATAGCCAACCTCGTTGAGGATTTTCACAAGGAGTATATGCGCCAGCGGATCCTTGAATCCGGCGAGCGGGTCGACGGTCGCCGGCCGGAGGAGTTGCGACCGATCAGTTGTCAGGTCGGGATTCTCCCGCGAACCCATGGCTCAGCCCTGTTCACCCGCGGGGAGACCCAGAGTTTGGGGATCGCCACCCTTGGCGCCACTCGCAGCGATGAGCAGATCATCGACCAAATGATGAAAGAGGGGCGAAAGCGATTCATGCTCCACTATAACTTCCCTCCCTATTCAGTAGGTGAGGTGAGGCGGATTGGCTCTCCGAGTCGCCGCTCCATCGGCCACGGTTACCTGGCAGAGGGAGCATTGAGGGCCGTCCTCCCAAGTGAGGAGGAATTTCCCTACATCATCCGTATTGTCTCGGAGATTCTGGAGTCAAATGGTTCCTCCTCCATGGCAACGGTATGCAGTGCCTCCCTTTCACTGATGGACGCCGGCGTGCCGATTAAAAAACCGGTTGCAGGAATCGCCATGGGAATGGTCGAGGATGAAACAAGCAGGCGCCGGGTCATCCTGACGGACATCTTGGGAGCCGAGGATCACTACGGAGATATGGACTTTAAGGTTGCTGGAACGCAAGATGGAATTACCGCTTTCCAGCTTGACGTCAAAGTGGGAGGAATCGACCGGGAGACCCTGCGTGAGGCGTTGAGACAAGCCAGACGAGCGCGCTTGGAGATCCTTGCCGAGATGACACAAGTTATTTCCGCGCCGCGCGATCAGCTTTCTCCCTATGCGCCGATGCTTGTGACGGTCACTATTCCCGTGGATAAGATCGGGTTGGTTATCGGCCCGGGTGGGAAGATGATCCGTCGCATAATCGAGGAGACCGGCGCTACGATCGATGTCGAGGACAACGGCGAGGTGAAGATTGCTGGAACCGATTCTGAAGCGGTTGCCGCGGCCAAGAAATGGATCGAAGATCTCACTGCCGAACTGGAAGTCGGGATGGTAATGAAGACTAAGGTCACCCGCGTGGTTGACTTTGGGGCCTTTGTAGAGTTAAAGAACGGCTCTGAAGGGCTTGTCCACGTTTCGAACCTCGCCTCGGGGTACGTGGACAACGTCCGCGACATCGTCAAGCCAGGAGACGAGATCACGATAGAAGTAATCGGAGAGGACAAGATGGGCCGTCCAGATTTGCGCCGCATCGAAGAAGAAGGCGAGGAATCTCGCCCCGCCCGTCCGAGGAGGAGGGAAACGTCTCGGCGAGGAGGTTTCAGATCGGAATCCGCGGCGCCAGAGACCAAGATCAAAGTTGGGGACATCATCGAGGGGACGGTAGCCCACATTACCGATTACGGAGCTTTTGTTGAGTTGGCGCCTGATATCACTGGCTTGATCCATATATCCGCCCTATCGGACGACTACGTCAAGCGCGTGGAGGATGTGGTAAAGTCGGGTGACCGCGTGAAGGTCGAGGTGCTGAACATCGACGACCGCGGTCGTTACAAGCTGCGCCGCATCGTTCCTAAGACAGAGGAGAAACAACCTCAGATAGAGGAGAAGCAGCCCCAGATAGAGGAGAAGAAACCTCAGACAGAGAAGAAGGAACCTCCACCCTTTGAGGATCGCTGGTGATCGAGGCGCTCTACGAGGGGGTCTTCTCCACAACCCTTAACAGTGGGTTGCAGGTTTTGGTAGAGGAGGTCCCGACTTCTCGTTCGGTGAGTGTGGGGATCTGGGTTAAGGTGGGAAGCCGCGATGACCTAGATTCCCTATTTGGTTTGACGCACTTTCTGGAACACCTTCTGTTTAAGGGTACGTTCACGCGGGATGCAAGACGAATTGCCCAAGAGATCGACGGGGTTGGCGGCCACTTGAACGCAGCCACGGGTAAGGAGTCCACTTTCTACTATGCTGAGGTCCCGGTCGACGGTCTTCCTCTTGCCCTAGAGATCCTGGCAGATCTCGTACAACACCCGGCGCTCGATCCGGAGGAGCTCGAGCGGGAACGGGGGGTGATCCTCGAAGAGATCAAAAGTCATAAGGACGATCCGGAACAGCACGCCTATGACCTGTTTAATGCCGGCCTGTGGGAGGGATCGCATCCACTCTCTCGATCAGTACTAGGAGATCGTAGCACAATCAAAGAAGTAACCCGAGAGGAAGTCGCTGGGTACCATCGCCGCTTCTACCAGCCAGGGAACATGGTTCTTGTCGTCTGTGGGGCCATCGACGTAAAACGGGCCATTACCTTGGTAGAGCAGCTGTTCGATCCTTTCTCCGTGTCCTCTGGGGTCTCCCGGCGGAGTCCCCCTAGTATGCGAAGCGGCCGCGCCCTCCACGAACGTGAGACTGAGCAGTCCCACATCTACCTTGGGCTGCCCGGGACCAATGCCTCTGATGATGACCGCTTTGCACTCGAGGTAGCAAACACCGTCCTGGGAGACGGGATGAGTTCGCGCCTGTTTCGGATCATCCGCGAGGAGCGAGGGTTGGCTTACGCGATCACAAGCTCTCTCACCCTTTACTCCGATGCTGGCTCCTGGGTCGTTTATGCCGGGGTCGCTCCGGAGAACGTCGCTGAAGTAGTAAAGATCACGCTAACCGAGCTTAACCGCCTCCGTGGTGAGGGGATTTCTCCTGATGAACTCTCGTTGGCCAAGGCCAAGCTGCAGGGGCACCTGATACTTAATCTGGAGACGAACGCCAATCGCATGGCGCGGTTGGGGAGCGCTGCGGTTATCGGCAGGGAGATCCTTTCCCCGGATGAGCTGATCGGCCGGGTAGGTGCAGTCTCTTTAGAGGATATCGCGCGAGTCCTTGCGCGGTTCGCTAGGCCCGATGCGCTGAACCTGGCCGTGGTTGGCCCGCGCACCGCCGACGTTGAGAAGCTCTGTGAACTAGGCTAGAATCGTTTTACGATGCCGATGTCAAGCGCCATATATCCGGGGAGCTTCGACCCAATCACCTACGGACATATCGACATTCTCCGCCGGGCAAAGAAGCTCTTCTCACGCCTTCTGATCGCGGTCGTGGCCAATCCGAGCAAGGCTCCACTCTTCTCCGTCTCCGAGCGGGTAGGAATCACCAAGGAGGCACTTGCCGAGGTTAAGATCTGTGGGGTCGAAGTGATCAGCTACGACGGGCTTTTGATCGAGTGTGCCAAGGTAAACGGGGTTGAAGCGATCGTGCGTGGATTGCGAGCCAACTCCGACTTTGACTATGAGTTTCAGATGGCCCTTACCAATCGTGACCTTGACTCAGAGATCGAGACGGTCTTCTTCATGACCGCGGGAAAGTACAGCTTCCTCTCTTCCTCGATCGTCAAGGAAGTAAAACACTACGGAGGTGCGGTCTCATCGTTCGTCCCTAAGACGGTGGAAGACGCGTTGGCGCATAAGTTTGAAAGCCTTAAGTGAAGAGGCGAAATTCAAGGGTCAAGGGCAGACCTTGAGCTTGACTCTACGATGGAAGGGCTTGATGAGGTAACCCTGCCTGAAGTTCGCTTAGCTCCTACGAATCGACTTATCAGCTCAATCAAAACGGCCAAAAGACAAGATCAGACCCCATTATTCAGATCTCATTACTGGCAATTACTTCTCAATTGCTTTCCCCGCGTAGCGGGTCTGTTCAACGTTGCCCTTAACCCGATGGCTTTGGAGCGTAGCGGAAAAGCAAATCGGCGTTCAAGGGCTTGTTCGGGTTTATCTTTCGGTAATCTCTTGCCCATCTATTTTCTCAATGAAATTTGATAAGGCTTTCTTGAAAGCTTCAACATCAATTTGGTTGAATGGAGATGAGAAGCCACTCAGAATCAACTTTACTTCTTTACTAAATTCATCCACTGCCCCAGTATCCAGCCCTAATGATTCGAACTGCTGTATAGGGGCTCGTAAGCGAACATGCACTGAAGAATCAGTTGTTATAAAGAAAAGAGATATGATTCGATCGGATTCAGATAATATCCTTCTGAATCTTAAACCGTTGACACCTGGCGACATTTCAATGAGAGGATCATCCTTCAAACCTTCAACGAATTTTTTGATCCGATGGTAATCATCCGGTGCCTTTTCTTTTAGCATTTCCCAAAATTTTGCCTCAGTAAGAGTAGGACGGCTAATTTTTTTGCCGACTTTTTTTGTTTTCTCTTGAGAAATCTCAATTTCCGGTTTTCTTTGATCTCGTTGTATTTTAACTTCAACGATGGATCTTTCTATTATTTCACTCTTTTTTGCTATTCGGGGAATGATCAGCAAGGAGGATGTTTCTTTGTTCCTAAATGTAAAACACTCTAATTCAATCATCGCGAGTTCTAAACCAAGCCCAGGATACCTGTTAAGTTCATTAAGAATATCAAGGGTTGAAGCCCTAATCCTATCCCCAACAACTGACACAAGGAACCTTCCAAGATTTAAATTGTTTTCGACATGATCACGAAATTCATCTTGTTCCATATCAACTTCGCCAAGGTTCTCCTCCATCAATGCAAACAGAGATCTTTCTTGACCATAGAATGCCTTTGTAAATCGTTTCGTATATTCATTCAACTGATCATAGTTCCATTTTGAAAACGCAAAAGCCATATCCAAAATTTGGGCCACTACCTCACGCTTGGATTCTGGATTCCTCCAGAGTTTTGTTTCAACAATTACAGGATAGCCACTTCCGCTCAAATATAAAATGTCAATTCTACCCTCTGAGACTTGAACCTCTTTTCCGATTGGAACAAGGGAAGAAAAGATGGGCTCTATGTCACCAGTTGGAAGGATATCCGGGTGATTCATAAGAAAGCCTTGCAGCCATTTTTCATCAAATTCTTTCTTCCTTGGATCAAGATGAGATAATCTTTCTCCCTTTTGTGATGAAAGGTCGTGGATGAGATATGGATATGCTTTCATGTTGATTGTCCTTGTGATAATTTAGACCCGACCGTCACTCCTGAGCCTTTCCAGTGGGGCCGTCCGAGGCCCCACTGGAATAGGCTCCAGGAGATTGTTGGCTTGTCTCCTCTTGCTCTGCTTCCCGGAGGAGTCTGTCCGTCACCGATTCTTCTGGAACAGGTGGTGCAACCGAAGACTGCGGCTTCTGCGGCTTCTTGCTCTGGCGTGGTGTTGTGCCCTTGCGGTAGAACTTACTCACGCGTGACTGGGCTGCTTCCGCTTCCTCTCCCTCGACAATCTCCCGCTTGAGCACTTGCGTGCGTACGATGGATTCGATCTCGGCAACGTCAATCTTCATGCCGTCGGCGAGCTTCCTAAGCTCGCGACGGACGACGGAGAGAACGGGGTCGGCAAGCATCAGGTTGCCGATTACATAACGATTGACGCTTTGGGCCTTCTCATAGAAATCGTCACGCGCATTCTTGCCGAGACCTTCCTTTGTGAGAAGGAACAGGAATTCCTGGTCCTTCTCGCTTCGTGGGTTGAGCGCAAGGAAGTCGAAGGTGCAGACGAGGTCGAAGTTGATGGGCTGCTCAAATCTGATTCGATACACCTTCCATTCAATCCCGTTGGTCAAGACCACCCACTGGACACCGTGATTAGCTCCATAATCACAGGCTTGCTTCATATGGGTTTCCTTCAGGTCAATTCCGATGGCCTTCGCCTCGATCAGGAACTGAACCTTGTCCTCCACTCGGAGGGCAAGGTCACAGTACGTACTCCGAATGGCAAGCTCACTGGTGACCTCGATGTACTTATCGTACCCCAGCACAGCACCGAGGATGTCCGTCAGAATAGCAACAGTGTCCGACTCGTTCACGTCGCGGTCCTTCGCGATTTGGAGGACCTTCTGGAACTTGGGGACGGTCTTGGTGAATCGCTCGACTACTTTCTTCGGAATGCTTGCCATCGGGTTTCTCCTTTTTGTCTTCTCAAGCCAACTTATTATTCTACCCAAAATCCCCCTCTTACCGAACGATCATTCGCCAGACGCTATGGATCTTATGACTCCGTCCCTCTATTGTCAAGAGGAAACCTGAAGAAAAGGCTTGATAGGAATCAGATCGTCGGTTAACATAACATTCTCCAAGTACAGCTCGCTTGCTTCCCTCATGTTTGCAAGTGTATCAGAAGGGGAGTCGCCTGCACTGGCTACTCCAAGCTCGGAGCACCTGGCAACATACCGCTCCGGCTCTTTCCAGGTCGTTGCTGCCAGGGACAAATCCGGGGACACCATACTTATCTCTGGCTGACCTCGCGTTTTGGCCCTGGCTTCTGGCATCGGAGAATACGGTCCAATGCCTTCTCAAGTTCAACCACGAAATTCTTATCTCCCAGTGGTCTCCCTGTACGCTCATGGCGGCGTATCTCCTCCCCTTGCTGCTCCGTGACCGCCTCCGAAAGAAACTCCCGCCAATCTCCAACCATCTCAAGAAGGGGCGAGACCTTCACAAGTACGTCATCGCGGCCAGACATGTGCGCAGCCGCACCGCTCCATGGGTATACCTCCGGTTTCTCGGCAAGCTCCGCTCGCACAGGATTGAGTTCCACATACCGCGCGGCCGCTAATAGATAACTTTCATCCATCGGAAACGAGGCAAATCTCCCCTGCCATAAGTGCCCCCGCCACCCCGCGCGAAAGTTCACTCGCCGCGTGTAACGCCGATGTGCCTCACCGATCGCCCGCCGTAACCCATCCGCTGATTCCGGCACTGCAATCAGGTGAACGTGGTTCGGCATCAGACAATAGGTCCATACTTCCACCTTGCAACGAAAACACCATTCTGCCATCAGATCCAGGTACACCCGATAGTCCTCGTCGCAGAAAAAAGTCTCCTGCCGACGATTTCCACGTTGCGTTATGTGATGAGGAGACCCTGGAGCTACTACCCGCGCAATTCTTGCCATATCTTGAGCTTACTCTTGTCTGTGCCTACAAGCAAAAGATAAGTATGGTGTCCCCGAAACCGCAAAACCGCCAGGAAACCGCCAGCACCTCGCCCCAGTGCGATCCGAGGTCCGGCGGCACGATAATGCGTGACTCCAGATCATCGACGTAACGAATCCATTCGTCGAGCATCCACTTCTGATCTGGATCCGAAACTTCCTTCTTGCGGCTCAGCATCTGCGCCTCGCTGAGGAGACGCTCCCACGAGAAGTGCGACACGGGAATGCTCCGGAGCCTCCGGCCATCTAGGCTCACTGGAGGACGGCCATCCGGCAGCGCCGGCTGATTGCTCACCGTGATCAGGGCATCCGCACGTTCTTCCCGAGCGAGCCGGTGATATTTGTCAATTTGATCTGGATCGAGGTTGGCCCTGCCAACCTTGACCTCCACGAGGGCAACCCAGCGTCGTTTGCCGTGTACCGCCTGAACGAGGCCATCTGGGCGCAACTCCTCTGGAGGATTTCCGCCGCGGCAGTCCAATTGATACGGCACCTCTGTGAAGCACGAAAGCCGGCCGACCGGCCCACCAGAGAGGCGAACAATTCTCCTGCCGAACTCGGAAACTGCACGGATTATCGCGAGGAGTGACGCTGTAGCCCTAAGTTCCTTCTCGGTCAGTTGTGATGTGGACCGACAGAAAGAGGCGCACCTCGTACTCGTTCAGCGTGCGATCTTGCTGTGTCGTCATTTCCACCCTTCCTGCCCACGAGGCGGCGCCATGCAGCTAACACTGAGCTGATCTGCGCGGCGTTAAGCTGGCACGAGTTCTTGCATCCGCAAGAACCGTGACAGTAGCCGCGTCTGCTCAAGTGATATGTTAGGCGAATACCCTCAGCCTGGTACACGATACGCATCTTCCGCCTTTGTCAACATTTCCTTTAGTTCGAATTCTCCGCGATGCGTACTAGAGCCACATTCTTCGCACAGTATCTCGAGGGATCTCGGATTATTGAGATTCATTCCCTCCCTAAAGGCTTCCCAAAAAACTTCACTGAAGAGACCGGCCTGTTCTGGGCCCACTAACTTAAGTCCTCGGAAGCGATTCGGATGAGGAGTTGGGATTGCCAGGAGAACCTCTCGTTCTGACACAGTCAGGTTTCCGTACTTCTCGCTATAGTTCCAACCCACATTCACCGGAGCGAGATTTATTAGCCCTAGAAGATGTTGATGAAGCTCGTGCGTGATGTGGTCTCCTGTAAGAAGTCTGGAATATGTAACATCGCCATCTGTAACCTTGCGAGATATTCGTTCTAAGTACGCGATGGCGGTTGATTTCGCCCCGAGTGCCAGTATCTTCTCACTTGCGCTGTCGACGAGAACCTGTAACTGTCTAAGCACCGAATCGGAGTCGGTTAGATATCGCGCGCCGACATGTCCGGAATTCCTGAGTAGCGACAGATCTGTCTTGATGCTTCGTAAGACGGTGAGCCTTTCAACAAATAATGTTAGAAGCACCACAGCGACAGCAAGAAGAATTATTCTGTATGCTTGAGCATCAAACCAGGGAAGCGATAGCAATCCGGTCCAGTCGAGCACCGAGAGGACAATCACCACGAGAGCTCCAAGGCCCTGGGCTGCGAGGACTATTCGCTCACCCAAGCCGGTTTGTACTCCAGACTTAGCTTTTAGCACATCGTTGTCTCCTTTTGTCGCATCTTACATTCAAGGTACGCCTAACAATGATTAGTCTGCGAATCTGCACCATAGCGTCGACGCACACCTTTCACCGATACTGCTCTCGCCAACGATCCTGCTCCTCCATCTATTCCCTCATATTGCCTTTGCTTTTCGCGCACGACATCATACAGCCATGAAGCTGTTCGATCAAATCCATCAAGCTTGCGTCACGAAGCACTACTCCCCCCGGACAGAGGCGGCATCGTCCGCAGGTCGAGGGCTTCCTTCACTTTCACCGCGGCAAGACGAAGCATGACACGCCTGCGCGGAAGGTAGGCTAGAAACCGATCCAGGATCGCGTGGTAGGATCCTCACCCGAAACTTTTCAGAGAACACAAAGGCTCCTCGGGATACAAGAAGCCTTTCATTGTCTTGGACGAACGCTTCGGCTAGGTGCTCTTCGCGAGCACGTTCTTCACGTGGGATGAGGCCGCCGTCTTCGAGGATGGCTAGGACTTCCATGGGGAGGGCGGGAAAGTGATATGCATTACCTTCGTGGGCCACGATTCCATTTTCGAAGTTAATCGCTACGATGTCACCCTTCTCCATCACGTCGATCCCGTCTTGAAGCTCGATTACGGGAAGGCCGTTGTTGATCGCGTTTCGGAAGAAGATACGGGAGAAGGATTCGGCTCTTCTTACCCCTCCTCGGCCCTGAGGGATCAAGCGATTTACTATTGAGGGGAGGTTTGTGCTACTATCGTTGGCGGAGAGAAACTGTCGCTGGTGAAGGAGGTTATCAGCGGTGAAGTTGTTACCAGAGGAGAAAGATTGGCTGAACTCTTTCGTCGGGGAAATTCGCCGCGACTTTCCTGGAGCACTTGAGCGGGTGATGGTCTTTGGTTCGAAGGCACGCGAAGATGCCAACCATGATTCTGATCTGGATGTGCTCGTCGTTCTCAGGGGAAACGAAGATCTCAAATCCCGCATCCGTCTGCTTGGATATGACTTGGCGCTGGGGAAAGATGTGGTGCCTTCTATCGTGGTTTACACCGTCCAAGAGATTGAACAACGCAGAGAGCACCGCTCGGTCTTCGTGGAGGCTGTGGAGCGGGAGGGCGTGGTGGTCTCGTGAGAGAAATCCAAGTTCAGGCTGAATGGAAACGCTCTCTGAAAGCTCAAGGAGCGGCTGAGCTCTTGCTTGAAGCAGGTTTCTACGAAGATGCCGTGTCCAGGGCCTATTACGCCGTTCTCCATGCGGCCAAGGCCGCGTTGCTTGCACGGGATATCGTAACAGAGAGCCATACCGCTGTGAGACGGCTCTTTGGGAAAGAGCTGGTCCAGCAGGGACTTCTCGAGAAGGAATGGGCGATGATCCTTGCCCACGAGCAGGACGAAAGAGCTTCCGCCGACTACGACGTAGAGCTAACCTTCTCTCAAGAGGTTGCAGCACAGCGAGTGGAGCAAGCACAACGCTTCCTAAAGCGCATTTTCTCGTTTCTGCAGACGGAAGGGCTTGATGATATAGCCCCTACCTGAGGTTCGCTTAGCGCCTGCGAATCGACTCGGCAGCTAAATCAAAACGCCAAAAGGCAAGATCGCCCGAGGCTACACAATTCTTCACATATTATGAAGGTTGCTTAAAATCTTCCACCCAGAGAACCAAGCGGGATTTGTCCTTCACTGCGTTATAAAGGTGCTTATCGGCTGTTACAAGCGGGATCTGCTCGCTCTTCGCAAGGGTTAAATAGGCGGCATCGTAGGCTGAGCACTTATAGGCATGGGCTGTTTTTAGGATCTCCTGAGTTGCAACTTCGCGCTCAGGCAGGTTAAACGCTTCAAATTCGTGGAGTGCTGCTTGTGCATCGCTCAACTTCGTTCTGCCCCTGGAGATGGCCTTCCAGAGTGCGTTTGTGACCTCAAACCGCAGCAACGGGACGGCAAACAGTTCCAAGTTGCCGGAAAGAAACTCCTTCAGAATGCGCAGTGAAGCGTCCCTGTACGGCTCATCCGGAAGCAGGCTCGCAATCACAACTGAAGCGTCGATGACCAGCCTATCCACCGCGCTCCTCCAGTTCCTTGCGGGAAGGGTAGTAGATGTCTTCCAGGGTTAACCCCTTGAACTTCTCCCCCAGCTTCATCCAACGATCGAGAGCCTCTCTGCGCAACTGGGCTACCGCCGCTCTCTCCAGGAATTCGCTCCTCTTACGAGGCCCTACCGCCGCGTCGATCTGTCGGATCACTTCCTCCGAGAGATTCACCTGCGCTCTGATCTTCGTCCCCATCGTCTCTACCTCCATACAGACTTTTTACAGCCAAATTATACAGCCATATTGAGCGGCTGGCAACACAAATCCGAGCTTCTTGCGCACACGTCAGATTGGTCTTCGCCTTCACGGATGCTGGCAGTTTCCTACTGATCGTGAGGTGAATTGCTCCAGTATCAACCGGCAACTCTGCTAAGACTAACATCACTCGTTCTGAAGAGACGCGCAACGCGCGGCTCTTCAGAATCGAGTGGATGTTTTTGTTGGGCATGTTACATCACTGCCAATGGCTGTCCGCTAAACTCTGTTGGTACTGACATCCTTACTCTTCCAAGGCATTGTCTTTGTTGGAGCGAGGATCATCCCGAACATGTCTGGTTCGTGGGCATCGGGAATGTGGTGCTGCTCCAACCGTGGCTTTTGCCAGAATAGTGCGGCGGTCACCACGTTTTCGCGTAGTACACCCCTTGCGACAATCAGTGAGACGGCCTTCTCAAGTGTGGCCCCGGTAAAGTTCTGTGCGAGAATCAGCAGCACTCTATCTTCTGGCTGAATCGTACAGTCAATCTCTTCGACATCAATCCTGTCAACAAGTGATCGCTGTCGCCCCGACTTCTCATCAACTTGGCTCTTAAAGATAACCTTGGTATTCATTGTACCAATGCGGAGTGCAGGAACATGCGGGGTATCGGCCTGTCTTGATTGCACAATCAATTTGCTGCGCGTGATCTCACTACAGAGCAGGCCCGCTGCCAGAATGCCTCCTCGGCCTATACCGACAACCACAGTTGGGTTGAAACCCAATGTGGTGATCTTCTGAAGGAGCTTCAATGTCGCCTCATGGACAGTATCCCAAGGCACGGATCCTTGAAGAGCATAGCGATAGACGTCCTTCCAGCTATAACCCCAAAATTGAGGCAATGTCCCAATAAAACCGATTATGGCAATTATGGTAAGGATTAGAGTCATCATAGGCCCTCCTGTACTCGCGCAACCATAACAACTCCGAGAAGAAGCCCAACAAGGGACCGCATAGCATTTCGGTAGGAACCAGCCCGTGTGCGTGCAGCCAAGAACCTTCTCGTCGAGGCCGACAGCTCGAATTCGCAAGCATCCGCAGCATCCACGAGAGCTTTGTATCGAACACTCTGCAAGGACAGGAAGTCGGCATAGGACCATTCATCCGCATGCACCTTGTCCCCCGAAGAGAGCAATAGAATGCTGTGCAACTGCATTCTCTGCACCAAGGCCGGCCTCACCAGTAGTGTATGATACAAGGACCGAGGAGCACGCGAAGCAATGTGCAGAAGAACATCGGCCATATCCCTCTGCCCGAGAATGTGTTGGAGGACGGCAGGTTCACGTTGCTGTATTTCTAAGACAGCTTCTTCATACGTGTAGCTGCGCTCAGCAACATCGCGATGCACTTTCCATGACCGTCTAAGGTCTTCTTCTGGATCAAGGAAGATTGCAATATCGATCAGATGCTCATTGCAGATAGAATTGAGAGCGACTGCATGCAGCCCTTCTACGAAGGTGATGGGACGGGGCTTAACCATGCGCGTACGGCCAAAGTGCCCAGTCATGTGATCGTATGTAGGCATTGCTACGTCAGCCCCTTGACGAAGCTGCTTCACGTCATGCGCTATCTTGACGAAGTCATTCGCTCGTAGCTCCTCAGGGACTTGCCCGAGTGACAAGCGTTGCTCTCTGTCGTGCTTATGGTATCCGTCTAAGTCTAGATGGGCCGTATGCTTTCGCCCTAGCGTTGCCTTCAGCGACCGCAGCACACGAGTTTTACCCGAACTGCTTGCCCCCCCCACTGCAACGAATAGATGGCTATGTGGTACTTGTGACATATGTTAGTCCTCAATGCCTAACGACCAAGCTCACCTGCCGCTATGGAGCGCAGCGGAATAGCGGTCAGGTGCAGTGCCTTGTTAGCCCAATATTTGCCAGCCTATAGCAATTAGTGTCAAGGTTACTATCAATAAAGCGAAATAAAGAGGCACATTCTTTTCTGTAGAAGTAAATGATTTATATTTCTTGGGCCTCATTCCTTTTCCAAGCGCTATCCACTCAGCAGAATAAATTTGTGCCCCAAGCTCTTTCTCTAAGCGTAGAATCACATCGAATTTTGCCTTATTTAGTTTTCCATAATTATCGATGAGATTCCGCCAAGAGTTACATAGAAGCAGGCCAACTACCGAAAACCCATACAATATTCCATATGATCCGTTATTGATTGCACCCGTTTTTGCCAAAAAGCCAGCAATAGCAAGAAGGCTGCCGATAACTGTGATAAAAAAGGCATTTGTCTTCTGCCTTCTTTGAATTAAGCTTTCCGATGACTCTAACATCAGTTTATATAATTCGAAATAATCTTTTCTATCTGAAGAGAAGCAGGTCTCAAATTCGTCTTTCAAATCATATAGTGACTTTAATCTATCGGATGAATCTGTATCTTCGTCGTGTAGATTTATGTTGATGAGTTCTTTCCCCGCCTCCTCTGCCTTTTGAATCTCCCATTTAGCATTGTCTGATTTTTCACATGACTCCATATTAAAAACAATAACAGCCTCGGCTTCCCCTATAGCGTTCAATGCATTTTCCTTCCATTGTTCGCCCCCTGAACTATCCAAAAATATGGGCTGCAATTCAAAAGACATTTTCTTTGCAAGCTGTTTCAGCTTGCTCTTTGCACATTTTCTGTCTTTGAATCTATGAATGACGAAGACTTTCATCAGCAACGTCCCTTATCTAACGGCTTCCGCCAATTAGCTTTTTTAGGTTATCCCAAGTCCATTTGTATACTTTGTCTGAGGAGGAAGCCGAGGTGGGTTTTGTGCAGTGTTTATCTGCGTATGCAGCCAGCAAAAAATATGGTTTTTCCTTTTCCTTTGCTATTGTTAATTCGGCGGCTACGCCAGATGCATTATGTGTCTGTGTGCCACAGAGAACGATCACCACATCTACATTATCCATACGACGACGCACTTTTTCTTTCCAGTCTCCAGTCAAATGTTCTTTAACTGAATTGTCTTTAAACTCAAACGGACTATCAGGGAGTTTTGCCTGTCCAGCAAGCATTTTCTTCGCGCCTTCATCATGGTCAACATCGAAGCTGATAAAGGCTCTTTTCTTCGTTGCCATTTTCTTCCTCCTTTTTGGGGTTAACTTCTTATTCTGCCCAAAATCTCCTTCTTACCGGATAATCATTCACCGGCCGCTATGCATCCTATTACTCCATTCCTCTATTGTCAAGAGGATCCAGGACAAAAGGCTTGATAGGAAGCAAATCGTCGATCAATAGAGCATTCTCCAGGTAAAGCTCGGTCGCTTCCTTCAGGTTCGTGAGCGCCTCGGAGGGGGAGTCACCCGCGCTGGCAACGCCGAGCTCGGAACACTTGGCAACGTACCCTTCCTGCTCCTTCCAGATCGTCGCTGTCAGTCTATACGTTCTCATAACTCATCGCCCTCCGCTTCTTGGGATTCCGCCTTGGTCAGGCGTTCCAATCTCCGAGTTTGAGGCTAGCACCGTAAGTGAAGATTGTCAAGCGTGAAAGGCGATCACCCCTTTCCAAGTTCCTTCCGCACATGCGGGATCAGGCCGCCGTCTTGGAGGATCGAAAGGACCTCCTTGGGAAGGGCTGGGAAGTGATATGTGTTACCTTCGTTGATTACAATACCGAAGTGAAACAGGGTCTGAGCTTGTCTTTCGAATTATCATGGGGCGAGAAGGAGGCATAACTCTTCCTTCCAGTTCTTATGATATCTCCTTTCCCGGAGCTTGGCGAACGTAAGTATGGGCAAGCCAACTTACTTGATGACCACATATTCCGCACTCGCATGCGATTCAGGGATCGGCTGATGGTCCTCAACAAGGCCATGTAGATGCATCTCTATCGCCTGGTACATGTTCTGCTCAGTCTCTTCGCGTGTTTCGCCGGTTGCGACACAGCCGGGTAGGTCTGGAGAGTAGGCGGAATAGTTCCCGTTCGCCTTTTCAACAACAATAAGAAATCTGTACACGTCTTCTTACCCTCCTTTCTTCAATCCTGCCTGCTTTAGAATACTGTTCAAGGTCCCTGGCGACAAATCATGATTAGGATGACCAGCGATGGTAACTCTACCCGGTTTGGTGGGATGTTTGTACTGTCAGTGACTTCCCCGCATCGAAACAAGGTACCAGCCGTCGGCCTCTATCATCTTGATGACCTCACGTACTTTCATCGCATTCATGCATGATAGACACCATGTTTACACCGTATAAGTTTACTCTTTCCCAAGCTCCTTTCGCACATGCGGGATCAGACCGCCGTCTTCGAGGATGGCAAGGACCTCCTCTGGGAGAGCTGGGAAGTGATATGCATTACCTTCGTGGATCACCGTTCCCTTCTCAAAGCCGATGGAGACGGTGTCGTCCTTCTCCATGGCATCGGTGCCGTCTTGTAACTCGATTACCGGCAGGCCGGTGTTGATCGCGTTTCTGAAGAAGATGCGGGAGAATGACTTGGCGATTACAGCGGCGACGCCGGCGGCCTTCAGGCAGGTCGCGGCCTGCTCGCGCGAGGAGCCACAGCCAAAGTTGAAACCGGCGACGATCACGTCGCCTTTTTTTACTTCTTTGGCGAAGGTAGGATCGAGGTCTTCAAGCGCGTGCTCGGCCATCTCCGCTGGCTCCATCGGCTGGTAGGTGTATTTGCCGGGGAAGATGACATCGGTGTTGACGTCGTCCCCATACTTCCAGACTCGCCCTTCCATCATGCTTCACCTCTCTCAAATGCGTTTCTCGGATCGGTGATCGTTCCAGTGATCGCCGAGGCGGCAACTGTTGATGGTGAGGCGAGGTAGATCTCGGCGTCACGGGAACCCATCCGCCCCTTGAAGTTGCGGTTCGCTGTCGAGAGGCAGACTTCGCCCGGGGCAAGGACCCCCTGGTGTGCGCCGAGGCACGGTCCGCAGCCGGGATTGAGAACCATTGCTCCCGCCTGAACAAACGTCTCGATCAAGCCTTCGGCGAGGGCCTGCAACAAGACTTCCTGCGAAGCGGGAAGGACGAGCATGCGCACGTTTTTTGCAATCAATTTCCCTTTCAAGATCTTTGCTGCCAGGCGCAGGTCCTCCAACCGGCCGTTGGTGCAGGTGCCAAGCAACGCCTGGTCGATCCTCGTCCCCTCGACTTCTGTGGCCGGGACGACGTTATCGACGGTATGCGGCTTTGCGACCTGCGGGGTGAGGGAGGAGGCATCGAATTCAAGGATCTTCTCGTACTCGGCATCCAAGTCGGGATAGACCGGCGTATAGTCAGCGGCGGCACGTCCTTCCAAGAACGAAAGCGTCTTCTCATCGGGTGCGATGTACCCGTTCTTCGCCCCCATCTCAACCGCCATGTTGGAGAGGACCATGCGGGAGGCGAGGCTCATCTCCTCTATCGCCTCACCTGAGAACTCAATCGAGCGGTAGAGCGCCCCGTCGGCCCCGATCTCGCCGATAATCTTCAGGATCAGATCCTTGGAGGTGACGGGTGCTTGAAGTCGGCCCGAGGCGACGATCTTGAAGCTCGCCGGGGTTTTGAGCCAGATCTTCCCGGTCGCGTACAGGACCGCCATCTCCGAGCGGCCGATCCCAGCGGAGAAGGCGCCGAATGCTCCGTAGGTTGTGGTGTGGGAGTCAGAGCCTAAGATGAGCTTTCCGGGAAGGGCGAACCCCTTCTCCGGCAGGACCTGGTGGCAGATCCCTACCCCGGCATCGTAGAAGTTTAAGATCCCCTGAGCTGCAACAAACTCGCGGATCTCCTTGTGCCCCAACGCGTACTTCTCCGTCGAGGCAGGGACGGTGTGATCGAGCACGATCACGAACCGCTCCGGATACTTCACCCACTCGACCCCGATCTTCTTGAACGTCTTCGAGATAGCGGCCGTATTGTCGTGCGAGAGGCAAAAATCCGGCTCGACCTCCACGATCTGTCCGACTGCTACTGAGTCCAGCCCCGCCTTTCGAGCCAGGATCTTCTGAGCGAAGGTCATTCCCATCTTGATCACCCCTCGATCGGATCGAAGTTCATGAAGTCGGCATAATGCAGGATAATTGCCTCAGGGGTTCGCTTATAGGGATCCCCCTCCTTTGAATGGGTCCCGATGATGTGAAGGACCGCCGCCGGAAGGCCCTGCGCGTCGGCGAGAGCAACCCCTGAGAAGGGGTGTCGCACGAGCTTTCCATCCGCACTCTTGCGGAAAACGCCGTCTTTTTCCTCCATCTCCAGGAGCTTTCCCACGTCGTGCAGGAGCGCCCCGGCAAGCAAGGTATCGTGATCAAGTGAAAGTTTGCCTTTATAGATCTCATCGAACGTCTCCGCCACCGCCAGGCAGATCTTGCTGACGCTTCGCACGTGCTTGGCGAAGTTGATATCCACCTTCTTGGCAAGGGTAAAGGGCATCCGCTCGATGTCCTGCGGGGTCCAGCCGCCCCGTCGGAGCGCCTCCTCCCAGGTGGCAAGAACCTTTTCCTGCAAAGCTTCATCTTGGATCAGGGCGATCTCCGGCAAGATCATCCTTAGCTCTTCTCTTACTCCCATCCGATCACCTTCCTTACGGTATCGATCACGGTTCCGTCTCTCCACTCGATAAGGGCGATTACCTCATCGCCAAATATCGGCTTTCGCGGAGGCCGGGTGAGTCTATTCGCCTCCTTTTTTATCTCTTTAAGCTCGCGCACCGGAAGACCGGCGGCGAGGAAACGCTCCTTTAAGTTCTCTCTTCTCGGGTTGACAGCGATCCCGCGCTCGGTGACGATCACGTCGATCACCTCTCCCGGCGTGGTCACCGTGGTCACAGAATCGACGATCACCGGGAGACGTCCACGCAATGTGGGAATGGTGATCACGGTCATCTTCGCTCCGGAAGCGACGTCCTGGTGCCCCCCGATCCCGTGCAGGAGCTGCCCGTCGGAGTGGGTGTTGACGTTGACGTTGAAGTCGAGATCGACCTCGGTTGCCCCGAGGAACGCAGCATCGAGCATGTATGTGGAGCAGCCTCGCGAGTCGTAGTTGGCGTACTGTCCAGGGTCCATGATCACATGGTTTTGGTCCTCACGGAGCGATTCGATCGCCGCGGTGTCAAACGCTTGGCCATCAAGGATTACCCGTACCAAGCCCTGGTGCAGGATGTCAACCAAGAGTCTCGTCCCTCCCCCCATGGCGAACCCACCGACTATGCCTAACTTGGCCATCTCCTCCCCGACGAACTTCGTCGCGGCAAGGGAGATTCCACCTGCCCCGCCCTGGAAGTTGAACCCGTCCACGAGGTACCCGGAGGCTCTGACCGCCTCAGAGGCGAGTCGGGCGATTTTGAGGCGCGTCGGGGAACGCGTGATCATAAGCGTCCCCGAGGCGATACTCTCGGGATCACCAATCTCATTCACCACGACTATGTAGTCGGTCCATCCCTGCTGAATCTCAAACGGATAAGCCGGGTAGGGAACAAGGTCGTTAGTCACTACTACTGTCTTTTCGGCGTACATTGCATCGACCGTGCAGAACGTGATCGGGCCGCACGGCGTCTTTCCCTTTATCCCATTGGCGTTGCCATAAGGATCGGCCTGGGGAGCGGCGATGAACGCGACATCAATCTTTACGTCTCCCGCCTCCACTGCCCGCCAGCGTCCCCCGTGTGAGCGGAGTACTCCTGGAGCCTTCAGCTTTCCTCCCTGAGAGACAAACGCCCCCACCGGTCCGTTCATTGACCCTTCGATCCGCGTTACAACGCCATTTTTGATGTGCTCGATCAAGGGCTCGTGCACCGGGAACAACGCAGTGGGGAAGAGCCGCAGGTCTTTTAACCCCATGCGAGCGCAGGCATCTAAGGCCTGGTTAACTAGGAGGTCTCCGTTTCGGAAGGAGTGATGAAAGGAGATCGTCATGCCATCCGAGAGCCCGGTTGCTTCGATCGCTTCCTCGATCGAGGAGAGCACCTTATTCTCTCCGGGCTTGACCGTCTTTTGAGGGCGGGAGGCCTTTTGAGCTGTGGGAGTGGTGGCAAATGCTCCCTTGAATGGCCGCAGTTCTCTTTCGCCAATTTGTTCTGGTATCTCACGGCCGAGCGCGTTTTTCATCGTGGTTCCTCACCGCTTAGCTCCTGAGCGAGCTTGAGCGTCCGGCGCGCCCGTTCGAGCACCGGCCGGTCGATCATCCTACCCTCGATAGCAATTGCCCCAATACCGTGCGCTTCGGCTGCTTGCGCCGCAGAAACGATCTTCTGCGCTTCCCCGATCTCCTCTTTGCTCGGGGAGAAGACTCTGTGGATCGGCGCGATCTGGCGGGGGGTGATCGCTCCTTTGCCGTCGAAGCCAAGATCATGCGCCAATTTGGTCTCGGCGATCAGACCATCTTCGTCCTCCACATTGGGATAGACCGTGTCGGAGGCCTGCACCTCTGATGCCTTGGCAGAAGCGACGATCATCGACCGAGCGAAGAGGAGGCTCTCCTGCGTGCGCTTGGATCCGAGGTCACGGGTGAAGTCCTCCGCGCCAAAGGCGACGATCGCCACTCTCGTATCCGCGGCACAGATCTCTTCGGAGTGGAGGACCCCCTTCGCTGTCTCGATGATCGGCATAATCAAGGTTGAGCCTTCCACGATGCCCAACTCCTTCTCGATTCGGGTGATCTCAGTGGCAAGCTCATCGATATCCGCCGCAGATTCCGCCTTGGGAAGGCAAATCCCGTGCGGTCGGCTGTGCAAGACCTCGGCGAGGTCATCTCGTCCATAGCTTGAAAGCGGATTGATTCGCACCCAGGCCTCGGGGAGATCGATCGTTGCCAGGAGGTGCTTCACCAGGATGCGTGCCGCGGCCTTTTCCACCGGTGGGACCGAATCCTCAAGGTCAAGGAGGACACAGTCAGCACCGTGAAGCTCGATTCCCACAAGGAGTCGGGGGTTGTTCCCTGGCGCGTACAGGCGGCTTCGCCGTGGGCGGTCCCGCTTGCTTGCAACACGACTTACGTGCGGTTCGATCGGGTTAGTGCTGGGAAAGGCCAATCGGAGGGCCGCCTCTACCCGCGCCGCGATCACGTAGTCAAGCGCTCCTTTGTCGAGCGCGTTGATCTTTGCCTTCTTTACTTTAAGTGTGGCCGCAGTCTCCTCAATAACCTGGCGAATCCCCTGCTCAACCAGCTTTTTGTTCCCCGCTTCGATTTGAACTTCAAGGGACGAAGCCGAAGTGACCGTAACCTGGCAGTCCCGCTTGTTCTCCGAGCCAATCGTATCTTCTACGTTCATCGTTTTTCTCCTACGACATAAACAGGGCCAGGACCGCCTTCTGCGCGTGCATTCTGTTCTCCGCCTGGTCGAAGATGACGCTTCCCTTGCTACGTGAGGCCTCGTAGGTGATCTCTTTCCCATAATGGGCCGGTAAACAATGCATCACTAGGGCACCGTTATTCGCTACTTTAAGGAGCGCCTCGTCCACGGT
>JAGLXM010000349.1 GCA_023132915.1 Candidatus Bipolaricaulota bacterium
AGGATCGGTGTGAGGCTGGTGCCGTACCCCATCCCCAGGGTGGAATCCACATACTCTGCTGCCAATGCCAACGGTGTAAGATACCAGGCAAACACTGCCTCTCCCTTCTTATGTACTCCAAAAAGAGTACATTCATCATACTGCCCACGAGGCTTCCTGTCAACCCTAATGGAAAGGTTGCCTTACTATTCGAAGTGAGGTATACTACAAAAAGAGTATGAGTAGCGATCGGGTAACACTTAAGATTCCACGACCGCTCTACGAGCGGTTGGGTCAGGTAATCGAAGGGACGGGCTTTCGCTCGGTCAACGAGTTCGTGGTATATGTGCTGCGCGATATCATGGCCGAGACCGACGAAACACCCACTGCTCTCACGCCCCGTGAGGTGGAGCTACTTCGCGAACGCCTGCATAACCTCGGTTACCTGTAAACCACACACTAGGGAGGACAGCATGCAGCAAGGATTCGTGCTTTGGTTCACTGGGCTTTCCGCTTCCGGCAAGACGACGCTGGCTAAGTCCGTCGAGGCTGAGCTACTGGCTCGAGGTTTGCCGTACATACAGCGACTGGATGGGGATGTTGTCCGCCAAGACCTCACCCGCGATTTGGGCTTCTCCAAGGAGGATCGCGATGAGAACATCCGTCGCGTTACATTTGTTGCGGAGCTCCTTTCCAAAAACGGGGTAGCTACGACCTGTTCCTTTATCTCTCCTTATCGGAAGGCACGCGCGAACGCCCGCACTCGCTGTCACAATTTCATCGAGGTATACACATATTGCCCGCTGGAGACGCTGATAGAGCGCGATCCCAAGGGTCTTTACGCGAAAGCCCTCGCCGGAGAGATCACCGGATTCACCGGTATTGACGACCCTTATGAGGAACCAGAAAACCCGGATATCATCGCACACACAGGCAAAGAGACCGTAGCAGAATCAACGGAGTTGATCCTCCACTACCTGGAGCAGCAGGGGCTCATCCCGCCAGCACGGCGAAGCGTCAAGGCAGCACAAGCCTTAAGGGGGGAAGCAGGATGATCGCCCCCCACGGTAATACGCTGGTGCAGTTGATCTTAAAGGGGAAAGAACGCGACGAGTGGCTGAGAAGAGCGCAGGAGCTTCCAGCGATACCCCTTTCTCCTTTTGCCCTGTCCGAGCTTGACAATATCGCCTGTGGCCTCTATAGCCCGCTTGACGGTTTTATGACCTTTGAGGCTTACCAGAGCGTCATTGAACAGATGCGCCTTCCTGACGGAACCGTATGGCCAATTCCGATCGTCCTTCCGGTCGAAGGTGATCTTGCTCGTAGCCTCGGCGTAGGTGAGTGGGTCGCCTTGCAACGGGCGGATGGTCACTGTTTCGGTGTGATGAAGGTCGAGGATATCTTCGCGCGTGCCACAGACCGTGAAGCCCAAGCCGTCTATGGAACAACCGATAAGGACCATCCCGGGGTGGCACGACTCTACCGCCAGCCGCAGAGCCTGGTCGGCGGCGAGATTCGCCTTCTTTCCCGCGCTCCGATCAACATCGCGGCAGACTATCACCTAGACCCGATAAAGACACGAGAGCTGTTCCAGGACA
>JAGLXM010000035.1 GCA_023132915.1 Candidatus Bipolaricaulota bacterium
AACACGAACGGGCTGATTCGCCAGTACTTCCCCAAGGGACGGGAGCTGACAGCTGTTGGCAGGGAAGAAATCGAGCATGCGGCAGACCGACTCAATCACCGGCCGAGCAAGACACTTGGATTCCGAACCCCGTACGAAGTATTCTTCTCCACGAAGACACCCTTGACAGTTGCACTTGGAAGTTGAATCCAGGTAAGTAGGATAAGCCTATACGGTCGGCCAAGGAAAAGTGCGTAGAAAGTGAGGAACGAATTGTGTAGAGTTTCCTGGCAGACAGGAAACCATTTAAGTAATGTGAGCTCCGTCATGACGGTAACAGGGAGGATTTTTGACATCAAACGGTACGCCATCCATGATGGCCCAGGGATACGTACGACCGTGTTTCTCAAGGGATGTTCTCTCTCCTGTCCGTGGTGCCACAACCCTGAGAGCCAAGACGGGTCGCCCGAACTCCTTTTCTCGGAAGATCGATGCATCCACTGTGGCGCTTGCCTTAAAGTCTGTCCCGAACAGGCAATAGAGGAGTCTGGCGACCGGATCATCACCGATCGCGAGCGCTGCACCGCATGTGGGAAATGTGTTACCGTCTGTCCGGCCCATGCCCGGGAGATTGTCGGGCATACCACCACGGTAAAAGAGGTCTTAAACCAAGTCGAGAAAGATATTCTGTTTTACGATGAGTCAGGTGGCGGTGTAACCCTGTCGGGCGGTGAACCACTCAACCAGCCCGACTTCTGTCGTGAGATTCTTCACCAATGCAAAAAGCATGATATCCACACGGCGCTTGACACCAGCGGTTATGCAGAAGAAAAGATTTTCCTCTCCGTGGCGGAGTATGTCGATCTCATCCTTTATGACCTTAAGCTCATGGATGAAGAGAGACACAAAGCCTACACTGGGGTTTCAAACGAGCTTATCCTTGCTAACCTAGAGCGTCTTGACCAACTTGAAAAACACATCTGGGTCCGCTTCCCCCTCGTGCCAGGCATCACCGACGACGTGCAGAACATCAGTCGCTTGGGGCAATTTATATCCACCATCTCTTCGGTGGAGGCGGTGCAAGTTCTGCCTTACCATGGAGCGGGGATCCAGAAATACGAACGACTGGGCCGGAAGTATCCTCTCAGAGATCTTGAGTCATCATCGGTAAAGGACGCTGAGGAGGTTGCAGCTATACTAAGACACGAACTTCGTCAAGTTGTGAGGGTTGGAGGTTAACACGTGAATGAACGAGTCAAGCGGTTGAGGGAACAGAGCGTGTCGATCGAACCGTACGTATCACTTGAACGGGCAGTACTTCTGACAGAGTTTTATCAACGCGAAGACACAGAAGGGATGCCCACACCGGTGCGCCGCGCCCGAGCCTTTCAGTATCTCTTGGAGAACAAAACCATCTGTATCAATCCCGGTGAGCTGATCGTGGGGGAACGAGGACCCGCACCAAAGGCAACTCCCACCTATCCCGAGTTATGCTGTCACAGCCTAGAGGACCTTGAGATTCTTAACTCTCGCGGGAAGACGCCATTTCACGTGAGCGACGAGGTAAGGAGAACCTATGAGGAGAAGATTATCCCCTTCTGGAGCGGACGTAGTATGCGAGAGCTAGTCTTTGGCTCCATGTCTTCGGAGTGGACAAAAGCCTTTCAAGCCGGTGTTTTCACGGAGTTCATGGAGCAGCGAGCGCCAGGGCACGCTGTATTGGACGGCAAGATCTATCACGAGGGATTCCTCGATTTTAAGGCGCGTATCAAGAAAGTGCGCGATCAGTCCAAGTGGGCAGACAATAGGGATCAGGAACTGCAGGCGATGGAGATCTGTTGTGACGCCATTATCCGCTTTGCCGAACAACACGCTGAGGTCGCAAGGGAGTTGGCCTCATCAAAGCCCGATCCAAACCGCCAAACCGACCTGAAACAGATAGCTGAGATCTGTTCGTGGGTGCCGGCTCATGCCCCCCGCAACTTCTGGGAGGCGCTCCAGATGTACTGGTTTGTCCACCTGGGGGTCATCACCGAGTTAAATGAATGGGATTCCTTTAACCCCGGCCGGCTCGATCAGCACCTCTATCCCTTCTACAAGGACGATCTAAAAGAAGGTAGGCTAACCCGCGAGAGGGCAAAGGAACTCTTGGAATGTTTCTGGATCAAGTTTAGCAACCAGCCTGCGCCGCCGAAGGTAGGTATTACTGAAGAGCAAAGCGCCACCTACAATGACTTTGTCCTAACAAACGTCGGCGGGGTGACCCCTGAGGGGGAGGATGCGGTCAACGACCTCTCCTACCTCATCCTCGATGTAGTCGAGGAAATGCGCCTGCCTTTCTCCGGTTCGTGCATCCAACTCAGCAAGAAGAATCCCGATCGTTTCCTCAAGCGCGCCCTCAAGGTAGTAAAGGCAGGATTTGGGCAGCCCTCCATCTTCAACACGGACGCAATTATCAAAGAGTTCCTCCGCGCGGGGAAGTCGTTGGAGGATGCAAGAAACGGCGGGCCGAGTGGCTGTGTCACTGTCAGCGCCTTCGGCAAGGAGAGCTGTGTCCTCACCGGGTATATCAACTGGCCGAAGATATTAGAGCTCGCGCTTAATAACGGCGTCGACCCCAAAACTGGCGAACGGATCGGCCCAGAGACGGGCGAGCCGCGCGGTTTCACCCGCTTTGAAGATCTCTTCTGTGCCTACAAGGAACAGCTCCGATACTTTGTCGACCTGAAGATAAACGGCAATAACATCATCGAGCGCCTGTTCACAACTCACATGCCCGCGCCGTTCCTTTCACGAGAGTGTGGGCTTGGATGCCCCGCCCTTTGGGCGGGGAGGAAAAGCCCGATCGGCCATAGGCCGATGAAATCCGTTATGCTGGAAGCATGGCTCTCAAACGGACCAGTCATGCCGTCTACGACACCAAGTACCATCTTGTCTGGGTGCCGAAATACCGCAAACGGATGAGCGATGAAGTGCGTCAATGTCTGCGATTGCTCTTTCCGCGTATCGCGGAGGACTTTGGCTTCGAGATCGAGGCACAGGAGATTGCAGTAGATCATATCCACCTCTTCCTCTCCTTCCCGCCTAGGTACGCCATCTCCAAGGTGGTGGGAATCTTCAAGAGCATCTCGGCCAGCGAGCTGTTCAAGGAGTTTCCCGAGCTTCGGGCGGGGCTGTGGAGTGGGCAATTCTGGGAAGACGGGTACTTCGTCCGCACAGTGGGAGACGAGGTGACCTCCAAGATGATTCAGCGGTACATTCAGCGTCATTGGGACTCAGGCTCCGATCTCAGGCTGTTTTAAGAAGCCCCGCCCTTTGGGCGGGGAGCTTCATTGTCATAGAAGCTCTTCAAGGGATGAGAGCGCGAGCTCCAGAGGCCTGGAAAGCTGATTCTTCT
>JAGLXM010000350.1 GCA_023132915.1 Candidatus Bipolaricaulota bacterium
ATCTTTCTTTAAGAGCGCTTCCTTCTCTTTGGCCAAACGCTCCATCTCAGGGATGTATGAGTCAATCTGCGCCGCCTGTGCGAGGAGGTCGACTGCCTTCTCATTATCTACGCCCAAGGCTTCCTTCGCTTCGGTGACCAACTCCCGACGCCTCAGCTCGGCCTTGGCGAGGGCTCGCATCTGTCGCTGTTTTTCTCGATGGTAGTCGAGCTCCTTGTGACTGAACGCGAGGATTTTACGCTCACAGCCGTCCTGCCGTTTGGGGAAACTCTCCGGGTCTGTGGAGATCTTACCGTGCCAGGCGAGGCACTCTTTACAGGTGAGGTAGGCCACGTTTGTGTAGTACTGGTAATAGGTCTTGCGCGACATTTAATCCTCCTTCCGGGAGAAGTGTACAATTGATGGCTTGTAGGGGACAAGCCCTTGTCGATCACTTTCAATTACCCTTTTTGCCAGTCTCGCGATACAATGCCGCTTGCTAAGGGGGGATCAGGATGCTTAAAATCGCTCTTTCTGCATTTACTTTAGTCTTTCTTGCCGAACTAGGAGATAAGACTCAGCTTGCCGTACTCGCGCTCGCCACAGAGTCTCGATCACCGTGGGCCGTACTCATCGGGGCGGGAAGCGCTCTTTTTCTCTCCACGGCCCTCGCCGTTGGACTTGTATGTTTGTTGCACAAAACGATTCCTGCAGGTTTTGCGAAAGGGCTCCACTACACCGCCGGTGCCCTGTTCATCCTTGTTGGGCTGTGGACGATCTTTAGGGCTTGACTTTCACTCCTCCCCGAACCAGCGGAGCTTTTCCCATTTTCGGAACTTCTCCACAAGCGAAACCTCGGTCATATCAAGCTGAATCGGTGTGATTGAGATGAAGCCATTCGCGATTGCCCAGATGTCGGTGCCCTCATCCTCCGGCGGGATGTCAGTCAACGGATCGCCGCTGAGCCAGTAGTAGGTTCTTCCCCGCGGATCCTCTCCCTTGACCAGGTAATTGCTGTAAGCCTGTCCTCCTAGGCGAGTCAACACCACCTTGGGGGACCTTGGAGCTGAGAGGAGTGGGATGTTGACGTTTAAGAAGATTCCCGGTGGCAGGGGGGTGTCTTTAAGCAGGAAGGCAGTCAGCCTCGCTGCGAACTGGGCAGCAAGGCTATAATCCGGATCGTATGATGTCTCCGTTCCCACGTCAAGCGATACAGCCACCGCAGGGATTCCTCCTCGTACTCCCTCCATCGCTGCGGCGACCGTCCCCGAGTAGGTGATATCCTGCCCGACGTTGTGACCGGCATTGATCCCCGAGACGATTAGATTCGGGGCTTCTTCAAGAAGGCCGAGGAGGGCTAAGGAAACGCAGTCAGACGGAGTGCCACTTGTCACATGTCCCACCGCCCCGTCGAGGAGGTGGACCTCGCTCACACGAAGCGGCTTGTGAAGGGTCAACGTACGCCCCGCAGCTGACCAGTTGCGGTCTGGGGCGTACACCTCCACTCGTGCCACGCGGTCGAGTTCCTCCTTCAGCGCTATCAACCCAAGGGCGTTTATCCCGTCATCATTCGTCAGCAGAATTGTTCGATCGCTCACCCTATCTCCTCCCAAAGCATTTCCCTATCTTAGTTGTCTTTTGGTCTCTTGCCAACCGGTATCGCGCTGCTGAAGTGGTAAAACCACAGGACATTATCTCCGTAAGTCCTCTTGTTGGTGAGTTGGAGCTTGCCATGGATGGAGGAGAGTTCCTCTTTTTTATGCGTTTCGGTGACGATGAGCGCTTCATTGGCGAGGAGTAGTCCCTCTCCAAGGGAGTCGAGGGCCGCCGCAGCGAGCCCCTTTTCGTAGGGGGGGCCGACGAAGACAAGGTCAAACTGTCTTCCCCGCTTTACCAGGCGGTCAATGCCTTCCCTGAAGTCGGCTTTAATCACTTTGCCTTGCTTGAGGAGATCGAGGGCATCCAGATTGCGGCGGACAATTCCACACGCTCCAGCAGAACTGTCGAGGAAGACGCATTCCACCGCCCCCCGGGAGAGAGCCTCCAGTCCAACGCTACCCGTACCGCAGAAGAGATCTAAAAAGCGCGATCCCGGGACAAGGTCTGCGAGGATGTTGAACAGGGCCGTACGTACAAAGTCACGCATCGGCCGGATCCCCGCCTCCTCCCAGGAAACGAGTTTTCGCCCCCGTTTGGCTCCGCCGGTGATCCGCATTCATCTCTCCTTGACTTTAGGGAATCCGCCTTCTATGATTTCCGTTCGTCCGCATAGAATGCGGATTAGCAATGAGGATACAGCACACACAGGAGCCGTTCAACCGATGGAGTTGCAGGGACTGAACACGATTGCCTTCGACCTTGACGGGACGCTTTGCTACTACGCGGTAAGCGCCCAGACGGCGATTGCCGAGTCGCTTCGCCGCCTTGAGTGTCCCGTTGACCTGGTCGGAGATCTCGATCAAGCGGCTGCGCGCTATAACGAACTGTGGTACGAGGAAGAGCTGGTTCCAGACCCCGGGAAGTCGTTTCGCGAGCGGGCTTGGGCGCGACTCCTACAGGAACACGGAGTCAACGATCCTGTCCTGACACATGAGCTGGCGATGGAGTACACGAGCATTCGCGTCCCGGGGATCCGTCTGTTCGACGATGCACGCGATCTTCTTCTCGACTTAAAGAAGACCTACCGACTCGGTCTACTGACGAACGGCCCATCGGATATGCAGTGGCAAAAGATAGAGATCCTTAAAATCACGTCCCTGTTTGATGCGATTGTGGTCTCTGGTGATGTTGGGATCTACAAACCGGATACTCGGGTCTTTGATCTTCTTTTGAGCCGGTTAGGAGTTATGCCGCAAGAGGTGCTCTACGTCGGCGATTCGCACCCGTTGGACGTGGTTGGCGCTAAGGTTGCCGGGATGTGGTCAGCCTGGGTACGGTGCAATGACGAGCAGCAGGCCGCCGATGTGGCGGCGGATATCGAGGTAAACAGAATTGGTGAGCTAAGGGAGGTGCTGCTATGAGGCAGGTGGACGTTGCCATCCTCGGGGCGGGGCCGGCGGGCCTGTTTGCCGCTGAGGAGCTATTAGGAAGCGGGCTTAAAACGATTCTTGTCGACCGGGGAAAGGAGCCTGCCAAACGTACGCACCTCAGCTTTGGGGTGGGAGGAGCCGGAGCCTTTTCCGATGGGAAGTTGAACCTAACTCCGAAGATCGGTGGCGATCCGGGGAGCATCGGGCGAAACGAAGCGGAGGTCCAATCCTATATCGACCGAATCGATGCCACCTTCACCCGTTTTGGTGCCCCCGAGAAGTACTCGGGGGAGGATGAGGACGCCCTGGCGGAATTGAAGAAGACAGCAAGTCGATTTGGAATAGAGTTCATCAGTGGAAGACAGCGTCACATGGGGACGACGCATGTCCGACAGATCCTCGGCCACTTTTATAGCCACCTCCTCACTGAGGGGACCCTCACCTCGCTTGGGAACCACGTGGAGCGCATCGAGAGGAAGGAAGGGAGTTTCCTCCTGCTGGGAACCGAACAGATCGAGGCACGCTACCTGATCACCGCGCCGGGGAGAGCCGGCGCTTACTGGCTGCGCGAGGAGGCAGGACGTTTGGGAATCATCACGGAGTACGGCCCGATCGATGTTGGAATGCGGGTTGAGTTTCCCGCCGAGATCTACGCACCGATCGAGCGTGTGATGTACGATGCCAAGCTGCGCGTCCGCACTGCGACCTACGACGACATGGTGCGCACCTTCTGCACGAATCCACGCGGGTTCGTGGTCAGGGAGGCCTACGACGAGTTTTCCCTGGTGAACGGCCACGCCGAGAATGAAAACAAGACAGAAAACACCAACTTCGCGCTGCTCTCCCACATCGAGTTAACTGACCCAGTGGAAGATACGACCGAGTACGGTCGGGCGATCGCTAAGCTGGCAACAACGATCGGCGGTGGGCGGCCGATCATTCAGCGGCTGAAGGACTTGAAGAACGGCCGTCGCTCCACCATAGAGCGGCTGCGGCGGGTGACGATCTCCCCCACTCTCACTGACGTCACCCCTGGGGATATCTCTATGGCCCTTCCCGACCGGGTCGTGGTGAACCTCCTGGAGGGGTTGGATCAGTTGGATAACATTATCCCTGGACTCACCGCGGATAATACCCTGCTGTACGCTCCCGAGATTAAATTCTACGACACCCGTTACCCGGTAAGTCGGTCGATGGAGACGGCAATCCCCGGCTTCTACGTTGCCGGAGACGCCTCAGGTCACTGTCGTGGGATCGTCTACTCGGCGGTCACCGGTCTGCTTGCGGCTGAGGCAATCCGTAAGCATGAAGGAGTCTAACCCCCGCTTCCCGTTATGAGCAGAACAAGAAAGGGGTGCAACTTCAAGTGGGGTATTGTCATTGTCTCTCTTGCGTGCCTGGTGGGCCTTTCTCTTCCGGGCCTCGCACAAGGCGGAGAGCGCCTTTCACTTTTTCTTCCGAGCTTCAACCAAGCATACCAGGATGCTGCCGGTATCTGGGGTAGCTGTCAGATGGGGACAGGCGGGTGTTCAGATCGGATCTCCACGGATGGCTGCCTGATCACCTGTTTTGCCATGATCCTCGATTACTATGGGGTAGATCTGTTTATCCCTGCGGCATCCTCGTGTACAGGGAGCGCGCGTGCCGGGATGGACCCGGGGATCTTGAACGACTGGCTGCGAACACACGGCGGTTACGGGCGTTGCCCGCAAGATGCAATAGGAAACTGCTGTCTGGAGTGGAGTAACCTCCCTTCGCAGATCTTCCTCTCCTTTCACGAGAACCAGGGTGAAGCTGGCGTCGATTTCGCATCGCAGCAGATTATAAATCAGGCGCTAGCAGCAGGATACCCAGTAGTCTCTGGTGTGCACTGGGGGAGTCACTGTCACGGAAACACCGGCAAGGCTGAGGACTGCCACTGGGTGGTGATCACGGGAAAGCTTGGCGCCACCTACACGATCGTCGATCCCTATAACCGCGATGTAACGAGCCGGTACGGCGTCAGGACAACCCTCACTAGGGGTGTCTTGGGGAGCTACACGGTCGATCGGTTTGTGGTCGTCTCTGGCCTGGTCCCGGCTACCTCTTTGACGAGTCCGCACTTGGAGGTCTCCTTTAAGCCGCAGAAGGATTGGTATTGCAAAGGAGAACTCCAGCGGCGAATGATTCATATCAGTAGGTGTGACTGTGAGCTCTTCTTGTATGCCCGTGTGATCGATCCACAGGGAAAGATTTATTACGCCTATTACCCGACACCTAACCCAGGACCGACCGATCTCTTGCATTACTCTAAAGAGCGACACAGCCTCTATGAGGAGCCACGCCGGTTCATGGACGGTGAGTGGGAATGGAGTCGAAGAGTTCTTAGTGACGAGGAACCGGGAACCTGGACGTGGGAGATTTGGCTTGAGGATCCGGCTCGTCCCAGCGAGCCGCTTGCCTACGACATCTCAGCTTACACCATCGCTGGGGCTAAGACCGCAGCAATGCCTCAACTCACTTCTGGGCTGGCCGCTGTCGGCTTAGCGCTCCTCTTCACCGTGCTGGTTTATGTCCTTGTCCTTGCAAACAATGGTAGATAATCCTGCCCCGGGGAATTCTAAACGACGTTTGTGTAAATTAAAGAGGCAAGCCCGAGGGCGAGGCAATAGAAGCCGAATGTCTTTAACTTTCCCCGCGCGATGATCGCCAGTAACCCCTTGATTGCCAGGGCTCCCACAAGTCCCGCGACCAGTGCACCGAGGAGAAGGCCTACCCACTCGCTTTTATAGGCAGTCGGCTCACGAAGCGCCTCGTAAAGTT
>JAGLXM010000351.1 GCA_023132915.1 Candidatus Bipolaricaulota bacterium
ATCCCCAGATGGCGATGCAATCAAGGCAATTGCGCAAGACCCCAAAGGGAAGTTAAGACGGCTACGGATTGGCAACTACCGGATCTTCTTTGAGGTAGAAGAAGATGGGGTATTTGTGCTGCGATGTGTCCACCGACAGACATTGGGGAAGGCTATACGCCAGTTGCTGCAGCGCTAGAAGTGCCCCACATGAGGCCTCCTCGACGCCGATGGGTTTGGCATCAAAAGATCGCTTCCGTTACGAGAGTTGGAATGCTCCTAGCAATCGCCACTTGCCCCTCATGAGTTGATTCATTCCCATCAGTACTTTACAGTGATCAAGAAGAGGTACTCGTGACGAATCAAAAACCGGCAGCTAGTCTATTTATTGACGCAGCAAACTATCACTACGCCCTGCAAAGCCAAGGTTGGCAAATCGATTGGCAGCGCTTCATCAACTACTTCAGCAAGCCCTACAACATGAAAAAGGTCTTCTACTACGAAGGAATTGTCACTAAGGCCTTCTACCGCGACCTGCACCCACAGGCCACACTATGGGAATTCAAAGCGGCCAAGGAGCGAAAGGGAGCCTACTTCAAAGCTTTGAAAGCTCTCGGCATTACCGTGCGCGCCAAGCCCATCGGCCGCGTTTATGACGCTTCCTCTGGGCAAATGAAGCACAAATGCAACTTTGACGTAGAGTTGACCATCGATGCTTTGGACACCGTAGAGAAATACAAGGTTTTCCTACTTGCCAGTGGAGATGGCGATTTTGCCAAGTTGGTAAGGCATCTGAAGGGAAAGTACAAGAAGACGGTGGTGATAAGCCACAAGCAGCGCACATCCCATCAGCTTATCCGCTCCGCTAACCAGGTCATTTTTCTAAACGGCATACGAGTGCATGTGGGAAAAGTGCAGGCCCAGCCGTAGCCAGGCCTCTTCACCTACGGAATCCCGTAAGCTTTAGTCGTTTCGATAAGTTAGAGTATAGGGATCGTCGCGCGTTTGTCAAGTCCAGTTCACCTCCAATCCTTCTAGACTGATGGATTTGGCATCAAAAGAGTCCTTCTGTTGCGGGGTGTCCAGGGCTTGTAGCTTGCCAGAACCGGTCATTGACTTAGCACCGCTTAGCAACTAGAGTGGTGCAGGATTTCCACCGCATGCCCGTAAAGAAGGAGGTTGAAATGATCGAGTACAAGATTGGGTATTTTTCTGAACCGGGTCCAGAGAATACGGAGCACGTGCTGCGGATAGCCAAGGAGCGCGCTGACAAACTGGGAATTAAGACCATTCTCGTGGCGTCGACCGAGGGGACCACAGCCCTAAGAGCCATCGAAGTCTTCCAGGGCAAGAAGGTTGTTGCTGTGACGCATCACGTTGGGTTCAAAGAGCCAAACGTCTTTGAGTGGACCGAGGAGAATATCAAGAAGTTTGAGCAGTCGGGGGGAATGCGACTTACTGCCTGCCTTGCTTTCTATGGCCTGAGCGGGGCCGTAAGGAAGAAGTGGGATACGCACCTGTTTGAAGAGCTAGTTACAAACACGCTGCGCATTTTTGGGGAAGGAATGAAGGTAGTCTGTGAGATGGCTCTCATGGCTGCTGATGCGGGCTTAGCGCGAACTGATGAAGACGTGATTTGCATTGCTGGAAGCGGAAGGGGTGCCGATACCGCAGTTGTGCTTCGTCCTGTGAACCTTGTCGATTTCTTCGACCTTAGGATCAGGGAGATTCTCTGCAAGCCTCACTTCTAAGAAGCTGAACGAGCAGCTCTTTCACCCTGTGAGATAAGAAGCCAGGTGAAATTTATCTGTTCGGGGAACGATCTCGCGAGGTTAAGAGTGAGGGAGCTGGTTCACTTTAGGACTTACACAACAAGAGCGTATCTTGTGTTGCGTCAAGCAGCGATGCTGGAGTTCCCTGCAACGTGCACCCCAGCGGAAACCTTCTCGCTGTGTTCTTGATAGGTAGGCCGTTGTTTTTGAGCTTCGTCTGTACATTCGGTATAATAAACAATGGAAGAAAAGATCTTCTTGTCTCACTGGAGACTATTCCCGCCATAGAAGACCGTCTGTTCTGTGCTACAGAGACCCTGTCTCTAAATGAGCTAATCGAGGAGAACCGCTTTCCTAGAGCACTGGGCCCCCAAGTGTGCTGGGGTGGCATCTCCCTGTAGCGAGGAGGGCCGGTGAATACTGGAGGAACACGGAGGGATCATCATGGATACTAGCTATCTTCGCACACCTCACCGAACGACAGATGAAACAGAGGCCCGCCTTTGGGCGGAGGATGGGCGGGTATACGAAATATTAACCAGATGCGAGACGTTTGAAGAGGGACGAGAGCCCCTTGCAGCGTATCTGGAGGAGCGTGAATGGGAATATCGCGCGGGCGATCTCGACCTTTCTGACATCGAGATTTCAAAGGCACTGGAGGCGATTGGCGTCTTCAAAGACCTTATCTCCCCAAGAAATGAGGAGCTTGCAGGATTCAGTACACTGCGGCTCCTTTGGCGGCTTGCAAAATCTGGCGCAGCGCAAGCGCACGTAGGCACGGGGTTCATCGACGAGTTTGCTCATCTATCTAGAGCAATTAACGGGCGGTCTGGCATCGGAGAGGGGTGGATTGGACCGCGTCTACGCGAACTAGGATTGCAGGCGAATGAGTACATCGAATTGGAAGGGCGAGCTGCTGGACGGGCGCGCTCTCGCTACCTCGACGGTATGGCTTCAGCAGTGCAAGAACAGATAGGACGCTTTGAATCGGGTTTGGAACCGGCAGCAGTAGCCCGTCAAATGGCAAATCGCGAGAAGATCCTGGCTTATTTCGGAGGATCAGGGCGCGACTGGAGGAACTCCAAATGGCAATTGGCACACATCCTGCGAGGAGAGGCTGGTGTGAAAGCATTGCGTGCGCTGGTTCCGCTTTCCCCGGAGGAGAATGAATCCGTTGAGTTGGCCGTCAAGCACGGAATCCCGTGGGCTATCACACTATACTACCTATCTCTCTTCAACTTCGAGAGCGCGGATCGATTAAACGATAGTCAGGTCCGCTCCCAAGTGATTCCCCCTATCGACACGGTCCGACAGATGATTGAGCACCGAAGGGATCGGGAAGAGTGTTTCGACTTCATGGGGGAACACGACACATCCCCGATTGATCTTGTAACGCGGCGCTACGCAACGATCGCCATTGTGAAACCCGTGGATACGTGTCCGCAGATCTGTGTGTACTGCCAGCGCAATTGGGAGATCAGGAATCCAGTCCTTTCGGATATGATCCCAAGCAAACCTGAAATAGACGCGGCCTTAGACTGGGTAGCTTCCCATCCATTCCTCATGGAAGTCTTGGTTACTGGTGGTGACCCTTTTATCCTCTCCGATGAGCAACTCGAGTACTTGCTGAAGCGGCTCGCTGCCATGTCACATCTGACGAGTATCCGCCTTGGCACTCGAATCCTGGTTACGCTGCCTATGCGCATCACCGATCGTTTTGCCGCCCTTATTGGGCGTTACATTAAACCGGGCCGTCGGAATGTTTCCGTGGTCACGCACGTAGAAAGCTCGGCGGAGGTTACTCCAGAACTCGCCGCAGCAGTGCATCGTCTACGAAAGCACAGAATCTCCGTCTATAACCAACAGGTCTTCACGGTACATACCAGTCATCGGTTCCAATCAGTGGCAACTCGGGTCGCCTTGATGCAAGTTGGCATTGACCCGTACTACACGTTCTACCCAAAGGGCAAGAAGGAGCACTCTGCATACCTGGTTCCAATTGCAAGGATTCTCCAAGAGAGAAAAGAAGAGGCACGTCTTCTTCCGGGATTGTTCCGCACTGATGAACCAGTCTTCAACGTTCCCAGGCTTGGCAAGCATCACCTGAGGGGATCACAGGACCGTGAGCTGATCGGGATAAAGCGTAGTGGGCGACGTGTCTACTTGTTCCATCCCTGGGAAAAGGGAATTGCACCTGTGAAGCCCTGGCCTTATGTTGATACAGCGATCACGCATTACCTGGCCCGTATGGAGCAACTTGGAGAGGACCCAAAAGCGTACGAGAGCATCTGGTACTACTACTAAGTCCCAACTAGCTAAAGCTACTTGCCATTCCGCTCTGCCTCTTCACTTTCGCTTCTATTTCAAATCTGCCCTGTGGCAACAGGAGGCTTCTTTTGTTGCGAGTTCGAGGCCCTGTGATGCGAAGTATCTGAACTTGTTTCCTCAGTCCAGAACTGATGGTGTCTCCTTGTTAGCGCTAGCTCCCCTGCGATTCACTGAGAGAATGGCCTTGTTTCAAAGAGAGCGTGGTGGGGCACTTCGTGCATCGCCTATAGATTTGTGATCGGGCTCAACATGACGTATATTGGTCATTGATATACTGGAGGTAAAGGACGTGGTTCAGATGAAAAAGGCTCTTGCGGTTGTAGCTTTTGCAGCGGTGTTGCTGCTTGCGGTATCCGTTGGGCAAGCATTTGACATCGAAGGGAAGCTTGGGACGTCCGGCGCTCTAACAATAGCAGCAGAGTTGGACGTCCTGACAAACCTCACCATAGGTGCATCCTTTGGGGTCACAGGGCTCCTGACGGGCCAGCAAACACCATCTTATACACTTGGTCTTACAGCAAAGTACTGGCCTTTTGGGAAAAGACCACAATTTGCCCCCTACGTAGGGGTTGGCGGCTACGTTGAGCTACAGAATCTCCAGATGAGGCTCCTGCTGAATGCAGTGATCGGGGCACGGTACCACATCACGTCAAGGTTCTTTGGACTGGCAGAAGCCGCGTTCTTCTTTCCCGTCTTGGACATAGCAGCATGGTACTCGGATCTTGTACTTGGTGTTGGGTACCGCTTCTAGCTATGCGCTGGTCGGATCATTTACGTCGTTGATCGGTTCATCAATGATGCCAATCAAGTAGCTGCTTATACCACTACCGTCGTCGGTTGGCGAAAGGATTTAAGGGCGTCCTCCAGCTCCTCGTCAACGATGTGGGTGTAGATCATCGTCGTGGAGGGGTCATGGGGTCAGAGCTTTACTCTTGCATGCCAAGTCGTCTCTTTGCCACTGCACAGTAGATCATGTAAGCATTGGGATGCTGGTCGCATTGCAAGGGCTTTTTCAGCAGGCTTGGGATTAGCCTTTCACTGCAACATTAAAAGGAAGCGTTACTCCCTTGCACGGACTTAAGCACAACCGTACACAATGAGAACGCGTCGTAAGTCTCAATCCGGCGGCGGCGCCGTTGTTTCACCGGGCTGATCCAATACTCCCGCAGTGTCCAGGTAGTCGAGAATCCCTTTTAAGATGCCACGTGCGATCTGATTCTGGTAGGCAGAATCAAGCAGTTTGGCGCGTTCTTTAGGGCAGGTGAGAAACCCCACCTCGACCGATGCAGCGGGTAGCGTTGTGTGGCGCAGGTAAAGCTCTTGTGACCGAACGCCTCGATCACGGGCTCCGGTAGCAGCGACGAGGGCGTCCTGCACCGACTCTGCCAAAAGCCAACTCGGATCGCCCGGTGAACGGGTGTCATCGACCCATGTCTCCGCTCCGTTGACCTCGGGGTCGTCAAACGCGTTTACATGAATCGAGAGGTAGAGGGCCGCCCCGACCTCGTCAGCCAGTTGGATGCGCTCTAGCTTGTCGACAGTGACGTCGGTGGTGCGCGTGAGAACAGGCTTCAGGCGGGGTTGCGCCTCAACCAACTCCCTCACTTTCTTGACGATCTCGAGATTGACGTCCTTTTCCAGGATGTCACCGACCACTGCCCCTGGATCGCGCCCTCCATGGCCGGGATCGAGAACGATGATGACAGATGGCGCTTCCGGCTCCGTTGTCACGGGCTGTGTGTCAGGCGCGGGCCGTTTGAAGACGCCAGCAAGGAGAAGGGAGACGATAACCACAACCATGACGATGAACAAAGCGATAAGGATCCTCTTCATGACACCAGACTAGTCGATGACCGTGCAATAGCTGTGGTTCCCTGTCCGATCCGAGGTGCCCATCTGACGGACTCTCGGAATCGACATACGTCCCTTACGATAAGCGGTTCGCTTGTCCCAAGTTCACTCTCGACATACGATGAGCCAACGATTAACAGGAGTGTTTAAGATGGCACGATCAAAATGGCTCTTGTGGGTCTTACTCGTCGGTGCTGTTCTCCTTCTTTCCGGATGCTTCGTCCTCACCGTACTTGACGAAAGTGATAATGGAACCGTCAAATCCATCAAGATCGGGAACACATTGTTGATAAGGCTTGCAGGAAACCCCACCACCGGGTTCGTGTGGGAGCGAACGGATTCCCTGTTGGAAGCCGTGCTCGAACCGTTGGATGAAGGGGTGTTCATTCCTGACGATGAAAACCTCGTCGGAGCAGGCGGTGTGTGGGAGTTCAGGTTTAGGACACTCACTTTCGGGAGTACCCCTATCGATTTTGTCTACTGGCGCCCCTGGGAAGAGGAGATCGTCGACACGTTCTCCGTGATGATCATCGTTCGATGACCTCCATCGATTTCCCTCAAGCGGTGGTCTCTCTCTGAGGGGGGTGAGCAACTTCGATCCCGTTTGCTTGATAACCTCCTCCATGCCTGTTAGGCTTTAGGTAAGAAGTGAAATTCCTCGTTTAAGGGGGTGGAGTATCCAATTGTTGGCTTCTAAAACCAAGGGAGGGCAATTTGATATAGGAGGTATGATTGTGCGCAGTACAGATATCTTGATCATCGGTGGAAGTGCAGCCGGCCTTACCGCCGCTATTTCCGCAAGACGGTTTAACCCAGAGGCGAAGATTACGCTTATCAGGAAGGAAGAGAAGGTCCTTATTCCGTGTGGGATACCTTATATCTTCGGGACTCTGGACTCACCGGAAGACGACTTGATCCCCGATGCGGTGCTGACCGAACATGATATCGACCTGATTGTGGATGAAGTTGTCTCCATCTACAAGGGGCCAAAGACGGTCACTACGGCAGGCGGGGATACGATAAGCTATGAGCGGATGATCCTGGCCACAGGCTCTTACCCATTGGTCCCACCCCTGCCGGGGGTAAACCTTGAAAACGTCTTCAGCGCGAAGAAGGACATCGTCTATCTGACGAAGCTAAAGCAAGCTCTACGTCAGGCAAACGACTTGGTGATTATTGGTGGGGGGTTCATCGGGCTGGAGTTTGCCGATGAGTGTAGAAAGATCGATAACCTAAATAGCGTAAGTATAATCGAGCTTCTCCCCCACTGTCTTCTCTTAGCCTGTGACAGTGAGGTGTGCGTGCGAGTGGAGGAAGAGTTGAAAAAGGCCAAGGTAAATCTGCTCACCAATAGGCGGGCAAAGGCCATCCTGGGTGAGGGTAAAGTCGAGCAGGTCGAGCTGGAGAACGGACACAAACTCAAGGCGGATATCGTCATCCTGGGGATCGGGGTCAGGCCAAACATCGACCTGGCAAAGAACGCCGGGTTACAGGTGGACGATCGAGCCGGTATATGGGTGGATTCCTGGATGAGAACCAGTGACCCCAACATCTTTGCCGCCGGGGACTGCGCACAAAAAACCTGCTTTTTGACCAGGGGGCCGTGCTTACTTCGGCTCGCTTCGATAGCGACCATGGAGGCCAGGGTAGCGGGAGCGAACCTGTTTTCGCTACGGCAACGCGCCGCTCCCCCAATCGGTGTGTTTGGGACCGTAATTGGTGATTTATCCGTTGGATCAGCCGGGTTCACCGAGCGGCATGCTCGGGAGGAAGGGGTCGAAATCATCGTGGGAAAGGCAACAGCACTGGATAAACACCCGGGGACCCTGCCCGGTGCTCGGGAGTTGACGGTGAAACTGGTGTTCATGAAGGGTTCCAGAAAGCTAATCGGAGGACAGGTCTACGGAAGCGATAAGACAGGTTACGTGGCTAACTGCATCGGCTCCCTCGTTCAGCAAGGGTTGCGTGCGGATGAGCTGGTTACCTTTCAGGTCGGCACCCACCCCAAGTTAACCCCCTCGCCGATTGCCCACCAGATTGAGAACGCTGCCGAAATCGCCCTAGCTAAGCTGCTCTCTAGTTAGGTTAGCAGAGCGAAGGAACGGTGAGCGGAGGGATCAAGCCTCAGCTGCTTACCGTTCCTACTGTTTCGTTCAGGTAGAGGTCTATCCCCCGCGCAGCCTCGTGGCCGTTGGCAATGGCCGTAATAACGTTCGGCCCCTGGATCATGTCCCCGCCGAAGAAGAGCCAGGGGAGGTTGCTCTGGAAGTGCTCGTTTACCTTGATCCGTCGCCCTTCGTACTCCAGCTGTTCTTTAACCTTGTCTGAGAGAAAGGTCTCATCCAGGCTCTGGCCGATCGCCTTCTGGATCACTGGGATTGTTTTCTTGTGGTAGTTAGAGCAGAGCGTCTCGTTATTCTCATTTGATGTTGATGCTAACAGATGCCACGGAAGAGCCGATGGGGAGGAGACTCCTGGCGAGGCTGAAGAAGGATGGTATAATTTATACTCAAAGGCAGGGAATTACACGTTCGGGAAGACAGACCGGGAAGAATCGCTCATGCGAATGGTTTGCACAGTGGCGCTCTTTGACGGCCATAGGCATGAGTGTCGGAGATCATCACATGCAAAAAGGGTAAGCCGCACTAAATGGCACGCTGAGAGAAGAGCCTGTTACCTTGGGCGACAGTCAAGGAGCTTCCGGCAATGGGCAATCAAGGAGTTAGGGCAACAGACTCCGCCTCCGTCAAGATGAGAAACCTAGCGCGAATAAGTGTACGCGGAGTTGTGCAAGGGGTTGGTTTTAGACCCTTTGTTTACCACCTGGCCCACCAATACAACCTGAAGGGGTGGGTGCGCAACACCTCGGGAAACGTTGAGATTGAGGCAGAAGGAGATGAGCAAGCATTAGAAGATTTTCTGGCCAACTTTGAAGCAAAGGCTCCCCCCAGGGCACAGATCGAACAGATTGAGACAACGTTCCATTCCGCCAAGGGGTACACCGATTTCGAGATCCGGAAGAGCCTAAGGCAGGAGGGCGAACGCCAGCTAGTCTCCCCAGACATCGCTACCTGTGATAATTGCAAAAGGGAGATCTTTTCCCCAACCGATCGCCGCTTTCGCTATCCGTTCACCAACTGCACCGATTGCGGTCCTCGATTTACCATTATCAAGGACATTCCGTACGACCGTTCAAGGACCACCATGCACAGGTTCATCATGTGCCGTGAGTGCCAACAGGAGTATGATCAGGTGCAAGACCGGAGATTCCATGCCCAGCCGAACGCATGTTATGCGTGTGGTCCAAGTCTGGAGCTTACCGATAGGAATGGCATGCCCATTAAATGCAACGATGTCATAGAAACCGCAAGTGAACTTCTAAAAGCGGGAAACGTTATGGCTATCAAGGGTTTAGGAGGATTTCATCTCGCTTGTGACGCAACGAATGAGACGGTGGTAAAGCAATTACGGAAAAGGAAACCACGTCCCTCCAAACCTTTAGCAGTGATGATTAAGGATTTGACAGAGGTTGAGAAACACTGTTCTCTCATCCCTGAAGAGCGGGAACTTCTTGAGTCTCCACAGTGTCCTATCGTCCTTTTGAAGTGGAAACAACATCTCTCCAATATCTCCTC
>JAGLXM010000352.1 GCA_023132915.1 Candidatus Bipolaricaulota bacterium
CGCTTCACCAGGACCCACGACCAGGGTGTTCTCGGTGATCTCTCGGCCTTCCTCAAGTCCCGGATCCAAGAAACAACCCACAATAACCGCATCAAAGCCTTCGTTCTCGGCCTGTTTGATCATGGCCAGAAGTTGCATCAGGATGGCGGCGCGGTAGATCTTGTACTGCAGATGTTCCGGGCCTGTCCTCAAGGATCGGTACTCAAGTTGTGTCTGGGCATCCACGACTCGAGTGAGAATCGCCATCTCCTGCGGATCGTCATCCCGGACGGGGTTGATATAGAGGATCCTCTTCTCCATAGCGAGACCTTCTATTCCGCTCCGGGGGAAAAGTTCAACCCATAGAGGTTTTGCACGATCATCGGCCTAGGCCTTCCCCAGCTTCGCTGCGAGTACCGCAAGCTCTTCATCGACGACGCGCCCTTCATCGAGCATCTGTTTTCCGTCCAGCCAGGCGGACGTATTGAGACAGACGCCGTCCGTGTGGGACGCCGCTGGTACCCCGTCGGGCGCAATCACGCAAGACCCGATATTGCCGAGGCCCCACTCGGTTGCGCCCCAAACCCGCTCGTCTTCCACGACGTTCCCCGTCAGCTTGGCACCGGGATGAAAGCCCCAACACACGTGTGCGATGTGGAACATCCGCGGATCATCGAAGCTCGCGAGCCACTGTTCAAACTCCTTTGCCTGCCCTTCTCCCTCGATCTTTACCACCTTGCCCTGCTTGACGGTCAGACGGACAGGAGCGTCCAGTCGTCCGCACGGAGGGCTGATCGAGCCGTCGAAGATGATGATCCCGTTAATCGATTCCAAGACGGGCGGCCAACCGACTTGACCACCAAGCATGAACACGCCAGGCTTGTCGGCGTAGCCGGCATCCCAGCCGAGCAGGTAATTGGGATCAGAGGACATGTCGAATTCCACGTCGGTTCCCGCAGGAGTGGTCCAACGTATGTGCTTGGCGGCCTTGGTCAGTTCGTAGACCTTCTTCAGGAACTCAGTCAGTGCCGGATAATCCACACGACCGATTAGGCGTACCATCATGTCCACATCCATGCCCACGAGGTTCAGATACCGAAGTTTCGTATTCTCCTTCACGACGCGCTCGTAGGGCGTCGAATACAGCAGCCATTGGTTGTTGAACTCGACCCACGCATCGGCCCCTATCAGTGCTCCGGTCAGGGATTCGATGGGCAGCATCGGGTCGGCCGCCATTCCAACACCCAAAGGCGATGCGAGCCAGATCACCATCGGCTTTGCATCCGCCGCGAAAGCAGCTCGGGCCGTTGCATCTACCACGCGCGAGTCGCTCTCTGTATCCGCCGTGATGACAAATGTCTCTCCTGGTTTGAGCTTGAATAGCTCTCGGACGAGAATGTCGGCCGCTCTTCCTAATTCGTATTCGTAGAGGGACATCTTCGTAGGAACCTCCTTAACTTAATCGGGTTTCGCCTAGTCGTCCGCTGTGTGTCGGGAGTGCTTGCTAAATGGCATTTCGCGGTCTTTCGCATCCACCAGCCGTTTCTGCGCACCCCATCTGACCGGACTCGCCTCTTCCTGCTAGCAATACTATAGTCAGTAGAGTCCGGTGGAATCAAGTAGACCCGTCTACTCTTTCGCAAAGGAGAAATCCTCAAACAATCTAGACGACCAGCTTATTTCACGCTATCGCAATCCTTACCATGTTCTAGTCCGACTTCCAATCAGCCTCGGATTGCTCGCAATAGCGATACCGCGTATCGTTTCCCAAAAGGAGGGTCACGATGAATCAACAATTGTTTGTCGGAGTACTTTTCGCGTCCATCCTCTTGCTCGCCTTGAGCGGTGCGCTGCAGCGTGGGGACAATGGAGCGGCGACTGAGCCGATCTCCTTTGAGCCTATAGTCCTTTCTGAGGAGGATCAACACGAGCTGCTGCGACTCGCCCGGCGGCACCTCGAAGCAGTGCTCAGCGGCGGGTCCTCCATGGTTGTTGATTCTTCTCACGTTTCCGAGCGTCTCAATCAACACGCCGCGTGCTTTGTCAGTTTGTTCAAAGGGGAACAACTTCGGGGCTGTATGATCGACGACTTCCAGTCTCACGAGCCGCTCGTCAAAAATGTGCGGCGAAACGCTGTGCTCGCTGCCACCGGTGATGAACGTTTCTCACCGGTTACGATAGGGGAACTTGATGCCATCCGCATCGAGATCAGCGTGCTTGATGTTCCACAAGTGCTCAAGTTTGAGGGCCCTGACGATCTGCTCGAGAAACTTCACCCAGGAGCAGATGGAGTGATCCTCACCACGGAGGCTGCTCTGTCAACCTATCTACCCCATATATGGGAAGCCTATCCCGACCCAGCGAAGTTTCTTTCTCATCTATGTGAAAAGCAGGGAGCAGCCGCTGATTGCTGGAAAAGGAATCCGCTTCCGCAAATCGAAATCTATCACGTACTTCACTTTAAGGAAGGAGAGTCTCCACATTGACCTTCCTGCCTCAACTCATTACGCTGTAACTACCGAGAGAGGGAGGGTAGGCCTTTGACGAGACGACTGTACGGGAGTGTGATCTGTTGGGAAGGGTGGCAGTTCGCTGTCCTTTCTTCGGCGGTGGGTGTCTGTCGTATCGATCTTCACGGTACCCTCCTTGCTGAGCTAAGCAGTCGTCTGAGGGTCAGAGTTATCCCGGATGATCGCCGCAATGCCCATATCTTGCAGGAACTTCACGAGTACTTGGCGGGGCAACGGGAATCGTTCTCCTGTACTCTCGACTTCCAAGGGACTCCATTTCAGATGTCGGTGTGGAACACGTTATCACAGATTCCCTATGGCAAGACTATGTCCTACGGGGAGATCGCCGTGGCGATCGGCCGGTCACATGCTACCAGGGCGGTCGGTGGAGCAGTTGGCGCAAATCCTATTCCTATAGTTATTCCCTGTCATCGAGTGATCGGAAAAGATGGCTCCCTTGTCGGCTACGGTGGCGAACTCCCTCTCAAGGAGCGACTCCTCGCCCTGGAACAGGGTAGTCTTGATCTCTAGCAATCCTTGTGGTGCGCGGCGAGTTCTGGGGTATCGGGCTCGACGTGTACCATCACGTTCACCGGCCTCTTGCACGCAGCCTGCAATACTTCTTCGACCTGCATCGAGATGCGATGCCCTTCCAAGAGGGTAAGATCCGGATCGACAAGGACGTGAAGGTCGAGGAAGATCTCCCTTCCTACCTGTCGGGTGCGAAGTTGGTGCCATCCGCGGACCTGGTCTACCTGCTTAATGGCAGCGTTGATCGTGTGTAGCTGTGCGGGTGAAAGAGCCCCCTCGGTCAGTTCATGAAGGACGTTGAACAAGGTCTTTCCACCGGATGAGACCACCATCAATCCGACAAGGAGTCCGGCAACCTGATCTGCGTACCCCCACCCACACAGCCCGACAACTCCACCGAGAAGTACGGCAACAGAGGAAAGGGCATCGGAGCGATGGTGCCAGGCGTTTGCGTGTAGGGCGGTGCTTCTGACGCGGCGGGCGACGCGAGCCGTTTTGCGGTAGATCCACTCTTTTGTCAGAATTGAACATGCGGCAACAACGAGAACAGCCAAGCCTGGAAAGCTGCGTTGATGGGCATAGAGGGCTCGGCCAGCTTTCCAGGCGATGAATAGGCCTACCACGATCAGGGTAACTGCCAGTAACCCACCAGCAAGGGTCTCGTAGCGGCCGTGTCCATAGGGGTGACTCGCGTCTGGTTTGCGGGCTCCCAGCCGGATTGCGCCCAGAACTACCAGATCGGTCGCCATATCCGACCCCGAATGGATTCCATCGGCGACAAGAGCAACTGAGCCGGTCAAGAAACCGGCGATCAGCTTCGCTGCAAGTAGAAGAACGTTGATGACAATACCGACAAGCGTAACACGAACACCGGAATCTGAAGGGGGGTTGGTCTTAGGAAAGAGCCAGTCCATGAGGTTAATTCTATAGCAGACACTACTAGAAGAGCAATGAAACAAAAAACCAGGCAACGACCTACTCTCCCAACTCCTTGCGAAGTTAGTACCATCGGCGCTGGAGGGCTTAACTGCCGTGTTCGGGATGGGAACGGGTATACCCCCTCCGCTATCTGCCACCTGGAATCTTAAAATAATTTTTGTCCTTAAGACAAGTGAACAGGGTGTGTACCATGCAAGCATTCGGCCTATTAGTACCGCTCGGCTGAACGCATTACTGCGCTTACACCTGCGGCCTATCAACCTCCTAGTCTCGGAGGGGCCTAATATGGAGACCTCGTCTTGAGGACGGCTTCGTGCTTAGATGCCTTCAGCTCTTATCCAAAACTGAACTTAGCTACCCAGCGATGCCCCT
>JAGLXM010000353.1 GCA_023132915.1 Candidatus Bipolaricaulota bacterium
TTGGCGTTTGAGTGCACCTCAAGCGACTCTTCGTATTCGACTGTGCCGATGTGACAACCGGGACCGATCTGGATGTGCTTACCGCGCACTATATCGGCGGTCGTGTACTCGAGGTAGATCTCATCCCCCTCAATCTGGCTTGCCTGCAGTTCCGCTGCCCCACCGCCGGCAAGCATCTTGATCAGGCCGTCCAGAATAATGCCCTTCTGCTTGAAGCCGCCCCGGCGGACTTCAATTTTCTCCCCGCCGATTTCTTTTGCCTGACAGCGTCCCCCTAAACGAACCTCGATCCGGTCGGCGGAGAGGAGCCCTTCGATGTGAAAGCCGCCGCTTGCCTTGAAGATATCCGCCTCAACGTCAGCTCCAACGCGCAGGACCCCGCTTACCTTTACGTACTCGGAAGCTATGCCACGAGCGACCTTAAAGGTTCCTGAGCACTTGAGTTCTTTTACCTCGGCCCGGCCGTCAACGCGCGCGCTCCCGCTTACCCTCATCTCCTCAGCGACGATGGTATCAGTGAAGTTTGCGCTCCCCGAGGTGACGATCTGCGTTACCTGCGCTCGGCCTTGAATCTTTCCTGTGCCGGAGATCTTGAGTTCCTCGGCGATGAGGTCACCGGTGACCTTCCCTGCCCCGGAGATAGACACCCGATCGTAGGTGCCACCGCCGATCGTCCCCGCACCAGAGATCTTTACAGAGTTTTGCTTATCGTTCATCACTCCTCCTTTGCAAGGTCAAGCTTGATCCGTTCAAGAACTGTTTCCAGATCGACGGCTTGCACCACTTCTATCTCTGGATCGAATGTTGCCGCATCGGTAGCTACTATTGCCAAGCTGATCTCAGCCGAGATACCGGCGGCGGAGAGGCGCTTGCGCAAAAGATACAGGACAAGCTTCTCCTCTCGTATTTGTTCGAATGGCTTTTTGACAAGCGCCCTCTCAAGAGTCCTCCTGACAAGATCCATCTCTTCATCTCTGGCTTTACCCTCCAGGTTACGCAGGACTCCAAGACAGAGCGCCTCTTTCATGGAAAGAACTCCCTCTTTGTCCTTTTCAAGGCCACAGACCTCCGCCAGGTGTTCGTCCAACCATCCCAACTGTCGCAGCTTCGAGAAGGCGACCTCTAGCTTTGCGTTCACTCGCTTGGTGATAAGCATTGCCAGATCGTCCAAGGGATGGTCATCCTTTAAATCCTTGATCCGCTCAATTCGCTCGAGGATCTTCTCTTGTGGGAAGAAGGTCTCCTGCCCAGTGAAGGTCGAGCGGCGGATGAACCAGCTCTCCGGGATCAATCCTTTGCGCTTCCAGCGGTAGAGCTGGCCATAGGAGATCCCCATCTCCTCGAGGACCTCCTTTTTCGAGATCAGTTTTTCCTCGTCCACACGTGCCTCCTTCTCCTTAGGAAACAACACACTGTTACGATAAGGTTCCCGGGATTTTTCTTTTAAGGAAAAAATGAAAGGCTTCCAGGGCGGACGAGCGGTAGTCTTTCACCTGTTCTCGTTGTCGGTGTAGTTTAAATATCCTCTTCCTCCTCGCCATTCTTAGCAGTTCCTCGTGTTTCATCTTAGCTAACCTCTCGATCTCGTAGGTCGATAAGTACACGTAACTCACCTCCTGAATATTTGCCGAGTCAGTAGTATAACATAACACTGTTATGTTGTCAAGCCCCCAAAAAGCTTTTGGGATTTTCCTTTTGTAAAAGCGGGTTTTATCGGTTAGTTACTCTGGCCGACCACGCTCACCGCATCGACAGCGATAGTGGGAGTGTTGAACGTCCCATGCACCCATCGTGCACTGTCACTAAGAGCGATTAGGTGGTCCTTTAGCAGGTTGTAGGTGTTTCCGGCGATCATCGTGTTCTTCACGCGGCCGACGATCTTTCCGTCCTCGATCTTGAACGCCACTGCCACGTTGTTGGAGAACTCCCCGGAAGCGACGTTTCCCTGTCCCAGCCCAAGGACAGCCTCTACCAGGAGCCCCTCCTCGATCCCGGCGATGATCCGCGCCTGAGGGGTTGCCCCTTTCCCAACGATCACGTTGCTCATCCCCACCCCGGGGAGGCTGCGGAACCCACCGCCTCCGAAAAGACCCCCTTTGTACCCGTTTCCAGTCGGCTTTGCCCCGGCGAGGGCCGCGGTACGCAGGTCGTAGAGGAACCCTTGCAGGACACCCTCAGTCACGAGGGCTGTAGACGAAGTTGGGGTTCCCTCATCGTCAAACGCCCCGCTTCCCGGTGCCTTAACCAATGTTCCGTCGTCTGCGATCGAGAGACGGGGGTCGAGTACGGTATCACCGATCCGTCCCTTTAAAGGGGAGGTTCCCAGGTAGACCGACTTACCGTTGAACCCGACGATGAGCGGAAGCAGTAGAGCTATTGCGCCATTGGGGGTAAATACCACGGGGAGCTTCCGCGATGGCGCGGGCACGATCGTCTTTCCAAGGCGCAATTGCTCTTCTAAGCGGTCGACCAGTTTCCCTGGGTTTAAATCTTCCAGGTGGCGCACTTGCGTCTCGTCACTTAGGAGGAAGATGTCCCCCTCGCGTACTTTCTCAACCTCGATTGAGACAAAGACCGTAGTTCGCTCTTCCTCGAGCTTTAACCCGGAGGTGTTTTCAATCGCCACTTTCTCCACACTCTTCGCGATGGATACGTTAATCTCGGCCTGTGAATCTGCGGTGCGAATCAGGGCGATCGCTTCCTCTCCGATCTCGATCAGTGCCTCTTCGGAGACGTTGGCGACCGACGCATCGTACACCTGCGGGGCTTTACTTTCCCTCTTGCTGGGGAAGGTGAATGAGACCTCCTCGCCAAAGGCAGCAGCAGCGATCGCCGCATCGATCAACCCGGATGGGTCGTTCACATCGGTTGTAGTAGCAAAGCCGAGGCGGCCGTTGTCGATCACCCGCAGCGCTACTCCCTCGATCTGTTTATCCTTGATCGACTCAAGCTTTCCACAGCGAAACTCGATGGGGGTGGTCCGACTACACAGGTGGAATAACTCAGCTTGGTCAATCTTTCCGTCGAGCATTTTAAGCAGGGCGTCCATCACTTCCCTCCTATCGTTACGTTCTGGATTCGGATGTGTGGCGAGCCGTCCGTTACGGGAAGAGGAAACTGTCCGCCTTTCCCGCATCCCCCGGATCCGCCGAAGAGCGTTCGGTCGTCCCCGATCATGTCAATCGACCGCAGGGTTTCAAAGAGATTTCCGGTTAGCACAACATCCTTGAGCATCTCTCCCAATTTCCCATCGACGATCTCGTACCCGTAGGCTGCGGAGAAGGTGAACTGCTCGAACATCGTCTGCCCTCCATAGGCCTTGACCGCGTATACGCCGCGATCGATCTTGGCAATCATCTCGCTAAGAGTGTGATGACCCGCCTCGATGTAGGTGTTGGTCATGCGGACAATCGGCGCATGCTCATAGGAGATGGCGCGGGCATTTCCAGTTGGAGTGGCCCCCATCTTGTTCGCCGTCTCGCGTGAGTGAAGCAGGCTTTTAAGCACGCCGTTTTTGATCAGGTAGGTCTTCCTCCGCGTCACACCTTCGTCGTCATACGGTGTGTTTCCGCGCAGTCCGGGGATGTATCCCTCGTCGACCACGTTTAAGTCGGCCTTTCCGAATTGAGTTCCGATCGTCATGATCTTCGCCAGCCGCTCGTTTTTGAACAGGAAGTCGGCCTCGCAGAAGTGGCCGAACGCCTCGTGAATGAAGACCCCAGCGAGGCCAGGGTCGAGAATGACAGTGTACTTGCCACCTTTAACTGGTCGGGCATTAAGTAGGTCGACCGCCCGCTTGGCGGCATTTGCCGCGTCCTCCTCCCGATCGAGGGCAACCTCAAACCCGCCGGCTTCCCCGAACGTCTCGAACCCCTGCTGAATGTTCGTTGGACCGTCGCTTGCCACCGCCACCAGAAGTAGGGTCAGATCCGGGATCTCCTGGACGATGAACGTCCCCTCCGAGTTGGCGAAGGTGACCTCGCGGAACGAGTCGGTGTAGCGAACGTTTGTGGAGACGATCCTATTGCTTGATGAGAGGAGTATCCGGTTGTATGACTCGATGAGGCGCTTTTTCTCTTCGAGGGAGACATTCCGAAAATCGTGCCCTAGATGTGCTTTGACCTCCTCTTGGACCACTGGGGCCTCGGCAAGCGCGACCGGCTCCGCGTTGTG
>JAGLXM010000354.1 GCA_023132915.1 Candidatus Bipolaricaulota bacterium
CTGATTCACGGCGGTCAACCCATCGTCGGTGCCGAAAACGTCAGTAGTATCCTCACCGACTACCGCGACGGCCTCCAGTACGTCCATGACCAAACGGTGCGCTACATGAACCAGGGATTGACGGCGGACAAGATCATCGAACTCATCGAGCTCCCGCCCCATCTCGCTGACAACCCCTATCTGCAGGAGTACTTCGGCCAAATCGATCGAGACATCTTCCAGATCTTCTTGCAATACCTTGGCTGGTTCACCGGCGAATGCAGGGACATGTTCCCGATGCCTCTCACCGAGCAGGCCCAGAACATGGCCGACTTGGTCGGAGGGGTCACCCATCTAGCAACCAAAGCTCAAGAGGTGTTGGACGAAGGGAATGCGGCATGGGCTCTCGATCTCGCGGACTACGTGCTCGTGCTCGATCCGGAGCATGTCGGGGCGCTCGGCATACGGCACGCAGCGATGCTGTCGCTGGCTGAAACAACATACAACGCCCAATCCCGCAACTACCTCCTATCCGAGTACCTCGAAGAGACAGGTCAGATCGCGATTGGGATGGTCGGATTCGACCGAGTTGACGACAATCTCGTGCGGTACATGCCGATGGATACCCTGTTCGGAATCCAGGCGGTATCGCTCAACGCGTCCGCATGTCTAGATGAGGACATCCTTGTCGGCCTTCACTTGACCGATCTTTGCGGGACCACACAGCCTGCTAGCTATGCCATGCACCTTCGCCGCGGCGTATTGGAGGTCCAACCACGAATCGCAGAGGACCCAGCCTTCATGGTTATCACCGAATCCCTGGTGTGGAAGAACGTGGTTCTAGGGAAGCTTGACCCGCACGAGGCGGTTTCCAACGGAGACATCCTGGTAGGAGGTGTGGATCCACAGGCACTGTATGATTTCCTCGGTTTCTTCGATCGACAATGAGAACGTAGGAATGATGATCCAAGGGGCATCATGAAGCGGCTGTCCGCAGCGTGTTTCGTCGCCGAAATGGGCATGTGTCCACAGGTTCCCCCCATGGTATGCGCCCCCGGAGTTACGCGTAGCGTCGGGGCTTGTACCCGACGGGTTTTCCCACCGTGTGGTAGCCTCAAAATCCTCGGGCGTTCAGTGTGTCGGTAACACACTTAGCCGTGAGAGCGATTGTGGGATAGTCCTGTCCAACAATTGTCCCCAAGTCTCGTTTCTCATCGCCTGCGCCGAATCGTTCTTCTTGTGGATGCCAAGAATGAAGCTCAGACCCCGAGGACACGCTTGACACGGCGCGCACTTTCAGCGATGTCACCGGAATTACTACATAATATGACGGATATAACCTTCTCACCCGCAGAACCCGATGGCAGACTCCTTTGCTTCCACAAGACCCTCCCTAGACAAGCCGCGATTGAAGATAGTTAATCGCTTCTGATCTGTATTTCGATACATGAGCCGCATGATAGCGCAGCCAAGGCCTTGATTCTATTCCCGAGTCGCCAACATATACTGCAACTGGAATGCGCCACAAGGATGCGTATACCAGTTCACATATGCAGCCCACGTAGCTCCTGCCGACTAATGATAGATCCATCAGGACGCCGTTGACTTCCTTGAGGAGTGCGAGGTCACGGGTAACTAGATCCGGTAACGTATCTAATGAGCAAGTGCTGACATTTTGCGGCAGTTCTACATACGGATCGACCATTTGCATACCTGCTGCAGCAAGTTCTCGGCCCACTTGTTCGGCAAGTGTTTTGATTTCCTCTGGATCAAGCCCGTCTATGGCCCGTGCGAAGTAGATTAATGGCGGCTGTTTGCCTATTGAGGGATCCATCCCGATCACCCGCTTCCCTTTTTTTAGCGCTCTGGGGGGGCCAAGGCGTAAAGTGTCTTATCGTATCCCGAACAAGGTCAAGTTTGGGAAACATTGTGTAGTCCCACTCATCCTGGCAACCAAGCCACCCTGCAGCAAGCCGCCTTACGAATTGACTTGGAAGCCCTGATGCATTTCCAGCGTATTGGAAGCCATGGCGATCCTGAAAGTAAAGATAAGATGCGTCTTCCTCGCCAAAGCGCCGCAGTGCCCGAAACTCGGGAAGCTGTCTCATCTCCACGTGATTTCGGATGTGCTCAAGCAGGTCCAACTCAGCAGGAACTACATGAAGATGAGCATGGTCAATGCTGCTGCCAGCTCGCTTGAGTACGTTGACAGTTCCATGCTCAAAGAGGACAGGCCGTATCCCGTAGACTCCTGCACAGGCCTTAATAACCCCTTGCTTCATCCGCTCAAGTTGCTGCCAATGATCTTCCGGCAGCAGAGCCATAGCCTGATAGTGCTGTCGCGGAAGTATGAGGAGGTGGCCTGGGACAATAGGACCCAATGAAGCTACCACTACTAGATCTCCATCGACGTGTAGTTCACGGTCAAACCAGCTCCTCGAATCGCATGGAGCGCTAAACGCCTTGCAGAACTTACAAGTGGGCATCTCAACAATCCTCCACAACCGAACTCGACCAATTCTATGAAATCCCTTATCATAATGGCAAGAATACATTCCCCGGGTGACATCAGTCGGAGGGAAAGGGTTACTGCCGCGAGAAGGCAGTACGAAAGGAGGTCTAATGAGAGTGTTTCTGACTCGCGACGCAACATCTTCTCTTGAGCGGGAAAGTGAGGTGCTTGAAAGGATTCGACAGAGGCTTTTGGAAGCGCCCTTCGAGCAGCTCATGCAAATCGACGAACTAGGGTTACCAAGGGAGGCAGGCACCCCACAGGTAGTCTTTGGAGCGCGTCTTCGGATCGTAGCTCATCCCCATCCACCCCACGTCTTCAGTGGTTGGATCTACAGTAATGTTGATGCCGCTCTCGATCCAACAAAGAACACTGTCGTCGCAGTTTTGCGAGAGGGAGAAGCGCATAAACTCACCCAGTTCGCTCTAGAAAACGCCGAAGAAGTGATTGTAGCTTGGGGCGATGAAGCTAAGGACGCGATTCTAGCTGTGCTCGAAGCGGCGCTATCGTTTGATCCGTCGAAATTCGACCGCGACGGCTACTGGGTGGAGTAACTGGACCATGTTTTGCTACTACTGAAACAGAGATAAGACGTTCGGCTAGCTGTGAGTAATGAACTATCCTAAGGTAAGGTGAGTGTTCATGAGCAAAAGGGAGACTCTTATTGTGGCAATTTGGAAGGAAAAGCTGACGTACAAACAGTCAGTCGTTGCAGTCAAGAGAATCGCACAGGGCATTCAGAAGAAGCAGTGGCCTTTTCTTATCGGTATAGCGCCGAACCCGTTTGCCTATGTCGGCGTGGCAAATGAATTGAGAGACACTGGAATGCGCTTGGTGGCCCAGAACATCCTGTGGGAGGCTGAGAGCGGTTCGTTTATCGGGGAAGTCACAAGTTCGATGCTTGGAGAGGTCGGTTGCGATTACGTGATTGTGGGTCACAGCGAGCGGCGCCGGTATTTCCACGAAGACGACAATATCATAGCTCGTAAGGCAGAAGCTGCAATTGCTGCAGGTGCCAAACCCATACTTTGCATTGGAGATAGTAAGGAAGAGAAAGAAGCCGGAAAGACTGCCGATGTTTTGCGGCGTCAACTCACCGAGACTTTTGATCGATTGGGAAGCGTTTTAAATGGTGAGCAACTGCTTATAGCTTATGAACCTGTTTGGGCGATCAGCACTTGGCGCAGCAACCGACCTCTTCCCGAGGGTGCAGAAATAGCAGAACTTCACGCTCACATTCGAGCAATCATCACCGAGCTTGTCGGTTCTTCACTCGCTAACTCGATTCCTCTCATATATGGGGGGAGCGTTTCTGGGGATAACGCGGCGGACTATTTCAGCTACGAGGAAACTGAGGGAGCATTAGTTGGTGGTGCCAGCAAGACGCCTGAATCTTTCTTGGCTACGCTTGCTGCCGCAAAGCGAGGTATGGAACGCCGTGCTTCCAAGGGCAACGCATCAATCCATGACTGAGCAGCTGAGCCGTAGACAATATAAGCAGACGGTTCTGACCTACGATAGGCCGGAGGTCGCAAGGCGTTTTTGGGAAACGCAGAGTGGTGCCCGAGACAAAGGGCTGGCAACACTACTACAGGAGTTTGTTAGTCTAGTAAGACAGGGACAGGTGGTGGATCTTGGCTGTGGTACGGGCGCAGACGTAGCTTTCCTCCGTAGCCAAGGCTTGCAGACAACTGGTGTCGATAAGTCCTTGCCCCTGATTGAGCATGCCAGGGAAACCTACGGCCCTTACTTCAGCCCCCTGAATATTTACGATTGCGAAGTCCTTGGACATCGCAGATTTCACGGTCTACTTTGTATCTGCACACTCATTCACCTCCCTCGGGACGATTGGCTGACAATTCTCAGATCCTTCAATGCGATATTGAGACCACACGGACTGCTTCTGCTTTCGCTTAAGGAAGGTACGGGTGTAATCCGAGACGATAGACTTGGCAGAGAGAACCCGCGCTATGTCCAGCTCTGTACAGCTTCTGAACTTGAACTACTTCTCCTTGCTGCAGGATTTGCCGAACTAGATTTTCGACAAACGGAAGGCAAGACGAGACATTGGCTGCATGTCTTTGCACGGGCAAAATCGAAATCAGGATGTTTCCATGATAACGAAGTCTAAATGGCGAAAGATCGAGAAGGCTAGTGTCTATGTCTCGTTGGGTGCTGGATTGGCGTCTGCGATTGCATTTAGCTTGTCTTCTATTGTGCCACTATATGTTCCACTGTCCCTGGTTGGCGTAGCATTGCTTGGCGGTCTAAATTACCTGATGCGCGCCGTCGAAGAGATAAGGAGCCTTGCTATAGGGGAGCTGATAAGCAAGTCGTTTCCGGAGGCGTTTCAAGACTGGATAAGCCCGTACGATGAGATAAATGAGATGATCATAGCTGCATTTACTTCGGCATATTACTATACCTTCATTCAAGCCACCAACGTTAGAATACGAGAGCTCCGGCTTCTATTGTTTTATCAGGACAACCTACAATCCACCTGTGCCGATATTGAATTCGATCCCGATCAGACAATCATCCTCTGGCGCAATCTCCAAGCGAAAGGCCACATAGGGAAACTTGAGATCAAGCGGATCCCGATGCAATCAAGCGTCTATTTCAGCGTGGTTGCTTCGCAGAGAGCTCTTCTAGGCCTTCTGTGGCCACATCCAGATCTTCGAGATCTTAAGGCCGAGAGTACATTTGTTATGTCGCGCGAGACTTCGCCGGTGTTCGTGCAAGACCTGGTGCTGTGGTTCGAATCCATGTGGAAATGCGGAACAAGCCTCTATTAGTTGTTCGCACTGGTGTATCATATGTCTACAAGTATTGCATGAGGCACTCCAGTATAGTTACTCACCACCGGCGACCGCTTCTAAGGATAGCATGTGTTTCATAAGATATACCTTGTCTATCTGATACACCAAGTCGCCAATGTGATCGCGGGGAATACTGACGCAATCAGGCCGTGACCAGATCCGAAACGGGTCCCATGGAATCCATTAAGATAACGAGCAGAGCGTTTGAGATCAAGGAAAGGCTCCTTGAAAGATCTTATAGAAAGTATTGACCCAAAGGACGAACTAAGATATACTTTGAAACGGTCCGCAGCAGTACACGTCCAACAGAAGGGCTTGTGACTAGCGCCTAGAAGACAGAATAGCTGAAATTGACATGAACAAATTCACCCTACAGAAGGGATTGCTGAAAGGAGACCACTAGTGAGAGAGAACGCGTGGGTCGGGGTCTTGGGTGTCTCAGTTGCCACCGTCATCGCAGGTGTTTCGCTGATCCTTGCGCTCCCGTCGGGCACGTCGTTGGTCGGGTCAGTTGCCGGGTGGGTAGTGACTATCCTGGGTAGTATAGGTTTCGCGACATCAGTCTCTCATAGGTTTGTAGTTGAGCCTATTCGATCAGTCTCCTCGCAGTTAGAGCTTCTCATGGAAGTCGTTGCGAGGAGCGATCAGATCAACGGGTTTGAGGCTGGTGTTAAGGCTATGCAAGAAAGGTGGTCCGCAGCTGCTAATGAATTGGCTGCTACTGGCCAACTGCTGGGAGCAGCAAAACAGCTTGGGTTGGAAATGGTTTATCGGGGACGTGCAGAGGCTAACAAGGAGATTCAGCAACTTTTTGAAGGCGCTCGGGAGGAAGTGAACCTTCTGGGTGTATGCCTAATGGCGCAAACTAATATCGTAAGGTTCTATCACCTTGTGCAAGAGAAAATAGGACAAGATGTCACCTTCCGATTTCTATTCTTGCGGCGCGATGATACTACTACGGGGTTTGACTTCTACCGTCAACGCTCACACGACGAGCATTATCCAATGTCTCCGGATAGTATTGGGACTCTGAAAGAAGATGCGGCTGGCAATATCGGAGGTCTACAGGCACTTTGCCGCGATCGCCTTAGCGCTGAACAGAGACGACAACTTAAGATAGCTGAGTATGAGGCGTTTCCGTATATGTCACTGATCATCATTGACGATGTGATGTTTGTTGAACCGTACCTATTCGGCGAGACATGTGCCAACACACCTATATATAGGATACGGAAGACAGATAGGGGAATTTACCAGGTATACTATAATCATTTCAGTGAGCTTTGGAAGTCAGCAGTCAAGGCAGATCTAGAGATCCAGGATGATTAGCCGGGCTCGTGCTTTCAGCAAGCCGGCCCTCCTCTGGAATTCGAGTGATACAAGCCTCATTTCAGGCTGCTCCTTGAGGAATTATGGTATGCGTCCCCGGAATTCCCAATTCCCAGTATCTTCTTGAGCCCGGTTTCCATAGCGACATTGTATGGCTGCCAACGCCCAGCTTAACCGGCTGGCTTTGGAGCGCCAGCGGAAAAGCCAGTCCGAGTTGAAGCTGTTGTTAGGTGCCGAGGTCAATGCTTGTGTGCTTTACAGGCCTCTTCGAGGTTCGCCGCTTCTGGCAATATGGACTTGATCATTTCAACATACTTCTTTCGGATAGGGGCAGCCTGACTTTCAGTTTCTTGATCAGTCAATCCCAACTCTTGAGCTTTCTTTGTGGCTGATGTGAGTTCCTTAGTGAAATCGCGCAACATCGTGGCAAGTGTGTTGCCGAATGATTGAACTCTATCTGCGAGCGCAGGTGGAAGATCTTCCGTAGAGTTAGCGAAGCTGGATTCCATTTGTGCGAAAAACACCGCGTTTAGATCCACTTCCGGAGCGTTGTTTGTGCCGATAAAGGGAACTGCGAATCCGAGACCGCACTTAGGGCATTTCATAAACACCATCATCCCCTGACCATCCCAGTAGCCCTCAGAAACGCCGTCTATCACGCCCTGCGTTTCACAATCGCGACAGGAAGAAAGCGAGCCATCAGCAGCCGGTATTGATTGGCTAATCTCAATACCTTCCTCGAACTTCGCAACACGCCGCCATGAACCGTCACGAGTGCGTTTCTTACCGATTTTACTGGTGGGCAAATAGTATCTATGGACAACATTATGGCAGTTGCCGCAAAGCAGAGACCGGTTATCCGCGGTGTCCGGACCACCTTCTGAAGTCGGGATTATGTGGTGCCAAGCATGGCTACCGGACTCGATATCTTTACCGAACTCTCCACCGCATCTCCAACAGTGGGTCTCTGAGCCAAGTTTGACCCAGTTCTGTTGGCCTCGCCAGTCCGTGCTTTCGCCGACCTGCTGAAGCCCTTCGAGAAGTGTCGCGACCATGTCAGCGATGCTCATGTTGTATCTCCTACGTAACTCGTTCTTTGAACCACCGGGCTGCTGTTCGTGTTCATTACAAGGCACCTAACGATTATTGTGCAACTCCGCAACAGAGTATGTCGAAGAGCGGCGATTGTCAACTCTATTCCTGTCATCCCTTAAGATAGTATGAGAATTCGAGGGCCATAGGCCCGATCTCAGGCTGCTCCTTGAGGAATCATCATATGCGTCCACGGAATTTATCCCTTTTTCAAGTCAAACATGAAATCTTCAATTAAGTAATAGGCCCTTAAGATTTTTTCTTTCTTTTCTAGATAATCATTCAAGCAGTCCTTATCCTTGAAAAAGGCCAGCAATTCATTTCCTTTGCTAGCGAAAATAGTTAGCCAGAGTCTTAGAAGACTGTTCATAAATTCTTGCCAATTAGCTTTTTCCTTGGGGATGAAGAGCCTGGCTTTGCCTCTAGGATCGATCACCAATTCTGAAAGCAAGTTGCTAGTAAGCGGCGCATCCCATATTGCTAACATTCTATCTGATACCGTTGGAAAGGAATGATACCAAAGGATTGGTTTATAGCGCTGATGAGAAAAGAGCTGATGGAAGTTTTCAAATTCAGCAGCTCGCATCCGGATTACGAAAATCGTCTTTCTCGGTACTGTTTCTTCATCTATTCCTAGGTAAATGATTTTTCCCTCATCGTCAATTAATGTCCTTTGTGCAAGGAGTTTAGGGTGAATTACGCTCATATTGCCTTGTGTTCTCTGTACAATCACACCATTAGCTACTGTGGAAAAGGGATCATCTTTTTGGATACCCTTTTCCCCTACAGGAAAACCTTTGTCTCTCAAGAATTGGGGTAGTGGCACGAACTCTCCAACTCTTCTTCTCATTAAGAAAAGAGAAAGCTTATTATTGTTTATAACAACATCATCTCTGATTGATACAAGATTGTTTTCTTTGTGAACAATCTTAAAGTCGTACGCAGTGGATCTTGTCCATTGAGTTGTCTCCGTTGCTATGGTAATTGTGTTATGGAGGAATCGCGATTGAGGTCGGGGGTTCAACATAGCCATTCTGGAGGGGACGAAATAGCTACCTGCATATTCCGGTTTCCATATTTTGTCCTTACCTGGCTTTATAGTGCCAAGCTTCCAGACTTCGTTAGGAGCGATTTTCCCAATATTCTTGAGGTCATTTGCAATAGCTTCCCGTATGGAATCGAGTGCCAAGATTTCCAATATGTGATTCACCTTATCATGATTATCCATCTATAAATATCCTCCTGAATATGTATAAGCGGCATAACAATGATCAGTGTGCGAAATCGCACAATAGCGCCAACCCATACCTCCCGCTTCGGCTCTTACCAACGGATTCATCGTGTCTTCTATTCCCTCATATTAGCTATTCGCGCACGGCATCATACAGCCATGTAGCTGTTCGATCAAATCCATCAAGCTGGCCTCACGAAGCACTACTCCCCACGAACGGAGGAAGCATACGGCGGGATTCCGAGGACATCTCTGAAAGCGTGCTCCGTTTGTGATGGGTGCGTCTTGACTTCGAGGGACATGGTCCCTATTGAAGGCTACCGCTTGAGGAATCATGGTATACGTTCCCGGAATTTCTCCGAGGTTCCTGAGAGCTGGTTAGCGAGACTGACGGGGGCTTCATCAGCTCCAGGATCAGGGCGACTGTAGCCGCGACGAATGCCCCAGCAGTGAGAGGAAGCCGAAAACTACCAAGAAAAGAGGATTCAAGCGCAATCGGGAACCCCACGGACAGCCCTATGGTTGCGACAACTCGGACGAGAACACTGAGGGTGTTTTCGAAGAGCAAGGCCATACGTACGGTAACCACAACAACCCATCCCGCGGTGATCAGCAGGAACCCATGCAACAAGACCTCCAGCAATCCGCGCGACACGAGGTTTGTATAAAGATACATGTTGCTTGAGATCTCAAGAGTCTCTGTTTCATGGGTGACGAAAGCCTCCAAGTTCCATCGAGCAGGATCACGCCGCAACGCCTTGTCGTATACTGCTTCTATGGATTGGGTTTCGTGTTCCCGAATGCTCATGGCGGCATCCACAATGAGAAAGCCCACGTGGAGGAAAGCAAGTACCCCAATGGCAGTGAGAAGCAGATCGCGAAGCAGGAGAACAAGGAGCCCTCGGATGGCACCAGGGTGAAGGGATTCCTTCCGAACCCTGTGTCGCGTACGCCGGAGGAAGATTGATAACCATACTGCCGACCAAGTGGAGACTAGGATGGTGCTGGAGAGTGCGTAGGCAGCCGCAGTAGTGGACACGTCCCCGAAGATCCGCATGACTGCATAAGAACTAAGAACAGAGTCCCCCCAAGTTATTAACACGGAGGCTCCAACGGCGATGCCGGCCCCAAGCACGACTCCCAGAACGTAAAAGCGAAGTCTGGTTTGCGTCTCAGCCATCACAAAGAGCCAGTGACTGCAGAGCACTCTTTCCTCGATCGCCATCCTGCGGACAATCGGCCGAGATGTTTTCGATCGGATCCATCGAGCAAGTGCCTTCAGGAACCAGCCTGACAAGACGAAACCTAGCACAAGCGTGCCGTCAGCACCGAGATGGTGGCTAAAAACGGTCCAACCTAGGCCGAGAGCTAGATCTTGCGGTAGCCCGGACCGCGTGAAGCCATAGCCTAGAATCACCGCAACGTGTGCAGAAGAAAGGACCATGATGGCGGCTACTAGTACATAGCATGGTACGCTGATGCGCCGAAACGCCTTCCTGCGGGCCTGCCGTCGCCTTTCTACTAGCGACATGAGTTCTTCGTCAATCCAGGCAGGTTCGGTCATCAGAGGTAGAGCGCTAGCTTGCGCTATCCACCTTTCGACTGCCTCCAGACTGACATCATGTCCCGCAGTCCTTCCAAGCTTCGCAGTTACATCCGCCGGGACTGCTCTTCTCAGATCGTAGATGTTCTTGATGCCGAGAGCTGAAACTAGATGGTGCGCAGTGATCGGGCCAATCCCGGAGATCCGGACCAAGTCGGAGACCGCAAGGTGCTCTGCGAGAGTCTTCGAATCGATTCCGGCGCGATCCGCCACGTCTTTGACCGCGTCGCTGTCTGGTAATGCGGCCAGAAGATCCAGAGTGCTTCGGATGCCAAGTTGCTCCAGTTCCTTCACGTTGCGTTCATCACCAACGACATCCAGCAGTGGATATCCTTTCATGCGGGAACCCTCCATGCGTGTCTCCAGTAACTGCAACATGACTCAAGCACCGCTATCTCAGTTTAGATGGGTCGAGGTTCTATTCCAAGCCTGAGGTCGATAGAGGGAATCGAGGGACATCTGTGAAAGCGCGCCGTTTGTGATGGGTGCCTCTTGAATTCGAGGGACACTGGCTCCATTTCAGGCTGCTCCTTGAGGGATCATGGTATGCGTCCCCCTTCATACTAGGTTTTCGAACTGTAACGAAGGACATCCCATACTAGAGACAGAAAATACACCAGATTGTGCGGCAGTGACGTTAGGACATACATCAGGAGCGTGAGGGCAAGGAGTGCCTGGATTCCGCCAGTCGTGTCGCCGCGTGCCACATCTGGCAATCCACTAGGGAGAACGAGAGCTGCGGCAAGACTTGCGCCCAGTAGTACAACGAAAGCCAGAGCGAATCCTTGAAGCCCTCTTGCGAACAGGGGGCGGGGCATTCCAATGCCCCATGTACTCTGAAGAAGCAAGATTCCTAGCATTGTCACTACAGCAATGACCCCTCCAGACACGCCAGACACCGTGAACAAGAAGGTGCGCAGCATTGGCGGCGACGTGTTCAACAGTCCGTTTGCATATCCCATGAAGACCAGCAGTGACAGACGGTGGGCAGCAGGTCCTGCACTTCCTGTGGTTATGAATCCCTCCGGCTTTAGCAGAAACGTGCCGTCTTCGACGGGTATTGAGCTCCTGGTCGAGCCAACAAACCTTCGAAGAAGGTAGAAGTGGAAAGCCCACGCCGCAAGGAAGCCGACACAGGGAATCCATGCTAACTGGCCTGATGCTGCGGCAAAGGCACTTAGCACGGCAATCACAACAAAGCTTGCCAGGAGTCCAGTAGTTGAATAGGCGTCTCTGTAGCTCTTGTCGAACACATCGATGCGCCTTCTCAACACCATCTCGAACAAGCTGTTGACAACGGCACATAACAAGATAGCGGTCATGAGTCGGAAAACGAGGCCATCGGAGACCAAAACAATGCCGTAGAACCAGATTCCAAGTGACAGCAGCTTAAATACAAGATCGACAAGATCAGCTTCAAGTCCCACGCCCTCTCGCTTCTTGCCACCCAGGGCGCTGGCGATCCATGTCGTAAGGCGGTGCTGAGCAAGGTATCCACCGCTCCCTCGATGGAGCGGATCCGCTGCGGAACTGAGAAAGAGCAGGCCTAGTAGGAATAGGTGTTGATTGTGTATCACAAACGCGGCAAGCACAGCCGCCATTGTGAATACGACCAGGGTGGCGGTGACGGATGCATCACCCTTTGACCAACGCATTTTCTCCCTGGCGTAACCGGCAGCTAGCGATGCTAGCACAATTAAGCTCTCAACTACAGGCACACTCAATAGCCCTCCTAGAAGTCCGAAACTATTGGCAATCCGAACTCACGTTTCGTCCTCTACCTCCATATAAGGACATTGTATCGAGGCGTACGTCCTACGAGAAGCTGTTCCCAACTTCCTGTGTCCGAGTCTGGAGTGACACGATGCGTAGTCTGTGCAGAGTGCGTACTGCATCGAATCCAAGTCGGTGGAACACTCGTTAACGAACCGGGCGGCTGCGCTAAATTGCGGTTCATGTTTGAAGAGAACATCTCAATGTTCTTATCGACGAAGAAAAGGGGAATTGGGAGACGCCAACTGCAATTCCGGTCTTCGATGAAGTCGAGAAACAGGGTTGACACCCTCAGGTTTGCTGCGAACACACCCCTCAACTCATGACCTTAAGTGGCTACTCACTTCGTTGCCGCCTCGACCATCCGGATTTCTTCGTCGGTCAGGCCGTAGAGGTCGTAGACGAGTTGGTCGATCTGGTTATCGGTTGCGTCGATCTGGCGCAGGAGGAGCTTCCTATCATGAGCCGTCTTCACAGCTGACAAGGACCTGTGAAGCTCGATCATTTCACCGACACGTTCAATCAGCCTCTCATGCTGTCTCGCGTCTGCCACGTAATTGAGGTCGACAGTTCTTATCGGGATAGGCTCGATGTACTGCCGATTGTAGGAGTAGTAGCCATGCGAGAAGCGCGAATTGCCAAGGCGGATGACCCATTCAAGGAGTCGAGAATTCAAGAGACCCAGGAGATACCGCAGCGAGGCAGCACGTTCATCTCGAAGTGTCAGTCCATATCCGCCTCCGCCACCACCCCCACTGCCAAGGAAGTGGTACTCCCCCTCCTGATCCCACACGAACGAAGCTCGAGTCCCGATTGATGGAACCAACAACCGCTCCACTCCATCCTTGAGATCGTAGTTGCGTCGTCTGTACGCATACCAGACAGGCACCTTGCGTTTCTTGAGCCTCGTTGCCTGTTGGCAGAGGTAACTCCAGGCTTTCGGATACTCGGCTTTCACCTCAGCTTCGCTCAGTGGCTGCGGGTCTTCGCCGTGCCCCCGATATGGGAACAACACGAAACGTCCGGTGTTCTTGATGTGATACCGAGCGAGATCCGCAGATCCTTTGACAACGTGTCGCACCGCGCCTTCTTCCAACTCAAAGGGATTTCCTTCGGCTTCGGATACGTACTTCCCATCGGACTTCCATAGCAGGAAGACAGCATCGGCACCCGTTTGTAGACCATGTCGAATCTCGCAAAGATCGCCAAGAGAAGGTAGGCCTCTGAGCCTTCGGAGCAGTTTCTCGGAAACCGGATCGAGGAAGAGCCACGGCTTCTCCGTAAGACTGGAAGCCTGAACCGAGACAGTCCTGCGAAGACTCAGCCCTTCTGATTCCGACGTGGCCTTGGCCATCGAATATGACACTTCGTTCTGAGGAGCTTTTGAGAGGAAAAGGAGGCACGTGTAGGTAGTCGCTCCACGAAAGACCTGGGAGTCCTCGAAGTCCACCACCTCAAGGACCCCGCTTTCGCTTGAGAGCCTCGACCTGAGAGGAGCACCGTATTCGCTCGTCATGAACTTGTTCGGAAGGATGAAACCCATGATGCCCTTGCTGTTCAGTAGATCGAACCCCTTGTCTACAAAGGCGACGTAGATGTCAAAGCGGTGTGCAACGTTGTAGGACTCGTAGAGGTACGGACGCATAGCCTCTGGAACGTTCGAGACGCGGATATACGGCGGATTCCCGATCACGGCGTCGAAGCCGCCGGCCTGCATGATCTCGGGAAACTCGGCGTTCCAGTCGAACGCGTTGATCCGGTAGCGTTCTCCTTCGTCGATCAGGCTGAGCTGTTTCCCTTCGTAGAAGTCGGGGCCGATGAGGGAGTTGCCGCACTTGATGTTGTCGGCAAGATCGGGAAGCGCCCGCTCGTGGAAGAGCCTGAGGCTCTGGCCGATCGTCTCGGCGTTCTCGCCTTCGAGGACTTTAAGCAGGAGCGAGAGCTTTGTCACTTCGACGGCCTGGGTGTCAATGTCGACGCCGTAGATGTTGTTGAGGAGAATCCGCTTGCGCTCCGCGGTGGTCAGACGCCAGTCGCCGCCCGGTCCGCGGAAGACCTTCGGCTGACGCCCTTTCGCGTGCTTCTCTGCGTCGTGCTCGGCATACCACTTCAAGTGCCAATCGAGAAGGGTTTGGTAAGCACCCAAGAGAAACGAGCCAGAGCCACAAGCGGGATCTAAGATGCGTAGTTCTTCCACCTGTTTCGGAGTCTTATTTCCGAGGAGCTTTCCCACGGTGTGCTTTACGATGTAGTCCACGATGTAGGTGGGCGTGTAGTAGACGCCGCCGGCCTTCTTCACCTCCGGCTTGTCCTCGACCTTGGCGCGATGGCCCGGTGTCAGCCGGATCACCTTGCCGAGGAATTGCTCGTAGACCTGGCCGAGGATGTCGGCAGGAAGGACGGAAAACTCATACGGACTATCCGGATAGTAAAGGTCTTTGAAGACCTCTTTTAGCACCTTGTCATCGACGGTCAAGCTGAGGGTGAGGCCATCGGGCGGCTCGGTGCGGTCCTTGTCTACCCGGAAGTGGAACAGCCCGGAGTTGTAGCGCTCGTCTGCACGGCGGAAGATCTGACACACACGTTTGTAAGTCTCCGTGCCGTTCTGAAGCGCCATCAGTTGGCCGTATCCCTCGATCCCCCGGTCCTCGCAGATGCGTAAGAAGATGATCCGGTCGATCGTGCGCTGTACGGCGAAGTTCAACTCACGGGTTGAGAGTTTCGCGTTGCGGAGGGCAATGTTGCGGGCGAGAACGTCACGCCAGGCCTCGATCTCCTTCAAGAACGCGGTGTCGACCTCGGCGGTCCCCTTCTTGCGCTTGGTCGATTCGATGTACTTGTCGAACGAGCCCTTCCAGATCGCTTCTTGTGAGAAGATCGATGTGATCTCGTCCCACTTCTCGGCGTATTTATCGAGAGTCAGGTAGAGCACGCGACTCGTGGACGCCTTGTCGGTCTTCGCCGGCTTGATCCGGCAATCGTACACCGCGAACTCCTCGAAGTCGGTGAGGATGGACAGCGGCAGCTTCGCCGACCACGCGTAGCGCCGCAGCTGGTACGCCGCGTCGCCGTCTTCCTTGATGTTGACCCCAGGCCGTTTGGCCTCGACGAAGAACTTGCGCGCCCCGCCGATGCGGAACGCGTAGTCCGGTGCCTTGGTCGCGCCACCTACCTTGATCGCGTCCTCGTGGATGACCTCCTTGTACGCCTCCGCGTAGCCCTTCTCGTTATTGACATCCCAGCCGAGCGCCATGAAGAGGGGATCGATGAATTCGTGCCGCGCTTGGGTTTCGTTGTACTGGTTGGAGCGATAGACATCCCGATTGCACTCGAACCGATCGACTAGGTCAAGGACTACCTGTGGAGTTTCCATTCCCCTTTGCGCTTATCCGATTTCAAGAGCCATAGCCAGCAACCGCCAAGACAAAAAACCATGAGCATTCCCTCCGGGGCCGTAAATAGGCTTGTGAGGGCCTGTTTAACTGACAACCTCACGGCCTCGCCCTTCCTCTTCTGATACGTAAACCACTCCTTTGCATTCGGTCTTTCCTCATCCTCTCCCGTTTACTCATTTATTGTACAGGATTCTCCCCCTCTCAGGATAAATACCGGTTTATACAGAAGGATGTCAGCGCAATGCTCTACAATTTGCAGATCAATACCCCCCATTTGCCAACTGCTGCAAGATGACCTCCAGCTGCGGCAGGATTTGCGGCAAGTCTCGGTGGGCAACTTCCCAAACGATCCGGTAGTTGATACCGAAGTATTCGCGAACGATCTTATCCCGCGTGCCCGCCATTTCGCGCCAGGGTATGTCAGAATTGGCATTGCATAGCGACGGTGAGACCTTCTTGGTTGCTTCACCGATCACCTGCAGGTTGCGCAAGACTGCATCCTGAACCATCGTGCGGTTTACGAACTGCTCGTAAGTGAGATCCTTGGTGTAGGAGATAATGCGACCTATCGCCTCGGTGATATCCGCCAGATAGTGTTTATCTCGTCGGGGTTTCGACATTGGTCAATGTCCGCTGGATGTTAAGGGCGATCTCTTGGTAGCGTGGATGTTCCTGGTTGAACTTCAAGGTGTCGAAGGTAAGCAATTCCACCTTGCGGCCAAGTTTGCGCTCCAAGTCATACACGAGATCGACGAAGGCTAAGCCCAGTGGTCGCTCTAACTCCACCAGCAAATCCACGTCGCTCTCCGGCCCGGGTTGGCCATGGGCAAAGGAACCGTACAGTGCCAGACGCCTCACCCCATAGCGTTCTCGCAGCTCAGGCAGCGCCTCCCCTAAGATGCGCAGCACTTCTTCCTTGGATGTGACGTGAATCCGTTTCATAGCTCATCTCCAAATAGACGATTTAATCAGCTTCCACTGTCTTCCCGCCTTTGCATTCGGTGTTTCCTCATTCTCTCCCGCTTACTCACCTATTGTACAGGATTCTCCCCCTCGAGGTGAAACCCGAGTGATATGACTCAGCGGCGTCAAAGCTTCTCTCTTGCCCTCCTCAGTGTGACCCCACCGTTCCGGGTTGCACACTGAGAGCTCAGCCGGTGCTTGTGGCGAATAGATGCCAGGGCACGGCTACGATGCGCTCGCCAAGGCAATGATAATCATTCGGTACACGAATAGCGGGAAGCAGAAAGGCCATCAGACAATCCTGAAACCCGGCGCGCGCGTGGTTGTGAAGCGGCCCAGGTGAGGATAGGATTGCGACATGATCGGGACGTGGATCAACGT
>JAGLXM010000036.1 GCA_023132915.1 Candidatus Bipolaricaulota bacterium
GCAAGGGAGAACTCCGAGGTGAGTTTGAACTTCGGCATACTCAAGACGACCTTCTTCAAACATAGCTGAGCCAGGATCGAGTCTAATCGCTCGGTATCGAGACCGATTTCAAAATCCTCAAATGTCCCGGCGTTGGGAAGGATGATGTCCATGACGAGTTCATCCCCTTTGTAAGGGAGTTCGATCGCCTTGTAGCTCGTCCCCTCCATGTAGAGAAAATGCTCTTTCACGTTCATCATGGGGACTGTAACGGTTTTGTTTAGCATGTAGAATGGGGCTTTCTTTGTGTCATCAGGATCGAATTGTGTCTTCCACGTTCCCTTGAAATAGATCGCGTTGGCGAGGACGAGGCGTGTGTCGGGGTTGATAGTCCCCGGCACCATCAGATTCTCGATCTTTCCCTCGGTCTTCTCGCTGACCCAATCGTTGATATCCCTGCGAGCCTGCTCCGTGGCGCCAGCGAAATCGGTCAGCCTTAACGGAGCATCGTAGGATTCAGCGAGTGTATCGCGGAAGCCCGATATGAATGGGTATCCGATCTGCCCCCAGAGCGCATTGGCGATGCTCAGCTGAGCGTTGCTGCTCTTGTCCGTTTCTTCTTTGGTTGTTAATGCGTGAAACGCGGGATGGAGAACGCTTTGAGGGAGCGTGAAGCAGAGCGTCTCCTTCATCTGGGTCTCTGTCTCCCCACGTGCACCGGTATACGTCATGGCGAGAGCTGTGGAGATGCTGTAGGGGGAGAAGAAGAGGTTCCCCTCTTCTTGGGATAAGGCACGATAGAGGTCCAAGGCAAACGTCGTGTTGCTATTGACCAGGTCGGCCTGGACAGCGGCGTAGACCGCTGCGACTTCTGGGCTAACCTGTGGCTCTTCCTTCTCTTGACCTGTATTTCCGAATAGGACGACACTAGCGATCATCAGCGCCATCAACGAATAGAATAGGATTGTTCGACAAACGTTTTTCTTCATGGGCTTACCTCCTCATATTGCTCTGAAGCTGAAGTAGTACGGTTCGCTCTTGTTCCCTAAACGATCGATCAGCGTGACCTTCAGGGTCACGTTCTGCCTTATGGTTGCCCAAATACGGAAGCTGAAGGAGCCACTGGTTTTGCCGCTGATGTCCGGTTCAAAGCTGAACGGTGTGAAGCGAACCGCGTTTACTACGTCGAATCTCACGGAGGTGATGTCGCCGTTGGGATCGAAGAACGAGACATAGCTTGTGATTTTGCCTCCATCCGCAAGGATAACACTGGGAAATTCGATTCCTGTTACGCGCGGCGCGTTGACCGAGCACCTCATTGTCCCGATCGTGAACGGCACGCTCACCTGGAACCTCCCTGCGATGTAGATATCCACCCGCCATTGGCCAGGCAAGTCCGAAGGGCGCCGATTCGCAACGCCAATGTATCCCCAGTTGTAGCGATCGGCACGCCGTTGGCCTTGGTAGTACAGGGCACCTGAAGGGTCGTAGAACCGCCACTCGATTCGTTGGCCAATTGCTTCCGAAGTGACCTTCGTCCAGCAGACCGCCCGGTGGTCGTTTGGGGTGAATATGGTCGTGCTATCAATCGGCCGGAGGCCATCGATGTTGTGGGTCATCTGATAGTCCTCGATCAATCGACTTGTAGTGGCAGTGATCGAGATTTCGAGCCGTTGCACCTCGTAGACGCTACACAGGGTTCCCGCCGTGATGCGAACGCAGTTGCGTCCCGGAACGAGCCAACCGGTTACGTTCCAACGGTCTGTTGTAAAGCCGGTCGACCCGGGAACGCCTGCTGGTGGGGAGTAGTACTGGGTGAGGGTTGATCCGTTGATCGTGGTAGTGACCGGGGCAAACCCACTATCCATACAGCCGGGTGCGTAGGCCGAGCGGTGCGTGATCGCGAGGCGCGCTGTTGAGACGTTCTCCGGAAGACCAACCACGACTTCCAGGTACCCACCCATGCGGACAAGCTGCAGGCACCGTGCCCCGTCACTCCAGCCCTGCGCCTGCCATGAAACGAGATCGTGTCTGATCGTGCTTCCGCTTGGGAAGTTGGAGAAGTCGACGTAGGCCGTCTTGCCGCTCGCAGATGGGGTCAATCCAGGATTGGCAAGAGCCGTGTAAGAACCACAGGGGATCAACCCGACCAAAACCACAGCCCACATGAGTGTCTTTGCCGTCTTGTATAATCGCGTCATCTTCATCTTTGTCTACCTCCCTAGATTCCTTCCATGAAGGGTCCATCTTGATA
>JAGLXM010000037.1 GCA_023132915.1 Candidatus Bipolaricaulota bacterium
CTAGACGGCGAGTAAGACCAAAGATCTTGGTTGTTTATAGGAGAACAGGGAATGCGAGTTGTTTTCAGCGGCGCAACATGCGATTGCCTGGATCTGGTGTATTGGGTAGTGCTCAACAAAATATCATTTGTGTTGAGGAGCCGCAGATTTATTCCCTCGCCGATTTAGATGTATGGCACACGCAAATAGAGGGAGCGGGTAGTTTACTTTCTATGTTTTGCCGCATTCTTGGGCGCGTGATCAGTCCAAGCTCTAGCCAGTCCATACCTGCGCAGGGACACGTTAAGCCCTATACCCACACCAAGATCCTGTACCCCTGCAGTTGTGCACTAAGGGGGAGGTTTATCTAGTCGTTTGGAACTACTTCGCCTTTCGGTATACTGCGTAAGAAGCCAAAACAAACTTCTGGCACTGAAGAGAGGGATAATGCGTGATCGGGTTTTAGTGGCCGGGGTTATCCTCTTTCTCGTTGCAGTTTGTCCCGTAGCTCACGCGGACTTGCTGAGGGTCACAACAGGTGTTTCACAAGCGAACTTGCTTTGGGAAACTTCACCACCAGTATTTGGCAAAGTCACTCGTTGGGGAGGGATTGGCGTGGACGTCCTCTTCGGGTCAGTAACTGTCAGCGCCGCAATTACGGTAACAGACTTCGAAACGCTCACGATTGCGGAACATCCAGCCTTCTCCTTTGGAGCCTCCATCAAGCTCTGGGCGGTTCGCTTAGCCTACCTATACGCCCGCGCAGGGCTGATGCTCGATCCCCATGACGATTCCGCTGGGACTTCTTTCTCGATCGGGCTCGGCTGGTCTCCCGTTCCATTCGTGGAATCTTTTGCTGGGGTGGGCGTAGAAACACTCCTTCCAGCTTCTCGTTACCAAGGAACATGCATCTACTCCGGTTTGGGGGTGCAGGTTTGCTGGCCCCTGTTATAGTTGTGTGCTGATGGGCTGCGAGTACACCGGTTTTGGCCCGCTTGTGCTGCGAGCAGGGACCAATCGAGACTGGAGCAGCGTGGGTCTGTCAGTCCACTGGAAAACTCTGCGGATAGACTTCGCCTATCTTCTCCATTACGCCCTCCCGGATAGCTATATCGTCTCCTTGAGCTACCAAGAGACGGATTCACTCACAAGAACACTATCCAGGGCGGTCCGTTGGTTAGGAAGCATCATCAGACAGGCTTTTTGAGCTATACAAGTCAATTCCGGATTCTGGGAATTGCGGGATTTATCTTTGAATGATCCGTTGCAGCAGTTCGTAGAAGTTCTCTCGCGGGCGCACCAACACGATCTCGACCAGGCTCTCTTCCTCAATGATCCGGTAAGCTATGCGATAGGTCGTCCCTTTGAAGGAAAACTTGTAAGAGTGCAAACCCTTGAGAGGCCCCTTCAATTCCTCAGAGCTGTAGGGTCCTTGCGCCAGCCTTGTTGCTTCTGTTTTCACTTTCTCTTGCACAGGCGGAGCAAACTTCTTGAAGCGGCGGTGGGCCGCAGGGGCCA
>JAGLXM010000038.1 GCA_023132915.1 Candidatus Bipolaricaulota bacterium
CGCGGATGCGATTTGGCGTTGCGCCTGGGACTGAAAGCGAGCGGCAGGCGGTGCTAGAACAGTACAATTGGGAAAAGGAGAGCGAGAAGCTGTTGGTGCTGTATGAGAGATTATTGGCGTCGGATTAGTTCGGAACTCCAGCGGGAGAGGTATGCCCGGTCGTATACTGCATCTGGCAAAGATGTCGCTAGTACAGACTGCCCAAATCTCGGAGAGAATTAACATGTCGGAGTTGCTAGCTACCAATGTCGGTGTTATAATGTTGATGTCGCTATACAGGGGTGAGAGAGGATGGCCTTAAAGCGGACTCAAGTCTATCTGGAGCCGGAGCAGCATCGGTTGCTAAAGAGGGAGGCGGAGGCAAAGGGGATCTCACTGGCTGAACTCCTACGCCGGCTAGCAAGGGACTATCTGCGCAAAGAGACCTCCCGAGAGGACTTCTTTAGGATTGTCGGGTTGGGCAAGAGTGGCAGCAGCGATGCAGCTGAAGAGCACGATCGCTACATAAGCGAGGCTATCTCCCGGGATGAAAATCTTCGTTGATACCTCTGCTTTCTATGCCTTGGCAGACGAGAGCGATCGAAATTATCCCCACGCTAGAAACCTTTATGGATCGCTTATCAGGGAGCAATTGGTGACCACGGATTATATTTTACTTGAGTGTTGGTTCCTCATAGGAAACCGCCTGGGGAGAAGGATGGCGATAGAGTTCTGGGATGGGCTGCGTTCAGGGATCGTCGAGATGACCAAGGTTGAGTCACAGGACTTAAACCAAGCGCGTGAGATCATCAAAAGATTTTCCGATCAGGATTTCTCCCTGGTTGATGCCACTAGCTTCGCCGTGATGGAGCGGGAGGGGATTGAGCGGGCCTTCACGTTCGATCCTCATTTCCGGATCTACCGGTTCGGTAAGGGGAATAGACAATACTTCAGCGTAGTTCCGGAATGAAGACGATTCACGTCGTCGGCGCGAGACCGCACCGCGAGATGGCGGCTGTGTCGCGCCAGGGATAATGTCGCACACCTGTCTGCCCTGGTGACGCGACAGGTAGGCAAGGTGCGACGCTACATCAGTTTTTTCGTAGCGTCGGGGTTTATCCCCGACGTTAAGGGGTTTATTCCTGACAGAGCTCATGTAGCTCGTACGAACAACAACCAAATTCGCCTTCGGCGAATCTCCGCTTTCCTCCCAGAAGCAAGCTCAAGGGTATTCAGCGGAGGCTCTTTATGAATTTGCACTCGGGAGCAAGAGAGCAGGACCGCCAGATGGGTCACTGCTATTCAGAGTCTGCCTGTCCAGGTAAGCTATCCGCGTATCTGGAAGAAGTAATTTACTCTGAGTTGGCACGATGCAAGCCGTCGGATATAGTCTAATAGAGATTGGATGACACCAGAGGGGATAGAGGTGGAGGTGGAGTAATGAAAGGGCGAGAACTAGCAGATCGAATTGAGATCAATCCCAAGGTGATGATGGGTAAACCAGTGGTCAAAGGAACTCGGATACCCGTAGAGTTGATCTTAAGGAAGTTAAGCGGAGAAGCGACTGAAGAAGAGCTGCTGGATGCTTATCCTCATCTGTCTCGTGAGGATATTCAAGCAGCTCTTGCCTATGCTGCGAAGGCAGTGGCTTACGAAGAGACAATCGCCTTATAACGCGAATGCGCTTTTTTATTATAATGAAGCTTAAGTGTGGTCGAGGGAGAAGGTTTACATGGTGAAGATTGCTGATCGAATCATCATTGATCCTGAAATCTGCTTCGGGAAGCCCGTCATTGCGGGCACAAGGATACCCGTGCACATGGTTCTAGAACTCTTGGGGGAAGGGTTGACGCCTCAGGAGATTATAGAGAAATGCTACTCCCACTTAAGGGAGGAGGACATCCTGGCCTGCATCCGCTATGCCAACTCTCTAGTGAAAAATGAAGAAAACTATGTGGTTTAGCCAATGGTCAAATTTCTAGCTGATGAGTGCACCTTTGACTCAACGGTAGAGTTCCTCCGAAATGAGGGATGGGACGTCACAACGGTTAAGGAGATCGGGCTTCGGGGCGCGAAGGATCCCGAGGTTCTCAATAAAGCTCAAGAGATGGAAGCCGTGCTTATCACACGGGATTCGGACTTCGGTGATGTTAGAAGATTTCTGCCATCAGCTTATCAGGGGGTCATCGTGTTGAAGATGACCTACCGCTCATCTAATGAGGTCCACGCTGTCTTGCGGAAGATGCTTCGGGAAGTGAAAGAGGATGAATTTGTAGGCACCTTATTTGTAGTAGATCACAATAAGTGGCGGACTCGGAGAAGGCCATAACCGACAAGGAACTCCAGGGGAGTGTAAAGTATTAGCTTACGAAGAGGCGATTGCCTTATAACCCGATCGCGCTTCCCTGCTAATGAAAGTTATGGCCTCGCCAAGGCTGTCTGGTAATACTGTGCAAAAGGAGAATTTAATTGTCTCAGTTGTATTTGGTTACCGGTGGGGCTGGTTTTATCGGTTCACACCTGGTTGAAGAATTGGCGAATGAGGGCCAGAGGACCAGAGTACTCGATAATCTCTTCACGGGGAAGAAGGAGAATCTTGAGCCTTTCCTTTCAAAAATTGAGTTTATCGATGGAAACAACGGTTACGAGTGATGGGTGAGAAACAGTTCTAAGTTCTACGTACAGGGTCCAAAGTCCGGAATCGAACGTTGAGGGTCGCCGTTGTTATACAAATCTTCACATCTTGCTTGCTGTCACCGAGATCCAGGTGGTAAACTAAACTCCTCTTTAGGAAAGTAGGAGCGGGGCATGATGTTTCTCTGGCGTGAGGAAGGAGGTTGAGATGCCCGCAAAAGTGGAAGAACTAGCTGAGAAGCTAGCAAGAGAACTGGGGGCTTCCAAAGAGAGTATCCTGGAGCAGGGACTCCGGACCTTCTTGGAAAAGAAATTACGGGAAATTAAGGTGGAAATATTCCAGATTGCCACGCGATATCATGTTGCTTCTGCAGTAGAGATGGAAAGACAGTATCGGAATGGGACCTTGGAAGAAGCGGAAAGTTGGCGGGACCTCCAGCGATTAGATCACCTGGAGTATAAACGAGATCAACTTTCTCATCTCCTTGAGGGAATGGGATGAGGCTCGTCGATGTTGAAAAGCTCAAAGCTATCGCAGAGGTTGAATTCGACAAGGTTGTGTTAGATGTTAAAGTTACAGATGCCAATGAATTACAAATCACTCTGCGTGAGAATAGTTTCATCGAGGTTTGGTTTTCGCTAAAGTTGGAAGGCAGATACAGTTTTCACTGGGAACGGAAAGCGATTGATGGAACTATCTACCGTCACGACAATGCTCCTCACAAACGCTGGCGGCATATTAGCACCTTTCCCAAGCATTTTCACAACGGCTCGGAAACGAGTGAGGACTGCAAAGAAAGCCACATCAGCGATCAACCTGAGGAGGCCCTGCGAGAGTTCCTCGAGTTTGTCAGAGAGAAGCTCGCTGATTAGCCAGGCAGCTTTCGGTAAAAAAGGAGGCGGGCTGGTTTTTTTGGGGATCGTGAATCGTAAATGGGCAATGAGTTCAACGGTCGCAAGCTGATGGCTGAAAGCTTTTCGAGTATGCGAGTGTGGACAATCCAGCCGGTGGAGCTCTTGGTCCGATTAGAAGCAGAGCGAGTTCTATATGTCGGTCCGCCTTGTGTCCCTCGGGAATTCCGTCACGCCTACGACTGGGTGTGTGCTCAGATGGAGCGACGCATCCTTGGCTACCGAGGTCATTACCCGTGGTGGGGCTGGCATATTCCCCGTCCCGATCTGCGGCAGTCGGGTCACCTGCCGCGGGGCACCCGTGGGGTACGCCTTGAACTGGAGCTCGAGCCGGCCGAGGTGCTGCTCTCCGATTTCGACGCCTGGCACTTCGTCCTGAACCGCGGCTACCTGGCCTACAGTGAGGAAGAGGATGAGGTGTGGTATCGGCGTTTTGAGGCGGCCGTCCCCGACCGGTGGGCTTGGCCCTTGCCGGAATCGTGGCACTCAGGCCTCCTCACTAGTTGGGAGCGGATATTCGATCTGGAAGCTTTGGCCGCCTCAGACTATTGGGACGGGGAGCATTACATCCAAGCTACCTTTGAGACCCTGCGACTGGCTGACGTGCGTAAGCGCACGCCCTTTGTGGCCCGCTAATTGCAGATAATCAAGTCACTGATTCATTGAGGCCAACTCGTAGGGCCCGTCCAATTATTCTCCCATCGTTTGGCTGAATGCGCGAACATAGTCGGCAATCCGTTCCAGCGTCAGCTCATCTTCCAGGATTATTAGATCCCAGACCCCGTCATCAGCTCTGTGGGCGATGAAACTGGGTGTTAAATGAGCTCTACGATCATCTGAGGTTCTACAGCGAACTTCTTTCAACCGGCCTGCCTGTTGCAGACAGGTGATGAAACTGATCGAGAAGACGCGGATCGGGAGCAAGGTAAAGAAGAGAAGAGTTGCCTCATCAATAATAGGCTTATGTGGCCCGTTGATGGATTTGAAAGGCTTAGGTGAGGGAGTGAAAGATCTCTTTGGGGACGGGCATTCGGTGGAGCGTCGCTGTAGCGAGGCTTCCCAGTACTTTCCAGAAATCGCCAAACGGGCTGAGCGGTGGTCCATGCTCGGTGGGTACTACATCGCCACCCGCTATCCGAACTCCTTGCCGGGAAGCATCCCTAGTCTACAACCCCGACGCCGCTGAAGGTGCGCTCAAGCTCGCGGAGGAACTTGTCTCCTTTGCAAAAGATCGGGTGGGCAGGAAGCCTGCGAGGAAGGAGTAACTTTACACATCCCGCTTGCTAAACCCAAGCTTATTCGAAAGGCTACGCTGGTTTTTGTGGGTATCGATCCCAAAGCCCTGAACGTAGATCGACGATTTTAACGCCACCACCAAGGAGTTTCTAGTCCAGCTAATCGTGGAGCACGCGACGGATAAACCTTTACTTGCTTAGGCTTGCTAATACTACTCCCCGATGATAAGATTATTTTCAGGACGGTGACCGACGGTGCTCAAGACCTATGCGGCTAAGCTGGAAGAACGACAGATCGAAGCCTTACGTAAGCTCTCTAAGGGAACAAAGATACCTCAGGCAGAGCTCCTGCGTCAGGCGGTCGATCTCTTGCTGGAGCGGTGGCGAAGCGAACAGGAGCGGCTGGAGTTTTTGAAGCGAGTGGATGAGGATCTAGAGGAGGATCGTGAAGCGATGGAGCGCCTTGCTCAATTGTGAGATATCTTGCAATTAACCAGGTGTTGCTGATCCATGAGCGCATCTTGGATAAGTTCGGTGGAGCAGGCGGGCTCCGCGACTGGGGATTGCTCGACTCAGCAGTTAATCGGCTTCGAGCCACCTTCGATGGGAAGGATCTTTATCCTGATATCTTCACCAAGGCGGCAGCCTTAGGTCACTCCCTAGTTCTCAATCATCCCTTTGTGGACGGCAATAAACGGACCGCTTGGGAAACGATGAAACGTTTCCTCGCAGAGAACGATATTCGACTGAAGGTTGCAAGGGGAGAAATCGTTGACTTGACGCTCCGAATCGAGGATAAAAGCCTTGGGGTCGAGCATATCGCCTCGTGGCTCAAGGATCACTTAAGCTGAAATGGAAATGATGGGTATGCTTGAAGGAGAATGGGAGTAGCAAATGAAGATTCCACTTGCAAAACCGGATATCACCGCGCGGGAGATCGAGGCAGTTACTGGGATTTTGAGAACGCCGCAGCTCAGCCTTGGGCCCAAGCTGAAGGAGTTCGAAAAGAAGCTCGCGGAATACGCGGGCGTAAATCATGCTGTAGCGACCAACAGCGGCACCAGCGCACTTCATTTGATCATCCGTGCGTTGGGGATCGGACCGGGCGACGAGGTGATCACCACACCGTTCAGCTTTATAGCCTCGGCAAACTGCATCCTTTTTGAAGGGGCCAAGCCAGTGCTTGTAGACATCGATCGAAAGACCCTTAACATCGATCCCGAACGGATCAAGGAAGCAATTACTCCCAAGACGAAGGCGATCCTGGGGGTGGACGTCTTCGGTCATCCGGCCGATTGGCTAGCGCTTGAGAAGATAGCACAAGAACATGGCCTGTTATTGATTGAGGATTCCGCTGAGGCTTTGGGATCGGAACTTGCTGGTCGCCTCTGCGGCTCGTTTGGAAAGGCCGCTGTCTTCGGCTTTTACCCCAATAAGCAAATCACCACTGGTGAGGGTGGTATGGTTGTAACTGACGATCCCCAGGTTGCGGCCCTCTGCCACAGCATGACGAACCAGGGGCGTGGGGGAGGGCAGTGAGTGGCTGGAGCATGTGCGCCTCGGTTATAACTACCGCATGGACGAGATGTCAGCCGCATTGGGACTAGCACAGCTTTCCCGGATTGAGGAGATCATTGCCGCCCGCGCCCAGGTGGCCAAGTGGTACACAAAGGTTTTGCAGCAGATCGAGGGAGTTGAGCCTCCATATATGGCGGAAAACGTTAAGATGAGCTGGTTTGTATACGTTGTTCGTCTGAACGAAGCGTTCACTCAAAAGGACCGCGATCGCATTTTAAATGGCCTCAAACAGCGAGGGATTGGATGCCGCAACTACTTTGCACCGATTCACCTGCAGCCATTTTACAAAGAAACACTAGGGACAAAAAAGGGCGATTTTCCAATCACGGAAGCGGTTTCCTCACGGACAATCGCATTACCGTTCTACAACCGACTCACCAAGGAAGAGGTTGAAACAGTGGTGGACATCCTTGGAGATCTGATACACCGTGGATGAGAAGGTCATAATGAGGATCATAACCGTAGTGAGCGGGGGACGAGGAATCTGGCGGAAGCTCGCCTTCCTTTTTGCTGATGTAGTTGTGCTGGCACTTTCGTTGTACCTTGCGTTCTTGCTACGATTCGATGCGCATATTCCCTCGCGCTTCCTTGACATGTTCTTCTTGACGTTGCCGCTGGCCTTAGCTCTAAAGATCCCCCTTTTGGTGTTGTTCCGCATGTACCGCTTCAGTTGGGCTTATGTGGGCATGGAAGAGCTCTACAACACGGGCCTGGCCTGTGGTGTTGGATCACTTGCTTTTGCTGCTGTCCTCTTCTTGCTTCGCCATTGGCCAGCAGTTTCCGGTATGCCACGCTCCGTTCTAGGGATAGATTTTGCCTTTACATTGATCGGCCTCGGCGGCATTCGACTTTCCAAGCGGGCCGTTCGACATGCCTTCACACGTACGCGTGGTAGTCAGGGAAATGGGGGACGACGAACGCTCATCGTTGGAGCGGGCGAGGCAGGAGAGCAGCTTGTGCGAGGGATCCTGCGCGAGAAGAAGACCGGGTTCTGGCCCGTGGGGTTTGTGGACGATGATCCTGTGAAGAAGGGGCTCCTGATCCATGGGGTGCCGGTGCTCGGCCCCAAGGAGCGATTAGCGGATCTCATCCGCACAAAACAGGTGGAAGCGGTGATCATCGCCATGCCGTCGGCACCTTCCCGCACTATTCGCACCACAGTAGACCTTGCCCGCAAAGGTGGAGTTCAAGAGATCGAGATCATCCCGTTTTTCAGCGAACTGTACACCGGGGAGATTAAGGTCTCCGAGATTCGAGAGGTGCAGCCTGAGGATCTCTTAAGGCGGGAACAAATTTCCATCGACACACAAGCAATATAGCATTTTCTTCGTGGTAAGACGGTGTTGATCACTGGAGCGGCCGGTTCCATTAGCTCTGAGCTCTGTCGACAGGCTCTGCGCTTTGGATCAGCACAGCTCTTTGCTCTTGATATCGATGAGACCGGGCTGTTTAACCTGGAACAAGAGCTTCGGAGACGCTTTCCCGGGGACAAGGCGCAAATTCTCGTGGGGGATGTACGCGATCGGGAGAGGATCGCCGCTATCTTCCAACAGTACCGCCCCCAGGTGGTCTTCCATGCCGCGGCCTACAAGCATGTGCCCATTATGGAGGCGTTCCCCGAAGAAGCCGTGAAGACCAACGTGTTCGGGACCCAGATCACCATCGAAGAAGCCTGCCGAGCTGAAACAGAGAGCTTCGTTCTGATCTCCACGGACAAAGCCGTGAACCCCACGTCGATCTACGGGGCGACCAAGCGAGCGGGAGAGATGATCGCCCTTAACAAAGGGAAAAGCACCACCACGCGCTGCATCGCGGTACGGTTCGGGAATGTCTTAGGTAGTCGCGGGAGTGTGCTTCCTGTGTTTATGGAGCAGATTCGCCGCGGAGGTCCGGTGACCGTAACGCATCCACAGATGCGGCGCTACTTCATGATCACGGCAGAAGCGGTCCTTCTGGTCCTTCAGGCTGCTGCTATGGGACAGGGAGGCGAGGTATTTGTGCTGGATATGGGAGAACCGGTGAAGATCCTGGATTTGGCGAGGGAGCTGATCCGGTTTCAGGGACTTGAACCGGATCGAGACATTCCCATCGTATTCACCGGCACCCGGCCAGGGGAGAAACTCTACGAAGAATTGCTCACCGCAGAAGAAGGCACCGATGTTACGTCACATCAACGGGTATTCGTAGCAAATAAAAACGACATCGGAGCAAGGACAAGTAGAGCTTGCCCTGGAGCGTTTACACCAAGCCACAATAGATGGGGGAAGAAGAATGATTATCTCCACCTTGCAGACGCTGATCCCAACTTACCGTCCGTTTGAGGGTGATCCTTCCAAACAACTGGAATGAGCACTTATAAAAGCCCTATCGCTAAGTGAGATAAAGAGCCTCTCCCCTCTCTCTGAGGGTGTACACAAAATCGGCAACTTGCCTTTGTCGCTAGTTTGTGGTATGGTAAACGTTGTAAGGAGGTGAAGTAACTATGTGTCTATCGGGCTGGTTGTTACTGTCTTTCTTCTGGGCGTTTTGGATCTTTGCGTTTGCTGGCTGGTGGTGCGGCTGCTGCTAGTTCGTTGCTAGCAGGCATTTATTGTAGTCATCATCGAAAGCGAAGGGAACCGTTAGTGATACAAGTGCGCGTAAGAGGGAGGATATTGATTATTTCCTCCCTATTTTTTTTGCTCGTGGGCATTAGCGTTTTAGCCCAGTCCCATGAGCAGATTGCTTCTCAGACCGGCCTTGACCCTGATCTCTTCGCGACGTTGACCATAGATGTGGGCGGGAAGGAGCTTCGCCTGTTTATGGTCTACGTCAACGAGCGCGCTTTTGACAGTGGGATCACAAGAAACGAGAAGCTGCGTCAAATCCTCCTCCTATATGTGGGGAGCAATGCGCTGTACATCAATCCGAACGTCAAACAGGTTGTTGATTCCTTCAACTTCTTCCCGCATCAAATCAGTGTAGAACAGGTAGGAAGGCCCACTTTCATCCCTACCGCCAATGACTGGGTTGAGATCAGGGAGGGATTTCTGGCCGGAAGGTTTCAGGTCAACCCAGAGGGTTCTTCATATGGGTCAGGGAGTGAAGGGCTGCTGGTCATGGGCGAGCATATCGATCCATCTCAGCCCTTCTGGGTGGTGTATCAGGGGCAACGAGCCCGTTTTGATCTTGCCGAACCGACCGCGGTCATCCCACCAACGACTTCGCCCATTCCCACTCCTTCCGTAGTATCGCCAAGGGAGGCGGTTGAGGTCGCTTCACTTGAAGACGTTACAGACTTGGAAGATGCCTTGACGCACGGTGATTTTTCCTCAGCCTTGGTCGCCGCTCATCTTCGCCTTGACCCAAGCTTGGTAGGGACAATCATCATCACAAGCGAGGATGAGGAGTTACGCCTCCTCCTCGTCCGGTTGGAGGAAGGGGTGCGGAAGGGCGCTTTTGGAGCCGAACTTCTCTCCAATCTGGAGCCGCTCATTGGCACGGGCGCGGTGATGATATGGGCCCTTACCCCGACGGGGGCGAACTTCTCTCCCTGGCAATTGCATGTGCAGCAGTCTCAAACGATTTATGATTTCTGGTTTGACTCGTCGTTTATCGAGTTGACAGAAGGTTTTCTTCGGCTAGGCCGCCTGAAATCCGGGGAGGTTGCGGCCGGGGTGATCCTCCTTCATCGTCAGGTCAACCCGCACGCGACGTTCACCGTCTACTACCAAACCATAAACACCAGCACCACCTTCCCTAACCTCCCCCAGCAGTGAGGCCCTATCTCTTAAGTTCTTCTTCCTCCCAGAGAAACATGAGTGAAAAGATCATCTTAGCCTCTGCCTCACCACGTCGGATTGAGTTACTGTCTCGGATCACGTCAGACTTCATCTCGATCACAAGCGATGTCAAGGAAAAGGCGAGCGGGACTCCTGAGGAGCAGGTCCTCACCCTCGCCCACAATAAGGCACACAATGTGGCGAGGCAAGAGGAAGGGATCATCATCGGAGCGGATACGTTGGTCGTCCTCGATGGTGACATCTTGGGAAAGCCGCGCTCTCGTGCCGAAGCCAGAAAGATGCTTAAACGGCTGAGCAACCACGAACATGTAGTTCTCACAGGGCTGTACCTTCTTAAGACCGAAAGTGGAGAGCACAAAGAGACCGTTGAGAAAACAACCGTTCGCTTCCGACCCTTAAGCAGCGAGGAGATCGAGGCGTACCTCAAGACCGGTGAGTATGTGGGCAAGGCTGGAGCCTACGCGATCCAGGGACGGGCAGCACTGTTCGTCGCGGAAATCATCGGAGATTACTTCAACGTAATGGGCCTTCCCTTATATCGCCTCGCTCTTTTGCTAAAGGAGATCGGGGTCGAGTTGTCCTGAGGTGCTCTTACTACCTACAATCCTTGCGATCAAGCTTTTAAGGAGGAATAAATGATGGAGAAACGCCGCAAGGTAACGATCCTGGACCTCTACGCGATGAAGGAGAGGGGAGAGAAGATCTCCTGGCTCACCGCCTACGATTACCCCACTGCTCAATTCGCTGAGGCCGCTTCGATGGACATGATCTTGGTAGGTGATTCATTGGGTATGTGCGTCTATGGCTACGAAGGCACCGTGCCGGTGACGATGGACCAGTGCATTGTTCACAGCGAAGCGGTACGGCGTGCCGCACCGACCGCCTTTGTCATTGGCGACATGCCGTTTATGAGTTACCAGGCAAGCGATGAAGGCGCCGTGCTAAACGCCGGGCGTTTTCTAAAAGAGGCGGGAGTTGATGCAATTAAGCTTGAGGGAGGTGTGCGGGTTATAAGCCGGATAAGAGCGATCCTCGATGCCGGGATAGTCGTCTGCGGGCACATCGGCCTTACCCCGCAAAGCTCAGGTCAACTCGGCGGCCACAAGGCCCAGGGGCGCACGGTCGAGTCGGCCAGGCTTCTGATCGAAGACGCGTTGGCGATCGAGGAGGCTGGGGCACAGCTGTTGTTGTTGGAGGCAGTTCCGCCGGAGGTAGCGAGATTCATCACGGGAAAACTATCCATCCCGGTGTTGAGTATCGGCGCGGGCCCAGACTGCGACGGACAGCTTCTGATCGTCTCCGACATGATTGGCCAGTTCCAGGCGTTTACTCCTAAATTCGTCAAGAAATATGCCAACGTCGCCGAGGTCATCACAAACGCGATGAAAGAGTACATCAAGGACGTCAAGGCAGGCGCTTTCCCGGCCGACGAGCACTGCTACCATATGCTTAAGGGTGAAGACGAGAAGTTTAAGGATCTGATTAAGGAATACGAGTAAGCAGTCGGCCCCATGAAAATTGGCCCGCGACTACCTGAAAGGAGGGCGAACCGATGAGTGATTTGCGCGATAGGCTGAAGATAAGCGAAGAGAGCTTGAAGGAAATCAACGATCTGATCCTCGATCCGCAAAATGAGATCATCAACAGGCTTCTTGAGATCGTGGAGACTTACGGTGGGCCAGAGAAGATCAACCGCAAGGCACAGGAGGCCCGGAAGTTGGATAACCTATTGGCTCAGCTTAAGGCGCAAAACTCCTCTTATCTTGCGGACCTGAACTGGCTAATAGGTGAACGCGATAGGGGCGCGTTCATCAGCATCGATGAGTTTCGTCACAAGATCCTTGGCCCCAAGGCCGATTCCATGACCTTCAAGGACGAGCTTGCTGTCACACTTGAGATCAGTGCCTTGCAGTTTTTCCCCTGGCTGATCGCCGAGGTAAAACAGGCGATAGCAAACGGCGAGCTGATGCCGGGCCGGTTCATCCGCGTGCGCAACATGGCCGAACAAGTCAAGGACAACGGCGATACCTTAGCCGTAGCGGCAGCGATGCAAATCGTGGGGGCAAGCTACGTGGAGACGCTTGACACCAAGGGAACCGACGGGTCAAACATCCACCTCGGTGGCCCGGAGACGATCACCGGCTACTTCGGAGGGGTAGGCCAACCGAACGAGCACGCCTTAAAGTGGGTAGACGAGTTCCTTCACTACTACACCACCTACGGAATCAAACAAGTGTTGAACATCAACCCAGGGACCGTACTCCTTGGCTACCTCTTACATAAGCTCGGAGTGGATGTCGAGTTCAAGATCTCGGTGTACATGGGAAATGACAACCCCTACGCGGCCCTGTGGACTCTGATCGGAGCAAAACTCTTTGCGCGCGGGGATGGGATGACCTCACTCATCGGGTTCAACTGGTCGAACTCCGTCAATAATGAGACGATCGAGACGACAGCACCGCTCCGTAAGGCGCTCGGCTTCGAGCATGTGGTCCGCTTTGAGCACCACATCACCGAGACCTACAAATCGATTGTCATCCAACCCTACGACCGTACCGACGAACTGGTTGCACTCGCCGATCACGTGGCGAACATCTCAGCCAAGCACGAGGGGGCCGGACCGAAGATCGATGCTACTCGGGAGCACCCTTCAGATATCCTTGAGTACTTCCTTTCCAAGGAGGAGATCGAAGAAAAGGGCCTGATGCCCTACCTCGAACGCAACTACCTCGATAAGCACGATGCGCTGAACCGAACGGCAGCGGCGTTAACGCAGCACGGCCTCTCGTTCATCGCCGCGAAAAACCTGCACCGATGAGGCATATCGTGTAAAGCACCGGCCGGAAAACCGGTACGATGGGACTAGGAAGAGACAGCCACTGACACTGGAGCCGTCTTTAGTGGTACTATTGGCTCTCTGTTGCAACCCCGCCTTTCGTCAGCCACCTTGCGAAAGACCTTGATAAGTTCCCCTGATCGGTTGGTTACTGATTAAAGCTTTTCTCAAGCCGCGGTCACCGCTTGACAGCGCTTTCTGGCCGATCTCTATAAGCCAGTTTACTAATTCGTCTCTTTTCCCGAGGGGTCTGGCAGTCAGTGTGTACCACGTAGCGCCACGACGATAGCGCGGATGTGCTCAGGCGTGCTGCCACAGCAGCCGCCGAAGATCTTTATACCAAGATCTGCAAATCTAAGAGCGTACTCCGCCATCACGTTTGGGGTAACGTCGTAGATAGATTCGCCGTTTTTCTCATGAGGTAGTCCTGCATTGGGCTTTGCCATCAGGGTTGCTTTGGGTACAGCGTTTCGCATCTTCCTTATGGCTTCTAACGTCTCTGTTAAGCTGCGACCACAGTTGGCGCCGATCACATCGACACCGAGC
>JAGLXM010000039.1 GCA_023132915.1 Candidatus Bipolaricaulota bacterium
TCCCCGGCACGTCGAACCCAGAGCTGCACAGTACCAAGAGCAACTTGAAACTTTCGTGCAACCTCGCGCATTGGAACGCCGTGGCGCACCGCCATAACCATCTGTCGTCGGCGCCTCTCAGCGCTTCTTTTTTGGCCATCGAGTTCTCCTTGACTGGCGGTTTACCACCATAATACACAAGTACAGGTGACCAGGAAGCGCTGTCATCTGCATGACTAGGAAGTGCTGTCATGTGGCCGATAAGGCGTCAATAGCGATGTGACAACGAACAAAATGACCTGGTAGGACTTCCGCAAGATCCGGAAGTTCCTGGGCGCAAACCTGCTCTGCTAAACTACAACGAGGATGAAAAGCACAGCCGCTTGGTGGATTTATGGGGCTGGGAATCTCCCCTCCGTAGCTCTGCTTTTTCGGTTTCATCTGTCGTTCCTCTGCGGATACGACAGGAACTGCTGAGATCAACGTTTTCGTATAGGGATGGAGTGGATTTGTAAAGAGGTCCTCGGTTGCAGCAAGTTCGTAAATTCGCCCCAGGTACATCACGGCAGTCCTACTGGCGATCGTGCGCATTAAACTAAGGTCATGAGAGATGAAGAGGTACGCCATTTGACGTTCAGCTTGGAGCCGCTGGAGAAGTCGGATAACCTTGGCCTGGACGGATACATCCAACGCAGAGGTCGGCTCATCGAGAACAATGAAAGAGGGGTCGAGTGCCAAGGCACGCGCGATCGCCACCCGTTGACGTTGCCCCCCGCTCAACATGGATGGGTACTTGTACATGTAGTTCGGTGACAGTTCCACCATAGCCAGGCGATCCGCCACGATTTTCTTGCGAGCGCCCCCATTTTTGGCGACCTTGTGCACGATGAGCGATTCTTCAATCGTGCTTTTTATGCTCCGCCGGGGATTCAGGGAGGACTTGGGGTCTTGAAAGACCATTTGGGCTTGCTGTCTAAAGAACCGCAACGTCTCCTTCGTTAGCTTCGTAACATCCCTCCCTTTGAACTGAATGGTCCCCTTTGTCGGTTTGTAGATTCTAAGGAGCGTTTTCCCCACCGTGGACTTCCCGGAACCCGACTCCCCCACCAGACCGAAGATCTCGCTACTTTTGATGTCAAAGCTAACGCTTTCAACAGCCTTCACCTCGCCAACCTGTCGATGGAAGATCCCGGCTCGAATGGGAAAGCGCTTTACCAAACCCTCAACGACGAGAAGAGATTCGCTCATTCTGCCTCTCCCTCTTTCGCGTAAAGCCAGCATCCAACCAGGTGATTGGGTTCAACTAGGAGAAGTGATGGTTTTTTCTGCGAGCAGATGGGCATGACATGATCGCAGCGTGGATGAAACCGGCACCCTGATGGCACCGCCGTATAGTCTGGCACCATTCCACGGATTCCCTCAGCGATCTCGCCCCCGGTGAGACGAGGCACAGAGGCGAGAAGCCCTTGTGAATAGGGATGCTTGGGGTTCTCGAACAAGAGAGCAGTGGGTGCTGTCTCAGCAACCTGCCCCGCGTACATGATATTGACGCGTTCCGTCGTCTCTTGGATTACTCCAAGGTTATGCGTGATGAGCAATACGGATATCCCCTTTGTTCTGACAAGTTCACTCAATAGGTCCAGGATCTGGGCACCGATCGTTACATCAAGGGCAGTCTGAGGCTCATCCGCGATGAGAAAACTCGGCTCGTTAACAAGCGCCATAGCGATCAACACACGCTGACGCATCCCCCCACTGAGCTCAAGAGGATAGCTGTTCAAGATCCGTTTAGGATCAGGAAGCCTCACCTCATCTAATGCCGCGATGGCTCTATTAAGGATCTCCTTTTTGGACAGTTTGCCTCCGTTGCTAGTGTGCCGCTTAGAAAAGCGAATGACATCAAAAAGCTGTGTCCCTACCGCAAAAACAGGATTAAGCGCATTCATGGGATCCTGAAAGATCATCGAGACCTTCGTTCCCTTCATCTGAAGGAGCTGCTTCGCCGACATCTTCAGGACGTTTTGACCGTCCAAAATGACCTCGCCTTTTGGAATGATCGCAGGAGGAATCTTCAACGCGCCCATCACTGTCTTCATGGTCACTGTTTTGCCACAGCCGGTCTCTCCCGCTAGTCCAACTCGCTCCCCTTTGCGAACATCCAGCGAGACTCCATCTAGCACGCGAGAGATTCCCTCATACACTCGGAAATGAACGTGGAGATCGCGTATTTCAAGCATATATTGGTCCATCATCTACATCCCTTCTGCCTCGACATCGAGCATGTCGCGCAGACCATCGCCAAGGAGGTTGAATCCCAGAATGAGAAAGAAGATGGCAAAGCTTGGGAAGACGGTCAGCCACCACTTTATCGGCAGATGTTGCGACCCATAGGATATCATGGTCCCAAGGCCGGGCTTTGGAGGCTGCACACCCAATCCTAAGAAACTGAGACCCGCCCCAACCAGGATCACAAACCCAGCGTCGAGTGTTATCTTAACCATGATCGCAGAGGCACAATTAGGCAGAATGTCCTTGAATAGTATCCTGAGATGACTCGAGCCGATGACCTGGCTCGCCTGTACGAACTCCTCTGTCTTGATGGACCGAGTGATGCTGTTGATCAACCGACAGTGCCAGGTCCACCAAATCGCAGCCACGGCCAGCATCGCCTTTTCGATGGTCGGGGTGAACGCTGAGCAGATCGCTAGCGCCATGACAAGAGGTGGGAGTGCCAAGAATATATCCGTAACACGCATGATGATCGTCTCAATCCGTCCGCCAAAATACCCAGCGACCAGGCCAAGGAAGATCCCGAAAGGAACGCTGATTCCCAATACAACTGCCGCCATCATTAATGAGACGCGATAACCGAAGATGACACGGGTGAACACATCTCTTCCAACCTCATCGGTTCCAAACCAATGCGATTGGCTGGGTGGCTGAAACGCGCTTGAGAAATTGGTGAACACGCCTGCATGTTTGGGATACGGAGTGACATACGGAGCCAAAATCGCTAACAGGATGACCAGAAGAACCATCGAGCCCCCAGCAAGCGAAATCGGGTTACGACGAAATCTGTACCAGCTACGTCCAACTCGGTCTTTGAACGAAGCCCATCGAGTGACAGTAATCTCTGAACCAACTGATGAGAAAGTGCTCTCGTCAGCCGTCATCAGCTTTCCTCCTGAATACGAATACGCGGGTCGACGTATCCGGCCAGCACATCCACGATGAAGTTCACCGCGACAAAGGCTAAACCAATAATCAGAATAACCCCCATAATGGCATTAAAATCCTTCCGCAGGATGGCCTGGATTCCGTATTTCGCCATTCCAGGCCATGAGAAAACCTGTTCAACAAGGAACGCATTGCCAAGCTCTGAGGCGAACGTAAGACCGAGAATTGTCAATGGCGGTATGAAGGATGGCTTTAGCATGTATTTAAAGGTCACGTAACGGTTGGGTATCCCGAATGCCCGTGCTGCTTCAATGTAATCCTTGCCGAGGACATCACTCACACTGCCCCGCGTAAGGCGGGTAATCTGGCCGATCCCCGTCATAGCAATAGCCAACGAAGGAAGGAGAATATGGATTAAGGCATCTCCGAAAGCACTGAAGTTGCCCGCAATTAAGCTGTCCAGAATGAGGAGCCCAGTCCTGGCGGGTGGCATAGGCGTTAGTAAACTCAAGCGCCCCGTGGTCGGTAGGATACCAAGGCCATAGGAGAAGATCAATTGGCCAATGAGTCCAACGACAAACGGTGGGACCGCCACCCCGACAAACGCTACCACCCTGCTTATGTTATCGAGCCAGCTGTCTTTATAGCGACCTGCTAGAATGCCGAACGGAACCCCAATGATCAACACCCAGATGATCGCTACCAAAACCAGCTCAAAAGTGGCCGGCAGGTAATGCGCTATGTCGAGAGAAACACCCCGCCTAGTCTGAAACGAGAGGCCAAGGTCTCCATGAAAGATACCCCTAACGTAAGCCACATACTGAAGATGCAGCGGCTGGTCCATTCCCATCTGGTGGCGAAGCCGCGCAACCATCTCTTGGGATGCAAACGGACCCAAAGCAAGGCGTGCAGGATCGCCCGGCAATATACGAGCGATTATGAATATCAGAACCGAAAGGCCGACTAAAACCAAAATGGAATACAATAACCTCTTGATAAAGAAAGAAAGAAATTTCATGCCAAATCAAGAGGGGAAAGGAGATCTGCCCCTTCCCCCTCTTGCCTCCTAGTCCTACTTCTCGTACCACCAATCGTGATAGTAGTAGTAGAAGCTCATTACCGGTCTTGGTGTGAAACCCTTCAGGTAATCCTGGATCGCGGCACGCAGTGGCATGACATAGACGTACACGTCCGGGCAACGTTCAACGATGATGTGTTGAAGGACGTTCATGATATGCGCGCGCTCTTCTGGATCGAGGGTGACCCTCTCCTGCTCGATCAGTTGGTCGACCAACGGATCCTGCAGCCACTCCGTGGACATCCAGGTTCCGACAGCTTTTGAATGGTACATGCAGTAGAGGTAGGTATCTGGATCAGGATAGTTAGCTGATACAGAGGTTATCATGATGTTCGGGGTGGTTTCGGGCGTGGTCGCCAGGTCGGTCATCCGCCCCCACAGTTCCATGCTGATGTTGAGCGTAACGCCAAGTGTTGCCAGGTTCTCCTGAAGCCGCAACGCCATCTTACGGCGGTTCTCCAGCCCGGTGGGGGCAACAGCTAGGATAGGAGGAATGTTGGGGTAGTACTTGCTTTGCTCCATCTCCTCCCGAGCCTTATCGAGATCCATATAGTAGCTGAAGACCCTCGGGTTATGCCCTGGGATGACGTCCGGTATCGGGCCCCGCGTCTTGCCAGACCCAGGCTCAAGAATGTTAAGGACAGCGTCATAGTCCATCGCCCAAGCGAGCATCCTGCGGATGTGAATACAGTCGGTGGGTGCTCTCTTGGTGTTTATTTTGAAGCTGAGTTCCTCAGGCGACATGAACGAGATGACATGACCGTTCGGATAGCTATCCATCTCCTCATAGTCGGAGTACGTTCGCCAGTGCTCGACGACAGTCATCTCCCCTTTTTTGAACATGGTTCTGACCGTTGCATTTTCGCGTATTTGGAGCACATGGACCTCATCTATTGACTTATCACCCTGTGGCCAACCTTCAAAGTAGTCTTCAAAGCGCGCAAAGACAATCTCACGACCACGATCCCACGCCTTCAGCGTGTATGGGCCGGAACCGACATCTTTGGTGGTGGTCACGCTGAGCCACTCCGCTCCATAATCGCCATATTCAGGAGAATCTCCTGGCTTCTTGTTGGCCAGGCAGAGATCCTTGTTGGCAACAAACAGCCAGGCGAGGGTGGACAAAAACGGTGCGAACGGCTTGTTCAGGCGGAAGGTAACTGTGTTGCCCCCAACGGTAACCTCCTCCACAACGTCTGCCCACAACCACGAATAGCCCTCCTTAAGAGCGAGCGCTCGCTCCATAGCGAACTTTACGTCTTCAGCGGTTACCTCAGAGCCATCGTGAAACTTCACGCCCTCCCTAACTGTGAAAGTGTAGATCAACCCGTCTGGGGTGGCGTCCCAAGTTGTCGCGAGCTTAGGCTCCATATCACCGGCCGTGTTCGGGAAGACCAGCGCATCGTAGACATTGACCATCGCCATCGACTCTGTCCAGTCATTGCCGCGTTGCGGATCGATCGTGCCAAACTCCTGATTACAGGACATCGTCAGGATGTTCGGCCCTGCAGCTAGACTAAAGCAACCAAATCCCAACACCAAAGTCAAAACAACAACTACCACACTACTTCTTCGTTTCATCTTGGTCCCTCCTTGTCCCTCAAACGTATTTTCAAACAAGTTTCTTGATTTGAATTCCCCGCGCCACCACCTCCTCTTGAGAGATTGTTTTTAGGATCGATAAATAACTGCGGCAAGGTGTGCCCCACAGCTTATTTGCAATCAGGGAATCTGAGAAAATAGCAAACTGATTAAAAAGAACGGCGGGAATTGGAAAAACAGTTGGAGAAAAGACTTGAGTATTCGCGTTCTCACACCAATACTTTAGCAATATATTGCCTCCAGCTACTTACTAACAACCATTATAATCGTAGCCCTTCTTCTGTCAACGCAACTGGTAGATTTGTTCAGCTACAGTGCGGGACTAAAAGGAAAAATATTCTAGAGAACGTTACTGCGGCTTACTATTGGGTCTTGTGCTGGTGATGGGAAGCCTCTAGTCAAGTAGAATGTCTGCTTGACGGGCGTGTGGCTTGCGGGGTCCGTAGGCCGCGATGTACTACTCGACCCTGAATTGCCGCACCTGCGATGCGTTCCAACAGTTTCCATCGAGCACCGATTTAGTTACAGCCTCGGTTGATCGATACCCTGCGATAGACTACATTGGCAAAGACTATGATCTCAGGGAGGCCATGATGAGCGATATTCTGATCTTGGTTGAGGAAGGCTACGAGGAGCTCGAACTGTGGGTCCCCTATTACCGCTTCCTCGAAGCGGGTTTATCTGTACAGATCGTGGGAAAGGAAAAGGGAAAGACCTACGCCGGAAAACACGAGATCGCGGTCAGTGCGGGGGGCTCGTTCATCGAGGCGAGTTTAGATGGAGTGAAGGCTGTTGTAATCCCGGGTGGGTTAGCCCCGGACCGGCTGCGGCTGCATAAAGATGCGCTCGACCTAGTCCGTCAAGCGGATAAAAAAGGGATCGTAATTGCGGCGATCTGCCACGCCGGTTCGGTGCTCGTCTCAGCGGGGATTGTCTCCGGTCGCCGTCTTACTTCCTATCGCTCGATCCGCGATGACCTAGTCGCCGCCGGTGGAAAGTGGGTCGATGAGCCGGTCGTCGTCGATAAAAACCTCATCACCTCACGTACACCAAACGACCTCCCTCAGTTTCTCCCTGCAATCCTCAACGCTGTGAAGGGGTAGCATGACCGGCCAGCTCTACCTTGTCTCTCTCCCTATCGGTAACCTGGAGGATATAACGCTAAGAGCGATCAAGACTCTGAGGGAGGTTAACATGATCGTCGCCGAGGATACGCGGAACACGCGGCGGGTGCTCGAACGCTATCACATCAAGACCCCGTTTTCCCGCAGTTACTACCAAGGGGTGGAAAGGAAGCGCGCCGAGCCAATTCTTTCTCTCCTCAAGGAGGGGAAAGACTTAGCCTTAGTGAGCGACGCCGGGACCCCCTTGATAAGCGATCCTGGTTACCCGCTCGTGCGCGCTACAATCGAGGCCGGCATACCCGTCATTCCCATCCCCGGCCCTACCGCGGCAATCGCTGCCCTTGTCGCCTCCGGCCTTCCGACCGATCACTTTGCCTTCGACGGAACGGTCCCTTGCAAAGAAGGCGAGCGACGAGCCTATCTTGAGGCAATCCGCGAGGAACAACGAACGATCATCCTATATGAGTCTCCCCACCGCCTCCTCACCACCTTGAAAGAAATTGCGAAGGTCCTCCCTGAACGACGGGTCGTCCTTGCCCGCGAGTTGACTAAAATCTACGAGGAGTTCCTACGAGGTAGCGCCAGTGAGATTTTGCAGACCCTGGATGCTCGTAGTGAGATAAAGGGAGAATGCGTTCTCCTGATCGAGGGGGAAAAGGGGTTGGCACGAAAAACCGAGCCTCACAACGTGAAGGAAGCCGTCTCTCTACTCAAAAAGGAAGGGATCTCCAACAGGACGGCGATGAAGATACTCATGTGCTGTCTTGACCTTCCACGCAACGAAGCCTACCGGCTGATCCACGCAGATTAGGTGTACTTATCCGCGACCGACGAGGCAGCGTAGGCCTCCGGTTTGATGCGAACGGCAAAGCCGCTACCGATGATCATTCCAACGACCTCGTCGATCATTGCCTTGGTTCGTCCGTTCTCCCCGATATCGACGTGGATCTCCAGGTTGAAGTGAAGGAGAGAAGAGGCCGAGAGGCGCTCCAAGAGGTGTTGGGCAAGTTCGAACGACAGCCACGCCTCGCGCCATATCTTCTGCCGCAGCGAGGGGGTCTTCCGCTCTTTCCTGCGAGTCCAGAAGTAACGGCCACCCTTGCCGATCTTATGGAGGACGATCGCGCTGACGAAATCGTCGTGGGTGTATGCAGAAGAGGAGTCGGTCCCAACAAGGATCTCATAACGCGCCTTGGAGTCTTCCTTCATCCCCTCCACAATTGTTCTCACAACTTCGTCGAACGTTAACTCGCCAGCATGAGGGTTATAAAATTGTCCGTCCATGATCGATCATCTTATAGCCAATGGGGGATCAGTTCAAGTAAGAGGGAGTCGGACGACAAAGCGTGCTCCCGTTTGTTCGTTGTTCTCAGCCCAGATCCGTCCACCGTGTGCCTCCACCCACTGCTTGGCAATAGCAAGGCCAAGACCACTTCCTCCCTCAGAGCGGCTCCTCGCTTGGTCACCGCGGTAAAACCGCTCGAACAGGTGCGGAAGGTCCTCGGGCGGGATTCCGGGCCCGCTGTCTGTTACCCGCAGCTCGACCTCACCGCCTTCCTGTAAAACCTCAACCCAAATCTCCCCTGTGGCCGGCGTGTGACGCAAGGCGTTGCTCAATATGTTCGCCATTACTTGACGAATCCGTTTCGGGTCGAGAGAGACTTTGGGGAGCGAGTGATCGACCCTTACATGAAGCTCCGGTCCCCGTTCCAGTGACGAAGATACCATCTCCGTGACCTGATTTACCAGAGTGACTAGGTCGGTCGGCTCCTTGTTCAAGCGAAGCTCCCCGGCTTCGGCAAGCGCGAGGTCGCGCAAGTCGTCGATCAGTCGGCCAAGGTGAAGGGTCTCCTCGTAGATAGGAGCGATCGTCTCGGCCGTCGGCTGGTAGACCCCATCGAGGATCGCCTCCAGGTTCCCCTGGATGATCGTCACCGGTGTACGCAGCTCGTGCGCGATGTCGGCGGTCATAGTCTGTCGGATCGTCTCGGAGCGGCGCAGGTTATCGATCATCCGGTTGAAGGAGGTTCCAAGTTGACCGAACTCATCTCGTGCTTTAAGCGCCACCCGCTGTGTGAGATCCCCGTGGGCGATCCGCTCAGTAGCACGGGAGAGGAGGCGAAGCGGGGAGAGGACCTGTGATATGAGGAAGGCTGAAAGGAGAAGGGCGATCCCGGAGGCAATCCCCCCTCCGAGTAGGGCCGAGCGCTTCGCTGAGGCGAGGAACTCCTCCTCGGCTGGGTCGAGCACCGACCCCTGTTCACTGAGCAGAAGCACCCCCATCTTCTCTCCTTCATCAGAAAGAGGGATTCCCGAAGCGATCTCCTGCGGGGAGAGAAACAACCCCACCTTACCCTCCTCGGTGGAGACGACCACCTTTCCATCAACATCGGCCAGTGAGAAGGGGCCAATGAGCGAGGTTCTTCTCACGATCAACCGACCGTTGATCCAGACAGTATAACGAGTCGACAGGAGCTGTTCGATCCCAAGCCAGGTCCCAGTTCGGCGACGGTATTCGCAGAGCAGGCCACAGATCTGCTTTGCCACCTGCTGCTTGTTCTGCTCGCGGAACTCGGCAAACCGAGAAGTGATGGCACGTGCAGTGAGAAAGTAGACAAGGGCAACGGAAACGAGGATGACGATGACAAAGGACAGTCCCAGCTTTAGGGCAAACGGAAAGCGGCGATTCATCTTACGATTCCCTGCAAAAGCGGTAACCTACTCCGTGGACGGTAAGGATATAACGCGGTTCTTTTGGATCCTCCTCGATCTTCCGCCGCAGATTCTTGACGTGAGTGTCGATGGTACGGGCGAACACGTCGTAGGTGTAGCCCTGCACCTCACGTAGAAGCTGCAGCCTAGTGAAGACATGCCCAGGATGGCGGGCCAGAAAGGCGAGGAGGTCAAACTCGGTCGGGGTGAGCTCGACCTCCCTCCCATTTACCTTTACCTCACGTGTCTTTAAGTCGATCTCGAGCTCTCCGACAGCGATCCGCTCCGTCGCGCTCGCTTCACCCTCAATCCGGCGAAGGACCGCACGGACGCGAGCCACAAGCTCCCGTGGGCTAAACGGCTTCACCACGTAGTCATCTGCGCCGAGCTCCAACCCAACGATCCGGTCAGCCTCTGCTGCCTTGGCAGTCAGCATGATGATTGGCACGCTCGATTTAGCCCGAATTCTCTTGGTAACCTCAATTCCATTCAGCTTGGGGAGCATCAGGTCGAGCACGATCAGGTCCGGCCCCTTCTCCTCAAAGGCGCGCAGAGCTTCCTCCCCATCGGTCGCGGTGTAGGTCTTGAACCCCTCACGGTCCAAATAGGCCCTCACTGTCCGCAGGATCATTTCTTCATCATCCACAACCAGAATTCGCTTCATCTCGTCTCTATTATAGAGGAAGAATCCTCTTTCTATCAGGGGGAGGCCCAGGGCGCCCGAGGTCCCTGATTACGCTCCCTTCGATTCATCGGGCCTTGCCCCTGGGTCCACCCCTTCGGAGGTGATGAAAGCAAACGGTGTCGGCTTGCTCACTTCCAACTACTCTTATGAGTCTAGTCCCTGCTTGTGAAGGGGGTGTGAGGGAAGAGTGAAGATCCTGTGGAAGGCCACCGATCACTGATCCGGCTCGATTACGTATTCCGATGTGACTCTGGCCACTCCGGCAAGGGTGGTGACGATAGGGCAGTACTTGGCGAGGGAGAGGTCGATCGCTTTCTTCAGGTTCTTTGCAGGAACTTCCCCCGTCACACTGTAGATCAAGTGAAGCTTCGTGATCACCTTGGGGTAGTCCGGGGCCTGCTCATCCTCAATCTCGATCCTAAGAGAGGTTGGCTCAGTGTTCATCTTGCGCAGGATAGAGATGACATCCATTCCGGTGCATCCACCGAGCGCGCAGAGCATCACCTCAACCGGCCTGGCCGCACTGTCAGCTCCACCGACCTTGGATGAGGCGTCCATCGCTACTTCATGTCCGCTTTTTCCATGTCCCGCGAATCTCATCCCTTCAACGAGCTTTACAATCGTCTTTCCCATCGCCCCTCCAACCATTTAAGTATTTAAATACTTGACAAAATCGATAACCCACGTTATCATTCTAGATAAGCAGGAGATAAGGAGCAACCGCTGATGGGCAATGAACAAAGAACCAAATGGGTGGAGGTCTTCTCCGCCTTGGCAAACGAGCAACGCATCAAGATCGTGGAGATGCTGGCATTGGGAAAGCTAGAATGTCAGGAGATCCTCGATCGTCTTGATCTGAGTCAACCGGCGGTCTCCTATCACTTAGGAAAGCTGGAACGAGCCGGCATCCTAACCAAAGAAAAACACGGGTCAAGAAACTGCTACCGCTTAAAGAAGAGCATCCACACGCTTATAGAGACGTTGAAAAAGGAGGAAGAAGGGTGAGTCACGAGGTTACGGTATACACTACGCCGACCTGCTCGTGGTGCCAGGCGGTGAAGGACTACCTACACGCGCGGGAGATCGACTTTGAAGAGATCGATGTCTCTGCCGATCAGTCCTTAGCCGAAGAGATGATGGACAAAAGCGGACAGATGGGCACGCCGGTACTGGAGATAGACGGCGAGATAGTGATCGGCTTTAACAGGCCGGAGATTGATCAACTGTTAGATCTAGTGTAGGAGGGAGCATGTCACTGATTGGAGAGAAGGATCGAGAGTACCTGAGGAAAGAGTTTTCCAAGCTGTCAAGGCCAGTGCGGCTTGTGTTTTTCACACAGGAGTTTGAGTGTGCCTCATGTCGTGACGCCCATCAGTTACTGGAGGAAGTGACCGCCCTCTCCGAGAGGATCAAACTGGTCGTTCATGATCTGGTAGGGGATGAGGAAAAGGCGAAGAGTTACGGGATCGATCGCGTTCCGGCGGTGGTCGTTGAAGGAGAGCGCGACTACAGGATTCGTTTCTTCGGCATTCCCTCCGGGTATGAATTCCCATCGCTAATTGAAGACATCATTGATGTAGGAACGGGAAAGGTAGGCCTCTCAAACACGACGAAGGATAAACTGGAAAAATTAAAGGAGGCTGTCCACATCCAGGTTTTCGTCACACCAAGCTGCCCCTACTGCCAACGCGCAGTACGGACGGCCCATATGATGGCGATGGCTTCAACCAAGGTAACAGCGGATATGGTAATGGCGAACGAGTTTCCGCACCTAGTAAATCGCTATGGGGTGATGGCGGTCCCCAAGGTTATTTTAAACGAGTCAACAAGCTTTGAGGGGGCCATCCCTGAGGAGGACTTCCTCTCCTTTGTCATGCAAGCCACAGCTTAACCAGCAAGACGAGAGCTTACCCAAGAGGTGTCTCTTTTTCACCGGGGTGCTTTCTCTTCTCGCTACTGGGCGAAGAGTGGTAACGGCCTAAGCTCATCGACTCTTCGGATCCGCTTGTGACGAGCCATCCGTGTGCGCTTTGTACCTCGAAGTGGTGATAGCAACGGCACCTTGTTGGTAATCCTCGAGAAACCTTCATCCTCACTAACTGTTTCGTAACGGTTATACATCGCCTCGTAGCGATCTTTAGGGAAGCCGCTAACCTTGAGCCCGGCGTAGTCATGGACAAGATCTTCTAATTGCTGCTTCTTTCTCTCGTACATAATCTCGAGGGGAAGAAGCGGCATCACATGCGCGACCGGCTCACGGCCAGCAAGAGAGGCTACCTCAATCAGAGGTTGCCTTTCCGCCCGCGTAATATTGGTGTTATCGACGCAGACGACCTGCGCTGGGGATTGCACTGCTTCCACTAAGGCAGCGGTAAAGATCCGCTCAACAGCGTCTTCGTAGTCAAGATCAAAGTCACGATGGAATACCGTTCGGCGAATATCGTCCTTCGAGACAGCCGCCCACTCAGGATGCCCCTCCCGAAAGCTCGTCTTCCCAGATCCGGGAAGACCGACCAATACGACCAGTCGCTTCATTATAATCCCCACCCCTTTCTTACCCCGGTAGGAGTATGGTGAAACTTACAAGTACGGTCAAGTTAACGGGCCGTAGCACCGATCGAATAAAGCCCTTTCCTCAGGGAAACACAGGTGGATTACAAGATGTGCGTGGCCGGGGTCAGCGAACAAGAAGAGACTAAGGCAGTGCTCTTACCAAAGGGTCTTTAACCCAAGCGCGAACTTCCAGTGGGGGGAGACTGGATGGCCTTGTCTCGCAGATCCTCGATGTCGCCGTCCTCGGCGCGGAGATCGCCACTGTCCCCCTACGCGGCTCTTCAACCATCCACTCACCGACGTGGGGATCGATTGCTTCCTCAAGGACCGGAAAGGAGTTCCGAAATAACCTGGCACGAGTCGAACATCTCCCCTCATACGTTGAGGCACACGTTCGCTAC
>JAGLXM010000004.1 GCA_023132915.1 Candidatus Bipolaricaulota bacterium
CCAGTGATGCGAGATCTCGTTTCCTGAGATTTGATCTCTTTTAATCCCGCTTTTGTCATCAGCTCACGGATCTCGAAAAGCGCTCGTTCGTCACCCTGTAACGGAAGCCGTTCCAAATAGCGCTTGTAGAACGGGCTCGCAAACACGTAACCTGCTCTCTCTTAAGCTTTCTCAAAGAACGTGGGATTCTCAAAGCTCATCGTCTCTCACCCATGCCATGCTTCGTTATAACACCTTGCCCCATGTTGCTTCCACATCTTAAAGAGCAGCCCTTGTTCGATTTGAACCTTTCAAGCACTGTGACACCCGGTCACACCAAAGATGGTGAACGACTGCTCTGAGAGGATATCGAGTTCCGCAAGAACCCTGTATCCAGCAGATCCCATCTCTTCAATGATGATCTCACGGCGCACGTAGTGACCGAAGAGATCATGGAAGCTTAACCCCTTACTTCCAGAGTATTCGATGATTGCGAGTTTCCCTCCCGGCTTCAGGGCTCCTCTCAATCCTTTGAAGTACTCCACCCTCTGTGCAAGGTGATGGTAGACGTTTCGGACGAAGATGAGGTCGACACTCCCTTCCTTAATCTCGGGGATCCCCTCTCTGATCAGGATAGGCTTGAGGTTTGTGAGGCCTCTCAGCTTGCGTTCCTCCTCGATGAACTCCACGAGCTTGCGGTCAACCTCGAACGCACCCACTCGGCCTTCTTCTCCCACCGCCTCGGCGAACCTAAAGGAGAAATATCCGCCGCCTGCCCCGATGTCGGCCACCGTTTGCCCAGGCCGAAGCCCCAGAGCCTCCATGACCTCATCAGATCGGCTCTTCGGACTAGAGGCCTTCCTGTTGAACATCCTCGCTTTGTAGTTCACTCGCATCGCCTCCGTGGCCTTAGAAATACCCTACCAGAATCATTTCGGCAAGAATAACGTCGCTATCGTACAATAATGCCCTCCCTCGACATGGAATCCAGTATATCTTAGAAGACGCGTCATGACCGCAGCA
>JAGLXM010000040.1 GCA_023132915.1 Candidatus Bipolaricaulota bacterium
CCGTTTGAACACTATGGCCCTTTACAGAGCGAGGAGGCTATTCGATATGCCCGTGAGATCATTGAGTTCATCGATTCTCAAGTGGCCTAATGCGCAGATGGTGGACCGGGTGATCCGTCGTTGGGCAAACGAGGTCGGACAACATCAAAAGGATGTACAAAGGATCGGCTATTTCGGCTCCTACGCACGTGGGGACTGGGGCGTAGGAAGCGATCTGGACGTAGTCATCGTCGTAAGAAGCTCGGAACAACCGTTCGAACGGCGAGCAGCAGAGTGGGACTTAACGAAATTTCCGGTTCCTGTTGACGTGCTGGTCTACACGGAGAAGGAGTGGCAGTCCCTTACGCGACAGGGGCGCTTTGCCAGTACTGTGGTGAAAGAAATGGTTTGGGTCCTTGTGAAGTCGGGGTAAGGCTGCTAAAGACGGTGTGCGCTCCTTAAACGCCTGAATCTACAAGGGATAGGTGTTGTGTCCCCGGAACTACCGGTCTTTTTGATCTCTGAGGAAGCCAGGAGATCAGGGAAAATACAAGTTTTCTGTCTTTTCTGCTGTTGCTTTCTCATAGATTCCTGGTTTCCTCAGAGTCAGCACTTTGTTGTTGTCCACGAGTAACTTCTGGTACAAAGAGTGATCAGCGCTCAGCGATCAGCATGGGCCACCAAGCCGTGACCTGCCTTCCGGCCAGGCAGGGAGGAAACTGAAGAGGGGACGCGGGGACACGGGGAGGGGGAGACGCGAGGACGCGGAGAGACTTTTCTTGGCGCTCTTTGCGCCTGCCTGTGCCGATGAGCAGACAGGTCTTTGCGAGAGGTGCTTTATTCAGAGCCGTTTCTTCAGCTGCCCACTCGAAACAGCGAGGAGCCAATTTAACCAAAGACTGATCATTGGGACTTGACAGCTATGCGAATAGCCATACAATTAGCTATGGTGATAGCTATGGAGAAGACCATTTCCATTACTGAGGTGAAGAATAGGCTAACGCAGCTTGTGCGCGAGGTCGAAGGCGGATTAGAGATCACCGTTACCCGAGGAGATCGACCTGTGGTGATGCTTATTGCAATAGAGGAATACAGGGCCCTAAAACGCCAAGTGGCGGCAAGCCGGTTGCGAGAGCTAAGGAAGGAGTTTGTGAAGACCGGGGTAAGGGCTGAGGAGATTCACAGAAAATCGAGGGAACTGCTTGAGGAAAGAAGTTGAATATCGTTGTTGCTGACGCGAGTGCGCTCCTTCCGGCCCTACTCCCCAGCGAGAAGGCTCAGCTCTATGCGGATATGTTGATCGACTTTCACGCAACTGGGCAGGTCCAGTTGGTCTCACCGACCTTACTTCTCTATGAAGTGCTGAATGCATTGTACCTTGCCGTTCGAGGGAAGAGCGGGAGTCCACCCCGACTGCCCGCAGAAGGGGCGCTGGAGCGCTGGAAGCTATTCTTAGAGCTGGGAATTGTCATCAAACCGGTGGAGCATCTAGGGGAGCGGATTCTTGAACTAGCTTTAACCTACCAGCAGTCGTGCTATGACATGGTTTACATCGCCTTGGCCGAGGCACTGAACGCAACCATGCTTACAGCCGATGAAAGGTTACTAAATGCCGTCGGCAGCGAACTTAAGTGGGTCGAACCCCTGTGGGAGTTTACGTTATAACGGACAAGGGCTTTTACCGCTGTCACCGGCTAGTTCATGTCGGTTAGAAGAAGCATCAATATCGGTGCTTTTTGGGTGATGGCTGGGTTGCAAAGAGGGCTGGAATAGCTCCGCGATTGGATTCGTTACGTTGCTTTGGTTGTTTGACACTGCTAGGCTCTCAATGCCTAATTGCAACATGTCTGGGATCGATTTCAGAAAGTCCATAACCTCCGGATGCTCCTCGAACATGAGAACTCCGCTGATTGCGTCGCGTAGGAGTGACGAAAGCGAGCGATTCTGTTTCGCCGCCATGCTCTTAAGTCTCTGAGCAACTTCCTTATCAACCCGTACCGTGAGTCGAACGTAGTTTAGGGTGCTATTGCCTGTTGTCATGGTGACTTTAGTATACATCATGCAGGGAGGGTTTTGCTAACCCAGTAGAAAACATGAGGTTGCAGTGATGTTCTATCAGATATCGGTATAAGTCTTAAATTGATGCAGGTCCGGCAATGTTGCGAGGGCGGCTCCCTGCTTACCTATTATCACTGGTTCCTTCTCGTTTCGCCTGCCTGCTGCGGACAGGAGTGGGTCGCGACTTCTAATTTCGGTTCGCAAGGGATGGATGCCGAAGAGAATTCACCACGAAGAGCACGAAGGACACGAAGAATAGATTCGATGAGCTGTCGAATCGAGAGATGTGGCAGGTGTCGGGAGTACACCTTGCTACTCTCATACAGCACGAGGCCAGCAATTGTTCTGAAGCCGGAATTCCTAGGGTCGAATTCCGGAACAATCGGCCTACTCCATCCGTTTACTGGCAGGTTGGACTTCGTAGAGCTCGCGGTCTTCTCTGACAATGCTCGCTTCCTCCTGCGTTGTGGCCTTTTCAAAGACCAGCTTTGCGTCAGAGAACAGATCGCTGCTTTCCGCTTTTAGGTAACGTGCTGTCATCTGGCAATACTCTGGATCAATCTCAACACCAATGCTGTTCCGGTCGTTCTGGAAGGCAGCGACCATCGTCGTTCCGGAACCGCAGAAGGGATCGAGAACGGTATCCCCAACAAACGAGAACATACGCACTAAGCGTGTTGCCAGTTCTAAAGGGAAAGGTGCTGGATGTTTCTTCGTGGATGCTCCGGGAATGTTCCATATCTGTTGAAACC
>JAGLXM010000041.1 GCA_023132915.1 Candidatus Bipolaricaulota bacterium
CCACAGACGAGGTGGTCTAGGTGGAAACGCGAACTCTCGGTAGAATGTTGATGGGTGAGTCTCAATGGAGCGGGATGACATCGCAAGGATTTTGGCAACGCACAGAAAAGAGCTGGAAGCGTTCGGCGTTCGATCGCTCGCCCTCTTCAAGCTCGGTGTCCCGCAAGATCTAGGCGGAGGAGGCGCGCAAGGCGGCCCTTGAGGCGGTGTTTAAGACCTTGTTGCATCACCTGATAAGGGGTAAGGTGAGGGTAGAACCCCGTGAAGGAGCCGATGACGTCAGTCCTAGGCTCAGGGAGGGAGATTGAATGGCCCGTATAACGGTTGACCGAAGATGCCTGGCGGAGTTCTGCCGAAAGCACCACATCCGGCGCCTGGCCTTGTTCGGCTCGGCCCTGCGGGACGATTTCGGGCCCGAGAGCGACGTCGATGTCCTGGTGGAATTCGAGCCCAGTCATACACCGGGGCTCTTCGGCATCGCCCGCCTTGAGCGGGAGCTTTCGGCCCTATTCGGCGGACGCAAGGTCGATCTGCGCACCCCCGAGGATTTGAGCCGGTATTTCCGTGAGGACGTCTTGCGTGAGGCCGAGGGGCAGTATGCGGAGGGATGATCGCATCCGGGCAGCATATGTTCGATGGGGCTCGCGAGGCCCTCTCGTTTGTTCAGAAAAGACGCCGTGAGGATCTGGACAGCGATCGACTCCTGGTGCTCGGATTGGTCAAGGCGATTGAGATCATCGGTGAGGTAGCCTATCAGGTTTCCGAGAGCACACGGGCTGAAGTGCCAAGCATTCCCTGGGAGGATATCGTCGGTATGCGCCACCATTTGGTTCATGCTTACTTCGATATCAACCTGGATATCCTCTGGCGAACGGTGCAGGACGACCTGCCTCCGCTTTCTTCCGCCCTCGAATCCGTCTTAGCTAAGGATGAGCCTGGATGAGAATTGCGTTCCCCTCGAATCGCCCGCATTCACTTCAAGTGCCCCAAACCTTATTTCAGGCTGCTCCTTGAGGGATTATG
>JAGLXM010000042.1 GCA_023132915.1 Candidatus Bipolaricaulota bacterium
CGCGTGGTGCTCAAACACCCCTTCCGTGAAGAGGGCTGGAAGATCGGGCAGCCTTTGGACGCTTATCTCATCTCGATATCGCCGATGAGTATCTCCGGCAGCTTCCGCAACGATCACCAGTGGGCTCTTGCCGTCCTTCCGCAGGTAGAGCAGTTCGACGAGCTTGCCGACCTGGATCAGCTCCGCTGGACGGCCACCGGCTTTTTCGCGGCCAACCTCGGCCGCGAGTTGTCAGTCGACGGCTTGGCCACGCTAGTAGACTATGACCCGAGCGGAGGTGCGGGCTTTCTCGATGCGCAGCTCGGTTTGAATGTGATGCGGTTTGAGCATCCGCCCATCGGGGTTGCCGGACGCTACTGGTTTCCGGCTAACCTGTTGCGGATTGCTGTAGGGACACTGGGAGACTTGCCGCGGCCCACAGCGTACGTGGGCTTTGACTATGCCCGCCTCGATATCCTGCAGTACTACCTGCAGAATACTCTCTCTCTCAGGTTGGGAATACCGGGATTCGGACACGAGCCGTTCGGAACGTTTGAGTGGAACGGCTTGAAACGCTTTCGGCTGGCACACATGTTGTATGTGGATATCGATCTTGGTGCGGGCAAAGAACTCTTCGGCACGCCGCCCGAGTCGTTCCAATTCTCATTGGAGCGTCTGCATGCGTTCGCAGAGGATTTCGTGAATGATCGCGGCGTGTTCGGTCGGCTAATACTCCGGCTGCCGCCGGTGGTGAGAGGGCTTGGGTATTCGTTGCTGAGCTTGGCGCACGTCGATAGCGTCTATGCCAGTCTGTTCGTTCAAGGAGGCCAGACATGGGCCTCAGGTGACTGTGTCGGACTCAGCGATCCCAAGCTGGAAGCGGGTGTCGAATCGACAATCACCGTGACCAGTTTCTTGAGCTTTCCACTCGGACTTACGGTCGGTTATGCGTACCCGTTTCTTGGCGCTGAGTCTGGTGCAGGTGGAGAGTTCTTCGTGAACTTCTACGTGTTTTCCTAGTGTACTGTTTCGAGAACAGCTTGACAATTTAACCAACGAGTGATAACATTATGCATTATGAATACTCCAGCAAAAGCATTGTCTCTTTCAGTTGAAGACCGTAGAGTATTGGAGGGCTTGGTTCGTGCTCATTCCACTCCGCAACAAGTAGCCAAGCGAGCTCGAATCATCTTGTTGGCTGCAGAAGGGATAGCCAACACCCATATC
>JAGLXM010000043.1 GCA_023132915.1 Candidatus Bipolaricaulota bacterium
CGGCTGATCATCAAATCGACCACCGGAAAGCACGTCTTCACCTTCGGTACAAAGGGCATCTCGGCCAAGGACGCCAAAGCGATCCTCAAAGAGGCGTTTGGGGAGGTCGTGAAGTAGACTGACACCCTGGAAGTCAGGCTCGTCTTTCCACTGCTAACCGGGCTGCAGAGAGTTTGTAATCATTATGGCGTTTATCGGGATGAATAAGAGCACAAGTGCAAATTCTCTTGCCGCTCTTGTCTGCGGACTATCTAAGGGAGTGCATGGTGATAACACCTTGCGCTACGTAGTAGAGGGTTGGCAATGATTCGGTTTGCCGATTTTTGATGGGCGTGTATACTCGGCTGGGGGCTGACAAATGGGCGTTTGCCGCCGAACCCCTGCCAGAGCATCAACGCTTTCTGTGGTGCAAGGTTTCAGTGTCCGTCAATGGGTCTTTCAGGAGACGACTGAGATGACGTCCGGTGATACAAGAACAAGCTTCACCAAGCAGGAACAGCCGATATATTCGGCTGTTGAGTTAATGAAGCTACCGCTCAAGGAGCGATTGAAGATTCTTGCGTGCATAGCAACCGAAGCCGAAGTGCTTTACGCAAACGACAAGAGGCTAACGGATTTTGAAGCGTTCGGTGAAGATGACCTCTACGACACGACCCCGTAGAGGAGAGATCTGGATAGTTACTTTCGATCCGACTCTGGGGGCAGAGATAACGAAAGAACGACCAGCAGTAGTGGTTGATGTTCCAGAAGTAGGGAAGCTTCCTCTGCATATCGTTGTCCCCGTCACGGAATGGAATGCCGGATATGCCATGCTCCCGTGGCATACGAAGCTAGAGCCATCTTCACTGAATGGCTTAAGCAAGGATTCAAGCGCGGATTCATTCCAAGTCAAATCCGTCTCCGTAAAGCGCTTTAAGAGTAAGGTCGGCGAGGTGTCACCAGAAGAACTGGAGAACATCACTGCTGGAATTGCTCTTTGTGTGGGCTATGATGGTTAGTAAGCTTCAAAACTTGCCAGAACTAGGTCCATAAGCAGTTTCTCCTCCCTGCGATGTGAATACCTGAGCGCAAATTCAGCAAGATAGGATTGTAAGCATTCCGCACTACAAGCCGATAAGCGCCATCCTCATCACATTTCTCAGTTTGGCAATTCTCACTGTCAAGGGGTATAAAC
>JAGLXM010000044.1 GCA_023132915.1 Candidatus Bipolaricaulota bacterium
ACCAGGAGGCGCTGTCACCTGGCCCCTTATCCGCAAACACTAGAAAAATGCACCTAGTGGACTCCGCAAAAGAGGCGAGAAACAAAATAAAAAGGAGGTAGTAGGATGCTAGCGATTAGATCAGACCAGGAGATTCAGGATTTTGCCCGGGGCTGCACATTTATGGGAACAGGCGGCGGTGGCGATCCCAGGGATGGTATTGCATGGCTTAAAGCAGCACGCGACGAGGGAAAGGAGATTGCTTGGGTCAATCACACAGAGATCCAGGATGATGCCTGGACCGTTTGTCCATTCCTTATGGGCTCGATTGCCCCTTTAACCGAAGAAACAAAGAAGAAAATGCAACGGTTGGGGCTGACAAAGGATGCCTACAAGAGTATCCAAGCGGAATCTGTGCGCTTGTTAGAAGAGTACATGGATGTAAAGGTAGGTGCTATTGTAGCGATTGAACTTGGAGGTTCCAATACCCCCGGAGCTGTAGCAGCTGCATCGAGATTGGGGATCCCTGCAGTCGACGGTGACTATACCGGCCGCGCCATTCCCGAGATCCCTCAGACCACTCCTTATCTGAACGATCTTCCCCTCTGGCCCATCTCTAGTGTGGATAAGTACGGCAACCTTGCTGTGATCAAGGAGAGCACGGGCTACGAGATGGCGGAACGGATCGGAAAGTTCATTGCGGCTGCGTCCTTTGGTCTTGCGGGTCAGGCTGGGTTCTTGTTTAAAGGAAGCGACATGAAACGAGTCGTCATACCCGGAACACTTACCACGTGCTTGGAAATTGGGCGTTCCATTAGAGAATCAAGGGAGGCTGGCCGGGATCCAGTAAGGGAGATAATCAAAGAGCTCGATGGTTGGCTCCTATTCGAGGGAGAAGTCTCAAAAAAGGAATGGGAAGACAAGGAAGGGTACTATTGGGGAACACATACCATTACCGGACTGGACGACTTTAAGGAAGTGGAGTTTAAGATCTGGTTCAAGAATGAGAATCATGTCTCCTGGCTCAATGGGAAGCCCTATGTGACCAGTCCGGACATGCTGATCGTCGTTAATAGAGAGACCGGGGAACCGTTAGCTAATTTCGACATCGCGGAAGGGCAGCATGTAGCGGTCATCGGCCTACGTGCGATCGAACAATTCCGTTCACCTAAAGGGATTGATATCCTTGGTCCACGGCACTTCGGTTATGAAATTGACTACACTCCAATTGAGACGCTCGTAAAGCAGTAGACAAGGAGAGCAACTTACATGAAGATCAAGGTTGTTCTAGCAAGTTCCTCTCAGGAACTTGTCCAAAGTCAGTTTGCCAACCGGAAGGAGTCCCTAGCTCCCGAGACTGAGATTGCGATCGTGGCTCCAAGCGGATGCCCCCCATCGACTGAGGGAGAAAAGGATGAACTCATCGCTGCTCCACAAATCTTCTCTGAAGTCCTCAATGCGAAGAAAGAAGGGTTCGATGCTGTGACCATCGATTGTACCTTGGAACCAGGACTTAAGGCAGCCAAACAAGCAAGCTCTATCCCAGTAGTAGGAGCAGGGGAGGCAGCGCTCTCCCTTGCTCTCCTACTCGGCGAACGTTTCTCCGTTATCATGCCTATCCCCACGAGCATCAGTCCTATGATATCTAAGATCCGGCAGATGGGACTGTGGGAGCGCATGGCTTCTGTCCGGGCAGTTAACGTTCATGTGTTAGATCTCGATAACTATGAACAGACTCTGGCCTCGGTTGCTGAAGAGGCCCGTATCGCTGTTGAAGATGATGGAGCAGAGGTGATCGTTTTAGGTTGCACCGTGATGGGGCCGATTGCTGGGGCACTTGCCAACAAGCTTGCTGTCCCCGTTGTTGAGCCAGGAACCGCTGCTTTAAAACTTGCCGAGGCCCTTGCTGCACCTGGATGGAAATCCTCCCTATTTCCCTGTAGAGAAAGAGGCTAATCTAGGTAGGTAAAATGAGTTCTGGAGCTGGATAAACGCTATGTATAAGGTGGGTCTGCCTGGGGTGTTCTAGCTGAAAGGAGCAACAGAGAGTAAGAAGGGCGGAAAGTTCGACGAAAGGAGAAAGGCGATGAACATAGAGTTGGTCAATACCTTCTTCGAGATGGTTCAAATCAGCAGTGAGTCTGGAGAAGAGAAGGAATTTATATCCTATCTGGAAAATCTTTTTACGAAAAAGCTTCAAGCAAAGTGCATTATCGACGATTACGGGAACCTAATAGCAAAGATACCCGCCAAGAACACTGCTCGTACAGAGCCGATTCTCTTTGGCGTTCACGCCGATACAGTTAGACCAGGCAAAGACATTGAGCCAGTCTTAGAGAACGGAGTAATTCGTTCCGCTGGTGACACAATCTTAGGCGCGGATGACAAGGCCGGTATTACCGAACTCCTCGCGGCAATTGAGGCAGCTAAGCGATATCCTCCTCTAGAGATCGTGGTATCGAGGGAGGAGGAGATCGGACTTCTTGGATCAAAGAACCTCGACGCCTCCTTTCTCAACTCGAAGATAGGTTTTGTGGTCGATATGGATAATTTAGCAGATATTGTCATTGGTGGACCATCATATATGACGATCGATGTGGACATCATAGGAAAGGCAGCTCATGCAGGATGGAGCCGGAGAAGGGTATATCCTCAATTAAAGCCGCGGCAGACGCCATCTCAAAGTTGAAACAAGGTTGGATCGACAAGGAGACAACGGTAAACGTTGGTGTCATCCAGGGAGGGGAGATACGCAACTCTGTGCCGGAGAAAACGGAAGTTAAGGTCGAATGCCGAAGCCAATCCCACGAGAAATGCCTCCGACAAAGCAACTTGATCAAGGAGGCATTTGTGAGCACGGCTAAAGCGTTGGGGGCAAAGACAGAGATTAAAATGAAATTAGCTATAAAATCTTACTGCATTTCGGAAGATGCCGAACCAGTCAAAGTAGCTAAGCAAGCCGCAAGCAGTGTAGGACTACAACCAGAAGTGAAGGCTATCTGCGGTGGAACAGATGCTGCCCACTATAATGAAAAGGGTATCACCACAGTAGTAATAGGAATGGGAGCTAAAGCAGAGCACACCAAGAAAGAGAATATCACCGTGGCCGATATGAAAAAAGCGGTGAGCATGATTCAGCGAATCCTCGAAGAATTGAGTGACTAGAGAGAAAAATATTATATATAAAGAAGAAACTCCTAATCCTTCTCCAAAGCATCTTCTCTTCCACGAAATTCAAAAAGCAAGATCAGGTCCCATCCCCACGACGGCTCGTGGAGGCTAGTCACTCGATATGTTGAGCCAGTTTATTGTGGATCCATGCCACGAAATCACGTGCCTTTTCGAGTAGGTTCTGTGCTTCAGTCTTCGTGATCAGCCCGGCTACATTGTAAGTGGCTTGGTTGCGCTTGACTCGCATCCGATCGAAGTAGGTGATCAGTTCCTCGTGCTCCTTCCCTAACGCTATTCGCATGAATGCAAACGTGTTCTTGTGCCCCTCGGCACTGGCAGGTCGGTAACCTTGGGCGAACATGTAGGCGCGCGACGCTTGTAATACCGCGTTGTAGGAAATAGCGAACGCCCAGTCCAAGTCCTCTGCTATCAGCCTAGCGGCAACCTGGAGATCGCGTTCCGCTCGTTCCAGGGCTTGGCGGACGCTGAGTCGAGAGACCTTTTCTTCGCGAATGCGCCCAGACCTTAGTAACTCGTCATAGATCATCGTTTGACCCCATAACCATGATCTTAGGGCCGGCCAGGATTTGCGTCAGGAAACTGCCTGTTTTCCCTCTACCCTTAAGGAACTCCTTTCGGCTGAGGAGGGTGTAATTGATGGACCGATGAATGCGTTCCTCCACAGCAGAGACAGCGGAATGAAGGGCCGTTTCCTCCACATCGCCGACGATGAGCAAGTCGACATCGCTCTGCCAGGTGGCTGTCCCCTTGGCCTGGCTACCGAAGACAAAGGCTAAGGCAATCTGCTCGTTGAAATGAGATAATGCTTCACGCAGCACCCCAACCAACCCCGTTGTTTTCAGCGCCAACCCGCGGAGCTCTTCGAAGATGGTGCAATGGGGATTGGCTTGATAGTACTTCTGCTTCCCTTCTTTTTGGCAAAGCAGAATACCCATCTCTTCAAGGCGAGCAAGCTCTCTGCTGATGTTGGTGGAATCTTCTTCCAGGAGTTTTGTGAGCTCACGTACGTAGTACCGCTGGTCGTGATTAGTGAACAGCCAACCCAGGACCTTGGCACGCAACCGTGAGCGGAGTAGTTTATCAAGCATCGGACCACCTCACCGCAGTACTCTTTACTGCATACGCAGTAAATTATACTGCACTCACACGCGCTGTCAATTTGGTGTACAGGTGGTCATCGCTAAGAGCGAGCAGGGTCGCAACTGGATCCGGGACAAAGGCCGTTTGAGAAATGCACGCCGAAAAATGAGGTATATGACAGTGGAACTCCCCTTGTTGGGCGAACGCTTCCTGCGCGGGATCATTCTCTATGCCGGTGATCAACCCGTTCCTTTCGGCTCAAACCTTTATGCCCTACCGGTAAGTGCGCTTTGGAAAACTGGTGAAGCGCCCCACGGGATAAAGAAAGCTTAGGACTGACTACATTTTGTGTTTCTTGCACAGAGTTATAGACAGTGCAGGCAGCTTCTCGGTAGGGTTGGATACGGGAGCAGCGGAGGCCAGGCAAACTTCACCGCAAGCGTACAGGGTGGTTTATTTTTCGTCGTGCGTACGCTAAGCTACGCTGTAAGCTAGAGAAACAAGTTGAATGATGAAATCCAAGATTTGGCCCAATTCTTCGCGAGAAAGGAGGAATAGTTTGCAGCGGTTGACGATCAATAATGTGCGAGAACAGGTTGTCGGGATCGATGCGAGGGTTCCTTTGCTTGATGGTACTTACGCACCGTACATCAACCTCGATAACGCTGCAACCGCGCCCGCATTGCGGCCCGTATTCGATAAGGTGAACGAATTTCTCAGGTGGTACAGCAGTGTGGAACGGGGATCCGGGTTCAAGAGCCGGCTCTCTACGGAGGTCTACAACAAGGCCCATAGGATTGTGAGCGAGTTCGTGAAGGCCGATTCGGAACGTTACACGACGATATTTGTCAAGAACACGACCGAAGCGGTCAACAAGCTCGCGCACCGGCTCCCGCTTGCAGAGGAGGATATTGTCCTCCGCTCCCTCATGGAACACCATTCAAACGACCTCCCCTGGCGGTTCAAGGCGGATACGAAATACATTGACGTGAACGCCCATGGTGGTCTTGACTTGGACCACCTTGATTATCTGCTCAAAAAATTCTCCGATCGAATCAAACTCGTCGCGATTAGCGGGGCATCGAACGTTACCGGGTGTCTCAACCCGATCCACGAGATTGCGGCAC
>JAGLXM010000045.1 GCA_023132915.1 Candidatus Bipolaricaulota bacterium
GCAGGCGACGAGAGAAGTCATCCAAGTTGCTGAATCGAATGAGATCACTGCGGTCCACTCACATGTTGAGGCTTTCGGTGAACGGTTCTTTCCTACTATCGACGCTGTTTTGGCGCTGCACGACGAGGCTCGCACTAGGGGCGTCGATATCGGGATGGACGTGATCCCCTACGTCGCTGCAAACACGACTCTCTTTGCCACCCTGCCGCCGTGGGCACTTGCGGGAGGAATGACCGAGCTCGCCAAACGGCTGCAGGACAGCAACACACGGGAACGGATCCGCCGATCTGTGGAAGACGACATCCCGGGCTGGCCCTCGTGGTTGCCCGGTGCCTGGCCACACAACCTTGTTGAGGCTACTGGATGGAAGAACATCCGTCTTATCTCGGCAATCAAAGAGGAGAACAAGAAGTACGAAGGAATGTCATTTGTAGAGATTGCAGAGGCTACTGGTAAAACCCCCTTCGATGCAGCGGCAGACATGATTATGGAGGAACAGGGCCCCACAATGGCTCTATATGTCGGAAGCTCTGGAATTGACGAAATGGATGACCCCTGGCACCAAAAGCTGATCGCCCGCCATCATGTCTCCATAGAGACGGACGCTATTATTACTGGAAGAGGAATTCCTCACCCGGCCGGATACGGCGCATTCCCAAAGTGTCTCGGGCACTACAGCCGCGACTTGGGATTGGTCCCCATGGAGGAGATGGTACGCAAGATGACCTCCCAGGCGCTCCGGAGATTCGGGGTCAAGGATAGGGGGATGATCCGTGAAGGGGCGTTCGCCGATATCACGATCTTCAATCCTGAGACCATAGCCGATAACGCGACGTATTCTAATCCCAAACAGTATCCGGATGGAATCGAGTTTGTAATCATTAACGGAACTCTGGTTTTGCAAAAAGGGGAATATAACTGCAAACTTTGCGGGCGCGTACTCCGCAAAGAAAGGACATAAGGTATGGGAACTCGTTATTCCATTAAGACCGTTACTCCACTAGTTTCTAAATCGACCGCCGGGTGTCTACGGACACCTGGAGGCAAGGAGGTGAGGCAAGAAGTAAAAATAGAAGAAGATGGAAGCGTCGTTAGACAACAAGAATGATGAAAGGAGGGTTTAGTAATGATGGGAAGGAAGCTACTGATTGTGCTTAGTGCGGTTTGTCTTGTGTTGGCGCTGGGGACTCTCACTTCAGTGGGGGAAGAGACGATCAAGATTGGAGCCATTTTCCCCTACACCGGTCCTGTTGCTGAATTGGGCCCGAAGTTCGAGGCCGGTCTCAGAGCGGCGCTGGACGAAGTTGGCTACAGAGTTGCCGGCAAGAAGATAGAGCTCATCATCGAAGACAGCGCAACGTCTGTTTCGGTTGGGCTGGACAAGTTCAAGAAGCTGGTGGACATCGATGGTGTCAAGGTCGTCATCGGCCCGCTGATGGGCGATACGCACCTTGCCATTGCCCCCTATGCTACTGAGAAAAAGGTAATCGTCACCTCTCTGATCAATGGGATGTATGAGGTGGCGAAGAAGCCGGATTCCACCTACTTGATCTATCCAACCACGTGCTGGGCGCAGACCTACTGGTTCGGGCAGTATGTCTATAACGAACTGGGCTATCGCACCATGATCACCATCGGTGCCAACTACGCAGGTAAGATCGCGTACGCCAACGGCGCAGCGGATGGGTTTAAGGACGCAGGCGGGATCGTGGTTGCTCAACTGTGGCCACCGGTTGGCTGCCCAGACTATAGCCCGTACATTCCAACGATGATAGGCACCGAGGCGGACGTGATTCTGTACGCCCTTGAGGGACCCGGTCCGGTGAGCCGGTTCATCTATCAGTCTCATGAAATGGGGCTTGATAAACCGATGGTTACTATCACTCAGGATGGTGACTACACACCGGAGGCACTCGCTGAGCTCGGTGACATTGCTCTCGGAATCCAGGGTGAGTCAGCCTATACATGGCAGCTGGACAACGACGAGAACAGGGCTTTCTTGGGAGGCATCTTTGCCCAAACCGGCGCGGTCCCAAGCTGCTCAGAGCAGAACAGCTACACTATGGCTAAAGCAGTCCTGGCTGGGCTTGAGGCAACGGGTGGCGATGACTCGTTCGACGTCCTGTGGCCCGCGATTCTGGCGCTTCAGCTGGACACTCCTGCAGGTCCGCTTTCCTTCGGTCCTGAAGGGGTCGCCATCGTGGACTCCTACGTCACCCAGGCCGAGTTCACGCAAGGGGAGTACCGCTTGTCCCCACCGCTTGCTGTCGTGCACGAGGTTCGTGATCCAAGACTCGCAAGCAACGAGGGGATGCCCGCGTACTTGCTGGACGAAGACTAGGCTTAAGGAACCGACAAAAGCGGGCAGGCCGGGTTTTTCTCCTGACTTGCCCGCCTTCTTGGTACGAATGGTTCACTGAGCCTGGGCCATAGTTTGGAGATAAGGTCCATATGTTCTTAACAACTCTCGTTAATGGGATCGCTTATGGCGTGGTCCTGTTCCTCATCGCCTCCGGAATGTCGATTGTCATGGGGGTCATGGGAATCAGCAATCTGGCACATGGCGCACTCTACATGGTCGGGGCGTATGTCGGCTGGCAGGTGTTCAAGGGGTTTCACTGGCCCTTCATAGTGGCAGTTCTGCTCGGCGGGGTAGCCGGAGGGTTAGTCGGCCTGTTCATCGAACGTATCTTCCTGCGGCGGCTTTACAAACAGCCAAATGAGCAAGTTCTGCTGACCTTCGGTTTCGTTTATATCATCACCAACATCTGTCTTTGGATTTGGCGAGGGTGGAGCAGACTGCCGTTCACCGCGTCTGTGCTGTTTCGTCCAATCATCATAGGGAATCAGCGCTTCGCTCCTTCCCGTCTTGTGCTCATTCTGATCGGGGTGGTACTGGCGGTCGGCTTATGGTACTTGCAGGATAGGACTCGTCTTGGGGCCATGGTCCGAGCGGGGATGGATGACAAAGAGATGGCGCAGGGACTCGGTATAAACATGGAGAGAGTCTCCATGATCGTTTTCTTTATCGCCTCCTTTATCGCTGGGCTTGCGGGAGTGCTCGGCGCGCAGGTGATGGGCGTCAACCTCGAACTCGGCACAAACATCCTCGTTCTGGCACTGGTGGTAGTCATCGTTGGCGGCATCGGCTCGATCCAAGGGGCATTTGTGGGCGGCCTGTTGATCGGGGTTGTTGATACCTTTGGCAAAGCACTATTCCCGCAGATGGCAATGTTCACAATATATCTGGCAATGGTGATCGTCTTGGTCGTACGACCGAGAGGTCTCCTGGGGAGAGGAGGCTGAGCGACCGATGAGAGCGGCTGAGCAGAGTGTTATCCAAAGAGTC
>JAGLXM010000046.1 GCA_023132915.1 Candidatus Bipolaricaulota bacterium
CGATTGCTTCTCGATTGACATTGACCGTTTTGTTGCTACAATAGTAGCTATATATCAACTGTCAGAGGTGAATCATGCCGTTTGTGAACGTAAGAGACCTCCATGACCGTACAGCTGAGATTCTGCGAAAGGTTGGGGAAGGAAACCCGGTCTTTGTCACCCGCTATGGGAAACCAATCGCTGTTATCCGGGATCTTGCTGAAGAGGATCTTGAGGGGCTTGTCATGCTGTCCGATCCAAAGCTACGCGAGGGCCTAGGAGAAGCTCGCGCTGATGTAGCTGCAGGACGTGTGTCTGATCTGGACGACCTGATAGCTGAAACCGCGGCTGAGCTACAAGGTAAGAGTTGAGTTTTCGAGTCAAGGTAACACACAAAGCGAGAAGGGAACTTAGGCGTCTTTTAGCCAACCGGCGCTATCAAGTCCTTAAGGGGCTCAAGAGACTCAAAGAAGATCCATCCCAAGATGGCGATGCAATCAAGGCATTTGTGCAAGACCCCAAAGGGAAGTTAAGACGGCTACAGATTGGCAACTACCGGATCTTCTTTGAGGTAGAAGAAGATGGGGTATTTGTGCTGCGATGTGTCCGCCGGCAGACATTGGAGAAGGCTATATGTCAGTTGCTGCAGCGCTAGAAGTGCCCCACACGAGGACCCTTCAACGCCGATGGGTTTGGCATCAAAAGGACATATAGTTGCAAGAGGGCTGTAGTTTTTCTCTTACTGCTCTTGTTCAAGGCGCTTGCTAACCATCTTGTAGACTGTACCAGCTTCTCGCTTGGCGATTCCCCAGACCTCCACTTCCTTCTGATCTTCGAGGACTCTCGGCGCCTCACGCTCCAGGCAAGGGAGAGTTATCACTGTGCACTGTCTGCCAGCCAAGTAGGAAAGTAGAACTCCCTTTCTCTCGCCAAGGCTCCTTAAATTTTCAGAAACACCTTTTATTGGATTCCCGGCGCTTCTACCAGGTTCCTTGATCTTTTCGGCTTTGCGAGAGGAACAAGCCTTTTTCCCTCGCTAAGACGCCAAGATCGCGGAGAAGAGCTAGTATATCGTTTTCTATTGCCTGTAGCTCTTTTCCCCCTCTGTTCTTTGCGTCTCTGCATCTCTGCGAGAGACCCATCTCTTGAGTCTTTCTCTCAGGCTACCTTAACTCAACCGTGCGGAACCGAACTTTCTACACAATTCGGTATTGGTTCTTGTAGAAGTGGAGCGCGAGATAGCCGCTGAGGTCCACGCCCATTCTGCGACCTAAGTCTATTCCCAGCCCAGGGCTTTGCTTAAGCTTATTGAGCTGCTTAATCGCTTGGCGCTGTACATTGCCATCAAGGACGTCAAAGTCCTTAATAGCCACGTCCCGCAGGGTGACCTTATAGGCCATACTGCTTCTGGATCTCTTCCAGGGCGATCTTCCCCTTACTCGTTTTCTCGCGGCGCTGGAGTTCGGCTTTTAACTGGACGCGATCGAGAGCTCTTCGAAGGCATCGGTGCCAATTAGGACTGCTTTAGGGCTGCCGTAGCGCATGATGAACAAGGGACCTTCTTGAGCGGCCTCGACCCATTTGGAAGTGTCATTATGGAGCTCGGAGACCTTTACAATGCGGTCACTTTCTATCCTCAAAGCCATTGCACCTTCCTTAGTAACGGACAAGATCTAGGGAAGGATTTTATACTAAACAGGATGGAGCAGCAAGCTCAGGACAAAAGGAGTTGCAGTTTCGGCATCAAAAGAGTCCATGTGTTGCGGATCACAAGAGGGTGTAGCATAACTTCACTGGGACAGTTTCTATAGTTGTTAGAGGGCCCTGAAGGAGAAGAAGGAGCAGTCCGCCAACCACGTGATTGCGGAAACAATCCTGCAGCGGATGTGAGGAAAAAAGCAGGAAAGAAATCAGAACTATTCACTCAAATTCGTGATCGGCGGATTAGGCAAGCCTCATGAGCGAGTTTTTTGATGCGGCTTCAGGGAGCCGACTGTCTGATCTTGCAGTAGTACCCATCCATAGTACCTGCAAGGCCGAGAACACCACAGATGATGAATCCATCCGCTGTGGCCACGATACTTCGGGGCTCCGCGTAGTAGTCTCCTTCTGCAACAGTGCTCTCCCCAAGAAAATTGCCATCTGCGTCTAACCCCCATACCACAATGCGGTTAAAGGCGTCTAGCAGGCTTGTCCCACCAGATGACATACCTGCAACCAAGATGCTTCCAGTCTCGGTTTCAGCTAGATGCCCGCAAAGCTCATTCACATCAGCCAACCCAATCTGTGTTTGCCACAGCATCTTGCCGGCTGCCGAAAGCCTCCAGATGAGGAGATCAGACACTACTCCAACTTGATGACCGGCAACAAGTATGTCTCCATTGGCTGCTTCCATGATGGAGTCTCCGATTAGAGCTCCCTGTCCCTGAAGAGGCTTCAGCCAACGAGTTACACCATCAGGCGAGAACCGCCCGACCATGAGGGCATCACCGATCAGCAAGGTAATGAGGTCCCCTGAGGAACTTCGAATCAGCTTGTCAATCCACTGGCTTCCTCCCACTGCAAGAGTTCGCTGCCATTCGATCTCACGGCTGGTTCCTAGCTTCAAGATGTACGGAATGGCATAACCGCCCCCGCTTTTCATTCCAGCCACTACGATTCCGCCATCCTCAGTCGCCTGCACTCCCTGAGCAGAGCGCATTTCTTCTTTGTTCAACTCCATACGCCATTCTTCATTTCCAGCGGAATCGGTCTTGATCACAAAGCCATCGGGAGATTCAGAAGCACTGAAGCACTGAGCAGCAATGAGATATCCACCATCAAGCGCAGGACAAATAGCGCGCCCTCTCTCGGCATCGTACTGGTGAATCTCATTCTGCCACAAGAGGTCGCCGCTATCTGTTACTTCGAAAACCATAAGGCTTTCATCATAGGTGCTTCGAAGATCAGACCCAACGATAACTGCCCCTTCATTACTCCCTTTGATGGCGGCATTGAGATCAATACTAGGTGTCGCGGGCATCATTTTTTCCCAAACAACTTCGAATCCTATCTGATCAATTGGATTACTTCCGGGGAGCTCTCTAGAAAGAACAAACTCATCTATCCCTGATCTTATCCTATAGTCGACATCAGATACGTAATCATCCCCCGAGTCATCGTCGTCACCAATGATCTTGCCATTACGAAAATGTATGCAATACTCACCGTCTTTGTCAGCGTCGTTTAGGACGGTCATCGGAAACAGCTCCCCTATAGAATATGACTCGCTCCATTCTGGGAAGGTGATTGCCTTAGCGTTCCAAGCCTCAGAAAAGGTGACATTCGGCTGCTTTAGAGAGTGGAGGAGACCCAAAGTGACGGGCGCAGCGAGCTCAGAGAACGTTGTGTTCGTCCATCCTATATACACTGCAGCCCCTGAGTTCAAGAACGCGTTGGCCATTGAGTCGTATTTAAGCGAGGAACAAGCGTGATTAATCACGAGGGCGTTATCCAGTGCTATATCATCCACAAAGCGTTGATTGAACATGATGTACGTACCTTGTTCTCCCGGAATGTTGACTATACCAACTCCGGGAGTGAATGCGCTCCAGATTTCACTGAGCTTTCCACCGGTAGTCTTTTCGCCGGTGGCAATCCAGAAGGTCTTGGATAATCGTCCACCAGTCAGTTGGGCCAAGTCGCCTGCACCACCATGAGTGTTGAAGTAGATAACCCCATATTCCCCTAAGGATCGCAGTTTCTGCAGTGTGAAAGCACTCCCAATACAGGTTTCAGTTGTATACCCAGCTACTTCGAAAGTTTGCCTTAGTTCCTCACTGGGCTTCCGAACTGTGTTGAATATCAGAAACAAGGCCCTCTTGCTAGTAGGAACAGTGGCAAGCGGCAGCACTTGCGGCTTGTCATTACTTAGGGTGCTCTTGGCAGAAAACTCCCTTTCCTGCGGCAAAGCGCTATCTATGTCGAGTCTGGAACGTGTGCTGGGAGAAAACACTGCCCCCACAAGGCCGCAAGAGTACTGGATCCAGACCGTATTGTCTTCTGAGACGTGGACGCTCGAAACGTCAGACTCCTGTCGCAGCCAGTCTGCTGCCTTGTTTGCGAACTCTGGATCCTCTTGTGCCCATAAGTCTTCACACATCACGGCAGCACTATCCTGTAAACTTAGGAGCAAGTCAGCTTCCTCTTCAGTTATAGGAACTTGCTCTGGAGATCCAGGCGCAAGCCAGGTCTCTAATAGCGCACACCCGGTTAGTGAGATGACAATTGCAACAACAAACGCACCTAGAGAAACTAGCGTGGCAAACCTTGAATTTAAGAGATTCATGTCCAGAAACCCTCTTCGTTTTTAGCGTAAAGGGGAACACCCTCCCCCAAACTGCAATTTACGCATCTCAAAGAAACACATTATACACCTATCCAGTGAGAAAAAGAACACCTTTTATGTCAGCGCGACCTCAACACAATATACATTGTGTTGCGCTCCTGCTGGGCTTATCCCTAATTACAGGCATCCATCCTTAACGGGGCTTCAGCGCTTTCAGCCTCTGGCTAAGATTCCTCCAGTTGGCAAACCGCGCAACATATCCTATCAAAACCGCCGATTATGTTGCGTTCTCAGGCCGCTACCGCTTCTCGGCGAAAGGATTTATGAGCACTCCCTGCTACTCCCCGCCTCCTGACGCTCTCTCCAACTCCTCAGGCGGTCGATGTTGGTCGCTGCGATCCACATGGTGCGCTCCTCTCTCCCCTTTTCTTGTCGGACCATCGCCTGACCTTGGTGTAGAGCTTATCGATGTAGATCATCTCCTTCCGGTTGTTGAGCGTTTGCATCTCAGTTTGAAGCTCTCTGATAGGTTACTTTGGAGAGAGAGCTACCCAGAGGAGGATGAAGCCCCACATGATCAGGAAGAAAAGCGGGAGAATGATGTCGATGAAAACCGCTGGGCTCCATCGACGGGGAGGCCAGCGTCTTCTCTGATATCCAAGGCCTTTGAGCATTGTGATCTGTCTGCAACGGCAGGCACCGCGAAACTCCTCATACTCTTCAAGCGGCTTTACCGAAAGAGATGGTTCGTTCTCTAGCTTGCGGAGGTACTCCCGGAAGAATTTCCACGTACGACCACGTTGGCAGCATTGCCACGACCAGATCACGCAGATGGACATGCCGAACACTCCCAGGACAAGAACTGGCGGGAACTTGCCCGTGCCAAGCGCAATCAGAATCGACGCAGCGACGAGCGCCAGGCCTTGTGCCGTCAAGTAAACCTGCCGGAACGATTGCAAGAGGGCATGTTGGGTGGAATACATTGTGAGAACGATCTGTAGCCGTTGATCATTATTCCGAGGTTTCTCTGTGGATCTTCCTTCAGAGTTTGGCATCATGAATCACTGTCAGTATAGCATTGAGATCTGTCCCGGGCAACGCTTTGTGTACCTGAACTATATCAAGAGGTATCTTTCATTGCTCCAGCATCGATCTCATTATCACCGATTCTGATGTAGCGGTGCCTTACACCGCTACCGCCGTTGCTTAGTGAAAGGTTTAAGGCGTCCTCCACCTCCTCGTCGAAGATGTGGGTAGAGACCATTGTTGCCGATAGATTGGCGTGCCCCAGCACCTTCTGCACCAGGCGGGTCTTCCCTGTCTCCCGGGAGCTTGCAACGCCGCGGGGCTTCGATCTTGCGGGCTGACTGCTTGACAATCTCGCTCCATCATTGCCTGCGCCTTTACTGCTGGCTAAGATCTAAACTGAAGTTCCCCGGGATTTGAGACCAGAAACGACTTACTAACTCAGTTGGGATCAATGTTTGTCGGTGATTAGTGTCTTGCATGAAGTAGGCACGTATGTGTTGTTTGATTCCTTGACATTGCCGAATAGATGTATATAATAGTAGGCATGCATATCCACACCATACCAAATCGAGGATCACGTCCCACCATCCTCCTCCGTGAGTCATACCGTGAGGGTAAGAAAGTCAAGAAACGGACCCTGGCCAACCTATCCAAGCTCCCCATAGACCGGGTGAATCTACTCCGAAGGGTACTTAAAGGAGAGCAACTACTTCCAGTAGATAGTCTGTTTGATGTCTCCTCCTCACAACACCATGGCCACGTCCAGGCGGTACGTATGGCGATGAGGCGACTTCACTTTGAGGACCTGATCGCCACACAGCACACCCGTGAGCGGGATCT
>JAGLXM010000047.1 GCA_023132915.1 Candidatus Bipolaricaulota bacterium
CAAATACCTTGTTCAGCTTCTCACCGGCATATGAATTGTATCCTCCCCACTTCATAACTTGCCTCCTTTTATTACGTATATCGTGAGTCAAACACTCAACCGTGCCACTTGAAACCGGCGCCAAGTAGCAGCCCGAGCACAGCAATCATTAACAGATAGTAGATCCCCTTGTTTCCGACTAGCTTTCCGAAAAACCTGTTGACCTTCTCACCGGCGTGTGAACTGTATCCTCCCCACTTCATCACTTACCTCCTTTTTGTATTTGTCTTACAACTTACGCCAGTATTCCTATTTTATACCAATAACTTCCCTTTTGACTACGAACCACCCTATCCTTCATTTAGATTCTACCTGCTAAGTCGCGGAAATAGACGCACAATTCGTGCGATATGTGCCTCCTGCAAACAAGGCCAGGCGAATTGACTTGATGGGCGGGACCTCTGTGGGCCGATAATCGCTTAAAACCACCTCCGTTTGTTATCCTCTGTTAATTTTAAAAAAGAACAAAACGGCAACTCAATCCGTTTCTGGCCCTATACGACAAGCACATATCTTCCCGTACAAGAGCCTCTTGAGCTGCCGTTTTTGGAGGCGTTAAGCCTCCTTTTAGCCCGCCGTCTATCTAAACGGCAGTTAGAAACGCGGGCCTAGGCCGTCTTAAGCTCTCTTTACCTTAAGCTCAGACCCAACCTTAACGGCCCTTAGCTTCTTGGCGACGACGTCTTTCAGATTCTTTCCTGGCTTAAAGGCCGGTACAACTTTCTTGGGGACGGTAATTCGCCTCTGGGTCTGAGGATTGATCCGTCTGGACTCCTTCCGCGCCCTGGTCTCGAACTTGCCGAACCCAGTCAGGAGGACCTCTTTGTTAGATGACAGCGCATCCGTAATCAGCCCGATCATCGCATCCAGAGCCTTGCGAGCATCCTTCTTGTTAAAACCGGTCTTCGCTGCCAGCTTATCTACGAACTCTCCTTTGTTCACCTTGTCACCCCCTTTCTTTTAGTAGAAAATTTCTGTCATTATAGTCCTCGAGAGACGTTCTGTCAAGAGGGAAGGGCATTCCCGGGTTACCATGCCCTAAGTACCCACATTGCAAAGGAACAATTATTAGCATTACACCAGGTTTCTATGCAATTTGACTTCCAAAGCCGTGCGGAGTAAAGTTATTCTCCGAACATCGCTAGTGAGGTGCATTCGTGAGAGCATACGAGATTGTCTACGTGATTAAGCCGGACCTCTCCGATGAGGAACGGGCGAGCAAGGTGGAGCGAATTCACAGCCTTATCACGGAGAACGGAGGAGAGATCAAGGAGACAGACGACTGGGGAAAGCGTAAGCTGGCCTATGAGATCAGGCACTGCTCAGAGGGACACTATGGCCTAACCACGTTTAAGCTCCCACCACAAGCGGTAGAGCCGATAGAGGAGCGCCTGAATATCGATGAAGGACTCCTTCGCTACCAGATCGTCTCCCGCTCGAAATAGGAGGGGCAGATGGCAGCAAGCCTGAACAAAGTGCTCCTGATCGGCAACCTGACAGCGGATCCCGAACTCAAATATACGTCGAGTGGGACAGCGCGAACTAAGTTCCGCATAGCCATCAACCGCCAATATAAGGATAGTTCCGGTCAACTCCAGGAGGAAACGGCCTTCGTACCCATCGTCGCGTGGGGCACACAGGCGGAGAACTGCGCCAATTACTTGAACAAGGGGCGGTCAGTAGCAGTGGAAGGCAGGCTCCGTATCTATAACTTCACCGATGAGGAGGGGCAAGAAGTACGGTGGTTTGAGATCGTGGCGCAGAACGTCCAGTTCCTCGGTAGCCCTCCACGATCCGCGAGCGAACCGGGGACGGTCCCTCCATCAAGCGATCAACCGGCCCAAGGTGCAAAAGATGATGAGGAGGTCCCTTTTTAAGTCATGTTCTACAAACAAAGATGGGTATGCCGGGTCTGTGAACGGAATATCAAGCTCGATTACAAGAAGCCGGAAGAATTGAAGGAGTACATGAACCGCCTGGGGAAGATCCTCCCCAAGCGAGCCACACACTTGTGCACGAAGCACCAGCGCCAGGTAGCGCGGGAGATCAACCGTGCACGCAAGCTCGCACTCCTACCTTACGTCGGCGAGCCAAAGCTCATCCCGGACTCGCGGCCTCGCCGGAGGCGATAGCCTCGTTAGATGTCGATCGGATCGCTGGATGGTCGGTCGGGCAAGCATGCTTTGACTCATCCTCACATTTGGCAAGGCTCCTTATGTGCTATCAACACCAGGATGTCTGCGATTCCCTTCATGGGAAAGTAAGGCGGGGAGAATTCGGCGAGTGTCTAACGATCGAGCGCCTGGTGGTGGTCGACCTTTCTCTCCCTTCCAAGATGAGCTCGCAACATGCTCTCCTCTCTGAGCTGCGGCTCATCTTTGGAATCGGGTCCTCGCACAACCAGCGGTTACGCGAAGAAGGGTATAACTCGATCCCTTCCCTCCTCACTCATCCCCGCTGGAAAGAGGGGGCTTCAACCCTTCTCGATCGCTGGGAGCGTCCGCTTAATCCCGCACAGGTATACGCAACCCTCTTGCATTGGCTTCCCACCTCCCACCCACTATTCCTGCACCTCCTCAGCCTGATCCCCCGCGCGCGGCTCCTGTTCCTCGACCTCGAGACGCTGGGGCTGGGTGGGGCTCCGATCATCCTCGCCGCCATGGCCCGGCCGTCTAAAGAGGGAATCCGAATCACTCAATACCTCGCCCGCTCCCTCGATGAGGAGATCGCCCTTTTGGAACAGATCAACCAAGAGATCGTTGAGGCATCGCTCCTTTTAAGTTACAACGGAAAAGCATTCGACTGGGCAGTGCTGCAGGAGCGCTTTGCCTACTATGGTTTACGGCTGGACCATCTGCCGATTCACATCGACCTGCTTCACCACGCCCGCCGCGCCTTCCGAAACCGCCTCCCCGACCTACGGCTGGGAACGGTGGAGGAGCGACTCCTCGGAATCCGCCGTGAGGAAGACCTGCCGAGCGAGGAGGTCCCCGAGTATTACTCAGCCTACCTGGAGAGCGGGAATCCAGGTTCACTCGTCCCAATCGTCAACCACAACCGTCAGGACGTAGAGACCCTCGCTTTACTCCTTGACCACCTGTTGAGGCTCCCCGATCATGCCGGATGATCTGCTCTTAAAACTGACAGAGGCACCCTGGTACCATGGGCAGATCGCTCGCGTCGAGGAGATTCCCCCATCCGAAGCCGCGCTTACCGAGGTCTCGCTCCACCCGGCGCTGCAGACCTACCTCGACCAGAAAGGGATCACGCTCTACCGTCACCAGCGCGAGGTCATCGAGGCGGTGCGAGCGGGGAGCGACGTGATCATCACCACCCCCGCTGCCTCGGGGAAGACCCTTTCTTTCAACCTCCCGATCTTCGAGGGATTGATCGCTGACCCTAAAGCGAGCGCCCTCTACCTCTACCCGCTCAAGGCGCTGGCGAACGACCAGTTACAGAAACTCCTTGAGCTTGAACGCTCAACCGGTATACACCTTGCCCCCAGCACCTACGATGGCGACACCCCAGGGAGCCGACGGGGAAGGATTAAACAGACCGCCCGCATTATCCTTACCAATCCGCACGCCCTGCACCACTACCTTCCCTGGCACTACCAGTGGGAACGCTTCTTCACGAACCTGCGTTACATCGTCATCGACGAGGCCCACCGCTACCGTGGGGTGTTCGGAACAAACGTGGCGTTGCTGCTGTGGCGCCTATCTCGCATCCTTTCTCACTATGAAGTCTCACCGCAGGTGATCCTCTCCTCGGCCTCGATTGCCAATCCAGTGCTGTTTGCCCGCGACCTTACCGGAAGAGAGGTTATCTCAGTCTCCGAAGACTCCTCGGCCCATGGCACAAGACAAGTTCTCTTCTGGGATGCGCTCACCGATCCGCACCGTTCCATCTCTACCCAGGCCGCTCAACTGGTCGCCTTTCTCACCGCATTCGGTATTCAAACCCTTTGCTTCACGGGTTCGCGAGCGATGGCGGAGGTCGTAGCCCGTGCAGCCCGTGAGTTAGGAGCGAAAAGGGTCCTTTCATACCGCGCCGGCTACCTCCCGCAAGAACGGCGACGGATCGAGGCGGGACTGCGAGATGGCCAAATTGACGGAGTGGTCTCCACGAACGCGCTCGAAGTGGGAATCGACATCGGGAGCCTCGACGCCGTTATCCTAGTCGGCTTTCCGGGAAGCTTACTCTCGGCCTGGCAGCAGGCCGGCCGTGCTGGCCGGGGAAGCGCGCCGTCACTCGTTGTATTCATGCCATACGAGGACCCACTCGACCAATATCTGTTGCGTCACCCAGACCACTTCCTTGGCAAAGAGAGAGAGCAGATCGTTATCAGGACCGAAAACCCACGCCTCAAGGTCGGACATCTGGCCTGCGCCGCCGCTGAACTGCCCCTTAAAGCAGAGGAAGTGAGCAAAGGAGAAGAGAAACTCCTGGACGAGCTAGTTAAAAACAGGCTCCTGGCAAAGACCCCACGCGGTTACATCTACCGCGGGACGAAGCGGGCTCACGCCGCCGTGAGCCTGGACAATATTGCCGGTCAGGTGATCAAGCTGATGTGCGAAGGGCACCTGTTGGAGACGATGGATCGTCTACGGGCCTGTCGCGACGCCTACCCCGGGGCGGTCCTCCTCCACCGGGGAGAAAGCTACGTGGTGGAGCGCCTCGACCTCGAGGAAGGAATAGCTCAGGCTCGCCAAGAGGATGTCGACTATTACACGAAAAG
>JAGLXM010000048.1 GCA_023132915.1 Candidatus Bipolaricaulota bacterium
GATCTCAAAGGAGACATCACGCACCGCCGACACCTCGCCCTTACGCATCTTATATGATATGGCCAGGTTTTCGACTCTCAAGACGGGTGTTTTTATATTTTCCATACTCTACTCCCCAACTGTTCACTGATAGCGCATTGTTTCCTCGTGTAGGCCATCGGCGAAGAGGTTAAGCCCAATCACCAGGGACGAGATGGCCAGCGACGGCCACAAGACGGCCCAGGGATTGATCCAGATATTGAGGCGCCCTTGAGCGACCATGCTGCCCCAGTCAGGTGCAGGGGGTGGCAGACCAAGGCCCAGGAAGCCCAGCGTGCCGATGGCAAAAACGGCATAGCCTATTCGCAGCATGGCATCCACGATGATGGGACCGCGGGCATTGGGCAGGATTTCCACAAACATTATGTAGAAAGGGTTTTCGCCTCTCAACTCTGCCGCGGCGATGTACTCCCTCGTGCGGATGTCTAAGGTCAAGCTGCGCACTAGCCGGGCGATACCTGGTGCACCAGCGATCGTAATTGCAATTACCACGTTTATAGCGGAAGGCCCCAGAGCAACGATGATGATCAGGTAAAGCAAGATAACTGGAAAGGCCATTATTGCATCGAGAACACGCATCACAATCTCGTCTATCCACCCGCCGAAGTAGCCGCCTATCAGTCCCAGGGTGGTACCGATAGCTAGAGCGCAAAGCACCGACAAAGGGGCTAGGACTAAGATAGTTCGAGCGCCGTAGATAAGTCGAGCCCAAAGGTCCCGCCCCAGGTGATCGGCACCCAGTGGATGCTCCGCGGAGGGGCCCAGATTCATGGCCTCGGGGTCCTGCTCTAGAGGACCGTAAGGCGTCATGAGAGGTGCAAAGATAGCTACCAGAATCCAGAAGCTTACAAGCCCCAATCCTACGAGCGCTACTTTGGATGCCAGAATGGGGGCAATCGCATCTCGAAAGCGCTGCCCAAGCGACCGGCGCGTCGCGATGCCCAAAGGGCTGGCTTGTTCCCCTATCGCCATAACTTCACATCTCCTTTCCCGGCTTCCTAACTTACGGCTTACCAAACGCTCAGGTATACCGGATGCGAGGATTGAGGAAGGTATAGATAATGTCGGCTACCAATTGCGTTCCCACGGCCAGGAAAACCATCACCACGACCACCGCTTCGACGACGAAGACATCCTTCCACAACCCTGCTTTATATAGGTAGTTTCCCAAACCCGGGAAGCCAAAGATCGCTTCCACTACTACAAGTCCTCCTATCAGCCAATTGACGTGTAACATAATGACCGTGATAGGGGCCATTAAGGCGTTACGCAGAGCATGCTTGAAGACGATACGCCAGTAGGGCAGGCCCTTTAGAAAAGCCGTGCGGATATAGTCCGCCC
>JAGLXM010000049.1 GCA_023132915.1 Candidatus Bipolaricaulota bacterium
AAGCCTGCGTGCCTTGAAGGTGTTTGGCTCAATCGGTGAGTCGCTTGATTAGAATCCAGGGGATAGGTATTCAAGTGTATTCAGGTGCACCGTCTGGATGGGATCAGGAGCACATCATAACGTCAAAAGTGAAGCTCCGACCCCAGATTGCTCCTGGTCACGCGTTCATTATCTTTCTCAACGGATCGTTCCCGGTCAATGTCCTTCCCGCCATCAAGGCTGTCCCCGAGGTCCGCCATATCATCTGCGCCAGTGCCAATCCCGTGCAGGGCCGCGGCATCCTCGGCGTGATCGACGGGTTCACCCGGAAAGGCGTGGAGACCGCGTCCGATATCGAGAAGCGGAAGGAGTTCCTGCGCACGATCGGGTACAAGCTGTAGCAGATCTAGCTCTCGTCCCTGCAAACCTCTGCCGGATACTCCCCAGCACGCTTTGAGGAACGTGGAAATGAGCCGCCTGCACATTGGAGACAAGCCCCGATGCAATCTCGGCTTTTGTTGCACCTTGTGTGCGACGTACCTTTCTTACAACTTCAGTCACTACGGCCTGGTTCAAACAGCCAACGCAAGCCACGGTATGTGCTCTCCGAGCGACGGGCCGCCCGCCCGATCAGTATGACACCTTTGGCGTCAAACACCTTGTAGATAACCCGGTAGTCTCCCACTCGCAGCCGGTAGACATTCAATCCCACTGAAAAGAGGGACAGGCTACTTTTTTCATGTGAATCCAATGGTAACCCTGGCTACAACCGAAAAAGTGGCCTGTCCCCTGTTTCCATTGCCCGTTTGGTACCAGGACCTGCCTAGTCAGTGATGGAAAAGGAGGCTAGCTGCCACTGTCAGAAGCCAGCCTCCACATTTCCGCTCATAGGCACACCAGATCAGATTCACTAGGTGCCGATTCTCCACGCCTACAATGAGGTTAATCCAACGGTCAGCACCTCGCGATCGAACACGTTGCCAAAGCGCAGAGTTCCGTCAGGGAAGCATACAAAGCGCTTCACGTTTCTCAGGACTGCTTGGTAATTTGTCTTGGAGCCACAGACAACGTATTCTCCGCTACTCTTCAATTCATTATAGATCTCTGAATTGGCCCCTACCATCGCTTCGATGTCGCCCGCAATGAGCGCCGTGTATCGCGTTGCTTCGTCAGGAATCTCGAGGTATACAAGCTTGGTGAGGTCAGGTTTCCCGGCCCAGTAGTGCTTGTTCTTATGAAGGGTAACGTAATCTTGTAGGATCAACTCCTCGAACGCAAATGGGCCGCTTCCTACGGGGGAGAAGGGAAATGCATCTGCGGATCTCATTACAGCTTCCCGCGAAGCGATCATCCCCGTAAATCCCGTCAGTATCCTGAAAAGTTTCTCGGATTGTGGGCCAGAAAGCGAAATTCGGAGCGTGTAGTCATCGATGATCTCGACCTCTTTGACGAACTCATAGTCGAGCAACGGAACACGTTGGTGGTCGAGAAACAGCGAGAACTCCTCCTTCAGGTTAAAAGCCACGGCTTCGCTGTCCACCGGAAATCCATCGTGGAACGTGGCGCCTTTTCGGAGGAAGAAGACGATGGACAACCCGTCATCGGGGATCTCCCACGAGGTGGCCAACTCAGAAACGACCTGTCCATCTGGGTCAATGTCTATGAGCTTATCGTAAAGACTCTCACAGACCTGGCAGATCGGGGGAACGTGATCTCGGATCCTCACGAAATACGTGTAGCCGCCGACGACTCGCTCCTTGATCTTTGCGACAATGGTGATCGGTGTCACGCTCCCTGGCACCACGTCGTCAGGAATCGCGACGGTCGTGGACAAAATCCTTCGTTCGAGTGGATTCATCAGGACAACGACAGCACGCACGGTCCGATCCTCGAGTGGAGCAATTAACACGTCAGTATCTTCGAGCTTGCTACGCACCCACCAGCCCTTGGGAACACCCACAATGCTGAATTCAACATATGCTAGCTCATCGAGTGGATTGGCCACGAAGACTTCGAAGGTCTCCGAGTATCCGGAATAGGCATCGACGACAGTCACGTTCCGCCAGATGATGTTGTTGTCGCCGGCTACTTCGTCGGTGATGGAACCAGTCATTACCGTGGGGGCGTCGCCGGGGGTATCCAGGATGGCCAGAAGGCAGTAGTGGCTGTTGACCGTTGGGCTGGGTGGCGACCACGTGACGTTGTTGCCAGCTGTGTGCGGTGTCGTGTCGTGCCCTCCGGGCGCGAGCGTGGCAAGCGTCCCCGTTCCGATGAAGTTCCAATTCGCAGGCCATGACAGGCCGACCGTCGGATCTGCCCAGTAGAAATCGACATCGATCGGTGCGGCAGTATTGACATTGAAGTTGTACACGTTGGCGTAGATATAGTTCGGTTGCCCGAACTCCGGGTTGGGATCCGCGGTGCCATCCAGGTCGCTGTCGACGAGGATGTCCGGGCTGATCCACATCCACTCTCCGTGCAGATTCGAGGGGACGGATCCCGCATCGGGCGGCCGCAACAGTCCCAGGGTGTCCGTCCAATGTCCGTGATCCCGCATGAACACGTCAGTCGCTTCCCCAGGATCTTCCGCGGCGATGTGGATGACGCCTCCGATGCTTCCGGGATCGTCGTACTGAGGGGTTTCGACCTGTGTTTCGTTGGCCTGAACCCAGTTAAAGACCTCGTCCATCGCGGGTGATTTGTTGCCGTTGGTGTCCTGTCCAGTCACGGCTGTCCGGGTCGGTGTAAGCCAGTGCAAGGCGTTCATCATGTGGTAGTTAAATTCGCCGTGATGGTATGTGGTTCCTCCCACGACCTCGTTCTCCGTGGATGGGGAGTTATCCGCGCGATGCGCAAGCTCGAGCCCTGCGGCCGTGAGAATCACGGTGTTGTTGTTTGACAAGTGAGGGATGAATCCACCGCTGTGGCATTGCTGCATGGTAAAAACGCGTCGAGAGTAGCTGATTGCATCTGCCAGGGTTGCGAACGTTGTTGCGTACATGTCACCGTCAGTCAAGCCGAGATACGTCGGCTCACCGGGATCGTGCGTCCAGTTGCTGTTCGTATCATCGAAGCCTCCGTGATCGAACGTCCATACAAAGAGAAAGTCATCAGTAGTCATCTGAGGGATCCCATGTCCGGGGTCACCGTTTGCAAGGCCGTTGAACACCATCGTAACATTGGTGGTGGTGGCAGCGAAGTCCGTAATCGTTGCGGGAAGGTGGCTGTTTTCGGCCGACCCGGGTTGATAGCGCGGATTCGCGCTGGCAAAGTCGGTTCCCAGATTGTACAGGACGAAGATGTTATCAGGATCGAATCCGTTATCGATAAGGATCTCGAACATCAGCAGGGTGTCGTTCCAGAACTCGTCGTACCCAGTTGGCGCATCCCCTTCGATCAGCACGGCGAAATTGATCGCCCATCCTACGTGGATTCCGATCGTCGCGACGGCCGCCAACATGATGATCATCGAAATAATCCACCGTTTCATCTTTGATCCTCCTTTAATTGACGTCTCTGACCGCTCAATCCTGTATCAGGATGCGGAAGAGAGACTGTTCTTCCCGGTCGGCGACCCATAGGTAGGTCCCATCGAAGGCCAATCCACTCGGAGACGGTCCGGGTGAAGGGATGTACGCACCGGTTGGTTTCCCCTCTGCTGTCAGTTGGTAAATCCGGCCTGGATGGACGCCATCCACCACCCACAGCGATCGGTTCACCCACGCTAGATCCATCGGGGTATGTCCGGGCGCCCAGAAGTGATCTATAAACAAGCCCTCATAATAATTGATTCGGTAAATCGAACTCGAGTATCCCGCTATAAATGTGGCCCAGAGTCGCTTTCCGTCTGATGTAAGCCCGGAGAGTCGGCTTTCTGTCAAGGCGATGCTACGCACGCCTTCCGCACGCTGAAACTCCAAGAGGGGAAAAACGGACACCAGGGTACGGTCCGACGGGTCTACCTCATACAGGATTAGGGCTTTGGCGTCTGCAACCATCAAATAGGGATCGAGCCATGCGAGCCCACCCGGTACCACGTCGGGCATACCTTCGATGTGGCGTAGCGACAAATCGAAGAGCACCTCGCCTTTGCTTGGATCAATCTGATAAAGGGTGTTGGTGAGATCATCCACAACCCACAACGTCTCGCCGTCCCACGCGAGGTCCTGTGGACTGGGACCCGGCGATAGAAAGACACTAACGACTTCAAAGGGAACTTCCCTCGCGACCTGGGAGTTGACAACAAGACCAACCACCATCAAGACCACACTCAGATGTACAATAAGAGACAACATTTTCTTACCCATTTCAGTGACCCCTCCTAGGTGTGAAATCTTTGTAACGGAGAGTTACATGCCTTTTTCTTCGTTAGATCCCGCGGGCATTGACGCCCAATTGAGAGACTATAACAGGAGATATGTCGAGCACTTTCACCTCCTCTCCAAAAGCAATATGCCTCCCGATTGCGCGAGAGACACGTCTACAAACCCCTCTACAGACCGGAAAACTCCCATGATCCATCTCCCTGACAGCCCGGCTAACCTTGTCCAGGGCCCCGTGGTTTTGCGCCCTTGCCTTCCAACAAAATTACTCTTTTCAGAGCATAATACATAGAACCCTTCATTATACCACGCATCGGGCTCATTGTCAAGGTGCAGAGTTGTCTCACGCAAGATGA
>JAGLXM010000005.1 GCA_023132915.1 Candidatus Bipolaricaulota bacterium
TTCTGTGGAGAGAGTACTTGAAGGTTGAGGGGCAACTCACGCGCTTTTTCAAGACGGGAGACTACGCGGGGGCGATCGAGCACCTAGTTACACTAAAGGAGCCGATTGATCGCTATTTTGATGACGTGCTCGTAATGGCTAAGGAGGAAGATCTCAAGCGAAATCGTCTCGGATTCCTTAGCGCTCTTGCCGGTTTGTTCCTTCGTATTGGGGATTTCTCAGTGATCGTTACCGATAACGCGCCCTCTTGAAAGTCTCTCGCCTTCGCAATAGAGAAAAGGGTAGGTATGGGAGCTCGCTTAGAAAGTGTCCGCCTTGTTGTTGAGGGAATTGAACTGGTCGGTTTTCACGGCTGCACTGACGCAGAGCGCACGAAGGGAAACTGTTTCCGAATCGATCTTGAATTGGAAGGGAAGTTTGAGAAGGTCACAAGCAGCGATCGTTTAGAGGATAGTATTGACTACCGCAAGATAGTAAGCACTGTTCGCGGGATCAATCGGACACGACAATATTTTCTCATCGAGTCCTTTGCCGATGCGATCGCAAACGGTCTGCTTGCGCGGTTCCCCAAGATACTGAGGATACTGGTACGGGTGCAGAAGCTCAGCCCACCGGGCTTAGGGAAGGTGGCATGTGCTGCAATCGAGTTGATCAAGGAGCGGAGGTAATTACGGAATGGGTCTTCCTCTGCCTCGGATCGAACATCAAAGAGCGTAGATTACATATTGAGGGGGGGATCGCCGCGCTTGAGAACGGGGGTGTAACTGTACGACGACGTTCTTCTCTCTATGAAACCGAACCGGTTGGCCTTATTGAGCAACCGTGGTACTTGAACGCGGTTGTCGCTGGTCGGACGAACCTCATGCCACGGGAGGTTCTTGTCCTGTGCAAGAGAATCGAGAGAGAGAGAGGTAGGAAAAAGACGTTTCGGTTCGGACCGCGCGTGCTTGATATTGATGTGCTCCTATATAAGGGTCAGGTAGTCCGCGAAGAGGGGTTGGAGATCCCGCATCCGCGCATGCACGAACGGCGGTTCGTCCTGGTTCCGCTCCTCGAGATTGCACCCAAGATAGTAGATCCGAGAAATGGGAAACGATTTGCCAAGATTCTGGCAGGACTCGATGAGGGAAAGAAGGTGACCAAATTAAAGGAAAAAGGATTCTGATATCGGTCGATTCATCCGATCAGCAGGCCAAGCGTACGCGCGTGGCAATCCTGGAGGACGACCGACTAATGGAGATTTACTACGGGCACCCGACGCAGGAAAAGATCGTTGGGAATATCTATAAAGGGAGGGTGGAAGATGTCCTTCCTGGTTTGGGATCGGCATTTGTCGATGTTGGCGAGAAGAAGAGTTTGTTCCTCTCCCAAGGGGAGATCAATGATGCAATGCTTTTGAGCTGTGGGTTTAAGCCGTGGCATGGAGCGGCGCCAATCAATAAGATCCTCCGTTCTGATCAGACTTTGATCTTGCAGGTGAGGCGTGGTGGGATAGGTTCAAAGAACCCACAGGGGACGACAAAGATCAGCCTCCCCGGGCGGTACTGGGTATTACTTCCTACGGAGGACCGCCTCGGTGTCTCGCGCCGGATCGAGAACGTCCGGGACCAGCGTCGCCTTCGGCGGATCGCGCGTGGGTTAAAGAGGAATGGCGAGGGGATGATCGCCCGCACAGCCGCGCAGGGAGCGAGTAAGGAGGCTCTGGAGCGCGACTACCGGCTCCTTGCTGAAACCTGGGAAAGGACTCAAGAGGCAGCCCGTAATTCGTCGGCTCCGCAACTATTGCATAAGACGATGGGGCTGGTGCAAACGATCCTTCGTGATCGACTTCTTCCCGACGTCCATGAGGTGATTGTCGACTCGAAGTTTTTTCAGGAGAAAATCCTCTATTTTCTTGACTACGTGCAGATGGCGGAGTACAAAGATCGTATCCGCCTGCATCAGGATAAGACTCAACTCTTCAAAAACTTTCACGTGGAGGAACAGATTCAAGAGACCCTCTCTCGTCGGGTTAACCTCGCTGGCGGTGGGTTTCTAGTAATTGATGAAGCCGAAGCCCTCACTGCGATCGATGTCAATACAGGGGCGGATGTGCGGCACCGCAACCAACAGGCGGCAATTCTGAACACGAACCTGGAGGCAGCACAGGAGATCGCGCGACAGTTGCGTCTGCGGCAGATCAGCGGGATTATCGTGGTTGACTTTGTGGATATGGAGACCCAACGTCATGAGCAGCAGGTGGTCAACAAAGTCAAAGAAGAGTTTAAAAAGGATCGAGTTCCGACAGACTTCATCGACATCACCGGTCTCGGACTGGTGGAAATCACGAGGAAG
>JAGLXM010000050.1 GCA_023132915.1 Candidatus Bipolaricaulota bacterium
AGGAACTTTTCAACTAACTTAATTACCTCATTGGGAACAGAATCCGCTGCTATTGGATGCTCACGGGGGACAATGAAGATCTGAGGCTTGTCCGCATCGACATCTTGTCTGTGTTTTGTGACGACCCTGCCACATAAGCCTTGGCCCAAAAGGAATCTATAGATTGCCTCTACAACGCTGTAATCCTCCTCTCGATTGAGCTCCCTTGGATGGTCATAGCAGATCTCCAGGCAGAGAGAAGGATCCTCCTCTAGTTGCTGTGCCGCTACAGCAAGAATCGAGGGTTCAGTGAGGTAGTCTAACCACTTGGGGCATACGCCGGCCTCCATGTTCCCGTTGTGTTCCGATGGCCCAGGAATACTGTTACTTCCACCTAAGACATGCCCAGAGAAGACTTCATCGGTGTCATCACAGGGTTGCTGGGCGATCACAACACCGTAGCGTTCGTTATCGGTTATTGAGTTCCCTATAACTATGCCTTGAGCGGCTCTTACGAACCCTATCCCGACCTCATTCTCAAAGATACTGCAATCGCTAATTGAAACCTGGGATGACTCCATAAGGAATACTCCACCCGTATTTCGGAAGATCGTACAGCCAGCAATCTGTGCCTGGGTAGTTCCAAGGAGCTGTACGCCTAGCAAATTATTAGAGATAGCGCAAGCAACGATGTCGGCGTGCGCTGACTCTTCGAGCAAGATCCCGGCGCCAAACGACTCCCCCTTACAGTAGATAGTGCAATCGCTGATATTTGCTTGAGAAGAATCTCTAAGGTGAATACCGCCCTGATGATGGGAAATGACAGATCGGGTGATTGTTCCTTGTGCGGAATCTAAGAGCAAAATGACATCGTCGCCGTTTTCAGCAATGGAGCAACTAGCAATCTCTACCTGAGAGGAGGACTGAGCCAAAATGCCGTAACGAAAACTGCCAAGAACTTCGGAATCAGTGATCGTTGCTTGTGCCGAGTCGTTAAGGTAGATGCCTCCCCCATTCTCGGAGATCTTGGAGTTAGAGACACTGACTCGCGCCGAGTCTTGAAGCCAGACACCGACGTCTTTCCACCCATTTTGGGAGATGGTACAATTGTTGATCTTTCCTTGAGCAAACTCTATAAACCAGAGGCCGGAACCCGCATTTGCGGAAATGACCGAGTTGCTAA
>JAGLXM010000051.1 GCA_023132915.1 Candidatus Bipolaricaulota bacterium
GAAGCCCGATTTGGTGCTCGATATAATGGACGCCTCAAACCTTGAGCGGAATCTCTATCTGACTTTCCAGCTTCTGGAGATGGAGATCCCCATGGTGATCGTGTTGAACATGATGGACGTGGCCCGGGGGCGCGGCTTTCGAATCGCTCCCGACGAGTTGAGCCAACAGCTCGGGGCAGCCGTGGTCCCCACAGTCGGAAACAAGGGAAAAGGGAAAAGGGAGCTTCATGAGGCCATATGGGAAACCTGTAGGAACAGGGAATCTGGCCGTTCTGTTTTCCGCGTCGACTACGGAGAGGCTCTGGAATCCGCCTTATCTAATCTGGAGAAAAGGCTGTTGGAGAACCAGGCTGAGTTATTGACCCATTATCCCGCCCGCTGGCTGGCCGTAAAGCTGATGGAGAACGACCCTGAGGTAAAGAGATTGGTGAGGGAAGGATCCGAGGCCCACCAAGCACTTGGTGGAGAAACGAGGAACTAAATGATTGACAGGGAACGAGTTGGGACAGGGGAAGAGACTCTACGCCACATCGCCGAGGAGAGAGAAAGGTTCCTGAGCGAGCATGGAAAAGCCGCGGAAAAGGCCATCGCCCAAGGGCGCTATCAGACTGCCGAAGAGATTGCGGCGCACTGCATCACCCAGGAAGAGGTAAAGGGCAGGACTCTGACCGACTGGATCGACCTTATTGCATGTAACAAGTTTTCGGGCCCCATAATTTTGGCTGCCACCATCTACGGGATCTATTACCTGGCCATCGTGCAGGGCTACAACCTCACCAGCTACTGGTGGCCCGTTCTTGGTTCGTTCCGGAGTTTTGTCGCTTCCCTGCTCCCGACCGAAGGGTTCGTCTTCGACCCAATTCTTCGCTCGATGGTCCTATGGGTCGTCGGTGGAATTGTGGCGGTTGCGAATTACATCCCCATTTTCGCGATTCTGTTCGCCTTGATAGCAATCCTGGAGGACACCGGGTATATGGCCCGAGTGGCCTTCATCCTGGATCGGCTTTTCAGGCCCTTTGGCCTTCATGGCCAATCCGCTCTGCCTATGATGTTGGGGGGCATGTACGTGGGAGGATGCGCAATCCCCGGCGTGATGGCCTGCCGCGCGATCAAGGATGAAAAAGCACGGCTGGCGACTATCATGGTAGTCCCCCTTATGAACTGCATGGCCAAGATCCCATTTTACGCCTTGCTCGTCGGAATGTTCTTTGCCTCCTATAAAGGCCCTGTCATGTTCATCATCGCCACGATCACCATCCTCGTCGCCCTCGCCGTGAGCAAGGTCTTGACTTCAACCATTCTTAAAAGGAAAGAGACGGCACCATTTGTCTTGGAGATGCCCCCCTATCACGTGCCCACCGCCCAAGGAATCCTCCGCCGCATGGTGGAACGGGTATGGCTGTTTGCTAAAAAGATCATAACTGTGGTGCTCGTGGTGATGATCGCCCTCTATCTACTCCTCAACTTTCCTGGCCTAAACCAGGAGAGAAAAAACCACTACGACACTCAAATTCAGGGTCTCATCCAGTCCTTCTTGAACGACATGGGC
>JAGLXM010000052.1 GCA_023132915.1 Candidatus Bipolaricaulota bacterium
TCCACAATCGCGTCAGAACTGGCCAACGAACCAGTGTGGGAGGCGACCGCCGCTGCGCCCGCCTCGGTCCGACCTGCCTTCAACACGACGATTGGCTTCTTTTGTCCAACCTCCTCCACCAAGCGGCGGAACTCCACCGGATTGGCGAAGCTCTCCAGATAAAGGAAGATCACCCGAACGCGATTGTCCGCTGCCAGGCAGGTGAGAAAATCGTTCTCCGATAGACCAGCACGATTCCCCAGATTGATGAACAGGGAGACCCCCAGGCCCATATCCCCGAAGAACTCGAGCACCGTTTCCCCCAGGGAGCCGCTCTGAGAGATGAAGGCAATCTCGCCGCTTGTCGGAAACCAGCGGGAGAAGGAGGCATTCAATGACGCCTCCGGCGAACTGTTGATGATTCCCATGCAGTTTGGTCCAACCACATTTAAGTGATAGCGTTGTACCAGTTCCTTCAACCTTGCTTCCCGTCTACTCCCCTCCTCTCCACTCTCCTTGAACCCAGCGGTAACGATAACGAGGTTATGGATCCCCGCCTTTCCGCAACGCTGCACCACATCCAGCACAAGATCTCTATTTACAGCAAGCACGGCCAGATCGGCCCCATAAGGGAGTGCGTCGACCGAGTGAAAGCAACGGAACCCCTCAACCCTGTCGTATTTCGGATTCACCGGGTAAATCTTCCCGCGGTACCCACAGCGTACGATGTTGCGCAGGATCTCACCAGCTACCGAACCCTGGCGCGGACTCGCTCCCACAACAGCAACCGAGCGAGGACAAAGGAGCGAGGAGAGATCCCTAGACATGGGATTCCATGCCCCACACAATCAACCAGACAAGCCCCAACGCTACGATGAGGTCCCCGATGCTGAATGCGGCTGCCAAGGGAATCCCCTTGGGCAGGTAAAGAAAATCCCCCAAGGCGTTGAGTCGCGTTTTCTCACTCATCAGCATGATATTCCCCACCCGCCCTTCTTCTATTAGGCGAGCGACTAGCTCGTGGCTCCCGGCTCGGGAAAGGGCCGCCTGTGAGGATGGCATATACCCACCGTTTACCGCAATTGCAAGCAGGTTCAATAACGACCCTAACCCGATGAAGAGGAGAGGAAGCGTACGGTAATTAAGAGCAAGAAATAGGAGAACAAGACCGTAGGAGAGAAGATGAAGTTCGGTTGTCGCGTACGGAAGGAGGGGACGGTCGCCAAACAAGGGAAAGATAAGCAGTTGGGTCAACAGAGCGACAACGACCAACCCCCAAAATCTCAGCCGAAGGGAGGCGAGATGTGTGATTCGCCCTCTACGCAGGTATCCTAGAATCACGCCTATGAAGACCGCACCGATAAGCAACATGGAACTAAATCAGAGTCTACCTGCCGTGAAGGAATGCTGCAACAGAGCCTCCGATCTCATGTGCGCTGGGAAGCGATCACACGCAGGAGTACATCAGCGACGATCGGATCAAGGTCTTTCCCTCTCATTTTTTGGATGCTCTCGACAGCCTGTTCGCGAGTGAATGCCTTGCGATAGGGCCTGGAGGTAGTCAGGGCGTTGTAGATGTCAGCAGCAGCGATTATCCGAGCGAGGAGAGGAATCTCCTTTCCCTTCAATCCATCTGGGTATCCACTCCCGTCCCAGCGCTCGTGTTCGTGCCGAACCGCATCGGCTACCGGTGTGTAGATCTCCAACCCCTCGATTAACTCTGCGCTGATCAACGGATGACGCTTCATCACCTTCCACTCCTCCTCCGTGAGCGGGGCGGGCTTGAGGAGAATCGCATCAGGAACAGCGACCTTGCCAATATCATGCACTCGGGCTGCGATATCAATCTTCTCAATCTCCCCCTGCGGAAGTCCCATTTTCTGGCCGATTTTTACAGCGAGTTCAGCAACCTCGCTCGAGTGCACCGCAGTGTAGTGGTCCCGTTCGTCGAGGATGCGGGAGATCTTTTCGAATGTCTTACGCGTTTCGGTCTGAAGTCTCATGTAACTGCGAAAGGAAACATGAACCAACACCAGCGGCACGATGGCTAAAAACATATGCCAAACAGACAATGAGTAAAGCACTACAAGCAAGAGAGCCACTACACAAAGCACAAGGTACTGCAGATTGAAATCTCGGGCGTAGGTCCTGAGGGCGTAGAAGAACCTCTTGTTCTCTGTTAAGGAGACAATGCCCGTTACAAGGGAAAGATTGATCCCGCTATAACACAGAAAAGCCCCAAGTGCCCCAATATAATCGTTGAAAGATCTCAAGCTCAAGGGAGCATGGCGCCACACAATGAAAATTACTCCCGTAACAGCAACCGTCACTACCCACTGGGCAACGTTGAAGGTAACTGTGCGCGCAAATCTCATTGGCCCATCCTTTATGTAGTTCCATCTTAACAAGACTTCTGAGGCCAAGGCTGTAATGAGGACAACAAGTACCGTAAGAGAAGGTCCAAGAATGAACAGCGCTGCCAAGTAGATGGTGAGAGAGCTTGAGATTTCACCTCCATATACTGGTATCCAAGTTGCATAGGCTTCGGAGAGGAAGCCGAGAAGGATGAAGAGCACAAACGCGACAATCTGCTTAAAAGAAGTAAATGAGAGTTCTCGTGTGTAGTAGACGATCGCGGCTACTGCAAGCAGGCCCACGATATAGATATAAATCCTCGCCTTCGCAGGAAGATTCACTTTCCCTCCTTTTCGAGGAGACAGAGCTTGCCTTCCCTGCTTTAGCGCAAGGCAAGGGCAAAAACCACTATTAGGTCGATTCTATCTCTATCTCAGTTAATCTCTTAACCGTGCCACTTGAAACCGGCGCCCAGCACAAGCCCAAGCGCAACAATCATCATCAAGTAGTAGACGCCTTTTTTTCCGAGTAACTTCCCAAATACCTTGTTCAGCTTCTCACCAGCATATGAATTGTATCCTCCCCACTTCATAAAGAGCCTCCGCTGGATACCCCCCAGCTTGCTGGGGGGAGGAAAGCGGAGATTCGCCGAAGGCGAATTTGGTTGTTGTTTGTATGAGCTACATGAACTCTGTCAGGAACAAACCTCTCAACGTCGGAGACAAGCTCCGACGCTACGAAAAAATGGATGTAGCGTCGCACCTTGTGTGCGACGTTATCTCTGATGCGACACAGCGCTACATCAAACTGCAACATAAGGACCAACTCCGCTTAGCCCTTTAGATTTTAATGCCCCGCAGCTTGCTGCGGGGTTCTTTACTGCTTACCTCCTTCTATTACGTATATCGTGAGTCAAACACTTAACCGTGCCACTTGAAACCGGCGCCCAGCACAAGCCCAAGCACAACAATCATCATCAAGTAGTAGACGCCTTTCTTTCCGAGTAACTTCCCAAATACCT
>JAGLXM010000053.1 GCA_023132915.1 Candidatus Bipolaricaulota bacterium
CGCCCGAGCGACTGTGGAGGCAAGACCTGTCTGGAGGCGGCGCGATCTCCGAACCTGGACGAGCTAGCGCGCCGCGGCGCTCTCGGATTAGTCGATCCGATTGGCCCAGGGATCAGGCCGGGAAGCGACACCGCCCACCTGTCACTATTAGGCTATAACCCACATAGAGTCTACACCGGTCGGGGGGTGTTTGAGTGTTTAGGGATCGGGATAACAGTGCAGCCGGGAGACGTCTGCTTCCGCGCTAACTTTGCAACAGCGACGCCCAGCAAGGAGGGGTTTATCGTCAAGGACCGCCGCGCAGGCCGGATCGCCTCGGGTCAAGACCAATTGGCCGAAGCGCTAAATTCAATCAAGTTAGAAAAGAAATTAGGGATTGAATTTGAGTTTCGCGCGAGTACCCAGCACCGCGGGGCGCTCCTTCTGCGTGGGAAAGGGTTATCACGTTACGTCACAGAAAACGACCCGCACAAGGTCGATGTAAAAGCCCCGGAGTTCATGCCGGTCGAGGGACATGATGACGAGAAAACCCGCCGCACTGCTGCTGCACTAAACGAACTAGTGAAACGCAGTTACGAGGTTCTTCACGATCACCCGGTGAACCGGCAGCGTGAGCAAGAAGGCAAACCCCCAGCTAACTTTATTCTCGCTCGTGGCGCCGCCGATCGACCTCAACTTGAGTCAATTGAGTCGATCTACGGGGTAAGTGGTGCTGTCATCGCTGGCGGTGCTCTATACCGTGGGATTGCGCTGGCCTGTGGGATGGAACGGATTGACGCTCCTGGTGCAACCGGCGGACTCGATACCGACCTTGCATCCAAAGCGAATACTGCCCTAAAGGTACTAGAGACTCTGGACTACGTCTTTATCCATGTCAAAGGGACGGACAACGCTGGCCACGATAAGGACGCAAAGGCGAAAACCACCTTTATCGAGCGGATCGACGCCGAGCTGATCTCACCGTTGATGGAGAGGATCGATTGGAAGACCACTCACCTCGCCTTCACCGGCGATCACACGACCCCCATCGATTATGGGGATCATACAGTAGAACCTGTGCCGGTTTTGTTTGTCGGGCCAAATGTGCGCTCTGACACAACCGTGGCCTTGGGCGAGCGGGAGGCTGGACGTGGTGGCCTGGGACGGTTCACTGGTCAGGTTCTTCCCATTCTCTTTGGCTACAACAACTGGCCCCCCAAGTTTGGGTCTTAACCAGGTAAGCCTGTAGGGCGTCAAGATTAAACTCAGATAAGAAGAGGAGGTAATGTGATCCAAGAAAAGTGGGGTACTGTTGGTGAACGGCCCGCGGTATCGAACCTTCTTCAACGTCTGTGTGAGACCCAAAAACAAGCGAAGGATCGCCATCTCTCACAACAGGTATTGAAGGGGATTTCTGAAGACCTTGGTCTCAGCATGGCATTCGTTCGTGGTGTGGCCACCTTCTACTCCATGCTAAGCGAAAGGCCGCGCGGACGGCATATCATCCGTGTATGCGAATCGCCGCAGTGTCAACTTGCAGGAGGGAAGGAACTGGTTGAAGAACTGCAAAAGTTACTTGGCACCGCCCCTGGCGAGACAAGCGCAGATGGGATGTTCACAATCGAGCTCTCAAGTTGCCTAGGAGCTTGTGATAATGCTCCGGCTATCTCAATCGATGATGCTCTCTATACCAACGTTAAGCAGGAAGACCTGCCGAAGATTCTCGAAGAAGCACGTCGCGTCGATTGGGTCGGCCCTCGACAAGGTCCATCGGTCGTTCTCGGAGAGCCTCGCCGACTGTTCAAGGATTACCCCCCGGCAGGGGAAATGAAAGAGGGGGTCCCCACAGGAAGTTACGCAGGTCTACGCCACGCCCTCACCGAGCTCTCACCCGGTGAGGTTCTTGCTACGATCAAGGAGTCAGGGTTGCGCGGGCGAGGCGGGGCCGGATTTCCCACTGGTCGCAAGTGGGAGTTCACCCGCAACGCCAGTGGCGAGCCGAAGTACATTGTCTGCAATGCCGATGAGGGAGAACCAGGAACGTTCAAGGACCGAATACTCCTTGAGGAAACCCCGCATTTAATCATCGAGGGGCTGATCCTCGCCGGTTACGCCGTCGGCGCTACGCAAGGGTATATCTACATCCGCGGTGAGTTCGCGGAGTCGATAAAGCGGATGGGAGAAGCACTTGCAGAGGCGCGACAAGAGGGCTACCTGGGAGGAAATATCCTGGGCAAAGACTTCTCATTTGACATTGAGATTCACCAAGGAGCAGGGGCTTATGTTTGCGGTGAGGAGACTTCGCTGCTTGAGTCAATCGAAGGGAAACGAGGATTTCCACGCTTGCGCCCTCCTTATCCCGCTTCAGCGGGGTTATGGGGAAAGCCGACGGTTGTCAATAATGTGGAGACATTGGCGAACGTCCCGCTCATCATAAGCTCCGGGGTGAAGGACTACCGCTCACTTGGGACACAGTCGTCTCCCGGAACGAAGCTCTATCCTCTCTCCGGCGCGGTGAACAACCCAGGCGTAGTGGAGACGGAGATGGGAGTGACCTTGAGGGATCTCATCTTCGGGTTTGGAGGGGGAATGGCCGAAGGCACTGAATTCTCCGTGGCACTCGTTGGCGGAGCAGCAGGCGTATTCTTGGGGAAGGAGATGCTCGATGTCCCGCTTGAATATGATAGCCTAGCTGAACGCGATGCTGTACTCGGGTCAGGAGCTGTCCTTGTCCTCGACAAGGGTTGCAGGATCTCCCACCTGCTTTTCGATATCCTCCACTTCTTCGCGCATGAGTCCTGCGGGAAGTGCGTTCCTTGCCGGATTGGGACAGCCCGTCTGGTCGAGCTGATGGAGAGATTTACAGAAGGGATGGGAACAGAAAAGGAGTTAGATTTGATGCTCAAGACAGCGCGGGTGATGCGCGAGACATCGCTTTGTCCACTGGGACAGTCATGTTACCCGATGCTTCAAAGTGCGCTTAATTACTTCCGGGATGACCTTTTAAGCGAGTAGAATAATCGTGGGAAGGGGCAATAGTGGCGAATAAAATTGCGATCAAGATTGATGAACGCAGGATCGAGGCTGAAAAAGGAGCAAATCTCCTTCAAGTAGCCCGCGATAACGGACTTGATATTCCTGGCCTCTGTTACCACGAACGGTTGAGCGTGACCGGGGCATGCAGGCTGTGTGTGGTGAAGATTGATGGGAGACCCGGGATGATCCCGGCGTGTACAGTCGCGGTCACAGATGGGATGCAAGTCACCGCCTTCGATGAAGAACTGGAGTCGACACGGCGGATGCTAATTGACCTTCTTCTTGCCGAGCATAACTGCGATTGCCTGACCTGCGAATCGGCTGGGGCCTGTGAATTGCAGGACCTGGCTTATCGCTATGGGCTTGATACCCGGTCGCGGCTGTTCTCACCTCGGGTGAGGGAACTGCCCGAGCGTGACACCTCATCCCCGGTTCTCGACTACGATTCCTCGAAATGCATTGCGTGTAGCCGCTGCATCAAGGCGTGTGAAGAGATCCAAGGAAAAGATGTCTTGAGCTATGCCTATCGCGGCCTGGAGACAATAGTTGCCGCCGGGCTGGGAGAGTGGGAAAGCTCTGAGTGTGACGGCTGCGGCGAGTGTGTGCAGCTCTGTCCGACAGGGGCCATTTCAGAAAAGCTCCCCCTCCGCCCTGCACGCAGCTGGGAGGTAGACAAAATCCAGACCACTTGCTCGTACTGCGGGGTCGGCTGCCAGCTTGAGATGTGGGTAAAGGATGGCGAGATCGTGAAGGTGCGCGGCGCTGATGCCGTGCCCAATTACGGATCGACCTGCATCAAAGGACGGTTTGGGCACACCTACCTGCAGAAAGAGGACCGTCTTACCACACCCTTGATACGGCGCAACGGCAAGCTTGAGCCTGCCACCTGGGAGGAGGCATTGGCCGAGATCAAGAAGAGGCTTTTTAAGATTAAGGACGAACACGGGCCCGATGCCCTAGCCGGACTTTCCTCTGCCAAGTGTACCAACGAGGAGAACTACCTGTTCCAGAAGTTCATGCGCGCCTCTGTGGGAACGAACAACGTCGATCACTGTGCGCGCCTCTGTCATGCATCCACTGTGGCTGGGCTGGCAGCCGCCTTCGGCTCAGGCGCGATGACCAACTCGATCGCGGAGCTGGAAGGAGCTAAGTGCATCCTCGTCACCGGGTCCAACACCACCGAGACTCACCCGGTGATCGCCTCATTGATCAAACGGGCGGTGCGCTATAACGGTGCAAAGCTGATTGTGATCGACCCACGGCAGATCGACCTGGTCAAATACGCCACCCTATGGCTACGCCAGAAGAACGGCACAGATGTGGCGTGGATGAACGGGATGATGAACGTGATCCTGAACGAGGGGTTAGAGGACAAGGCGTTTATCAAAGAGCGGACCGAGAACTTCGACGATTTTAGGAAGGCCATCGAACAGTACACGCCCGAGAAGGTAGAAAAAATTACAACCATCCCCGCAGAGAAGCTGAGAGCGGCCGCGAGGATCTACGCCACGGCGGAGACCTCCTCACTTGTCTACTCGATGGGGATCACGCAACACACCACTGGAACCGACAACGTGCTCTCTACAGCAAATCTCGCCATGCTTACCGGCAACATAGGTAAACCGTCCACCGGAGTAAACCCCCTGCGCGGTCAGAACAACGTGCAGGGAGCCTGCGACGTCGGCGCGCTGTCGAACGTCTATCCAGGCTATCAGAAGGTGACCGATCCTGCCGCACAGGAAAAATTCGAGAAGGCGTGGGGGGTTAAGCTCTCTCCCAAAATCGGTTTAACCGTTGTCGAAATAATGAACGCAGCCGCTGAGGGAAAGGTCAAGGGGTTAATCATCATGGGCGAGAACCCCATGGTCTCCGATCCAAACCTGAACCACGTGGAGGAGGGTCTGAAGAACCTCGACTTCCTGGTGGTGAGCGATATCTTCTTAAGCGACACGACCAAGCTCGCCGATGTCGTCCTGCCGGCAGCCTCGTTTGCCGAGACGGAAGGAACGTTTACCAATACCGAGCGGCGTGTCCTTCTCCTGCGAAAGGTCCTTGAAGCACCAGGAGAGGCACTGCCCGACTGGGAGATCATCTGTAAACTCTCCGCGCAGCTCGGATACCCCATGCACTACAACAATGCAGCCCAGATCATGGATGAGATCGCGTCCGTGACCCCGATCTACGGTGGGATTCACCATGCGCGCCTGGTTCCGGACGGACTGCAGTGGCCCTGTCCCAGCGACGATCATCCGGGAACTGTCTACCTGCACAAAGGAAAGTTCAACCGTGGTTTGGGCCGTTTCCATCCCGTGGACTTCATCCCACCGGCGGAACTTCCCGACGAGGAGTACCCGTTCATCCTCTCCACTGGACGGATCCTGTTCCACTACCATACCGGCACAATGAGCCGACGGGCCGAGGCGCTTAATGCCTTTGTCAACCAGGGATACGCGGAGATTCACCCCAATGATGCAACACGCCTTGGCCTTGAGGACGGTGGCTGGGTCAAGGTGCGTACCAGAAGAGGAGAGATCACTACGATGGTGAAAATGACGGAAAGAGTGGCGGAAGGGTCGGTATTCGTGCCGTTCCACTTTGCCGAGGCAGCGGCAAACAGGCTCACGAATGATGCCCTGGATCCGAAGGCGAAAATCCCAGAACTCAAGGTTGCCGCCTGTCAGATCGAGAAAGCAAGAACAAAAAAAGAAAAGAAGGAGATGTAGATGGAATTCGAGTGCAGAACACCCGCAACGATCGCAGATACGCTTACCAGGACGGTGTGTAGACAGAAGACCAGGGAGAGCATCCTTCATCTAACGATCCTCGGCTTCTTTGCCGGTGTATACGTCGGCTTTGGCGCTCAGCTGGCGATCATGGTCACCCATGACTTGGCAGCTTTTGTTGGAGTGGGAATGTCTAAGCTGATCGGCGGTGCTGTGTTCAGTGTAGGCCTGATGCTTGTTGTGGTAGCCGGGGCGGAACTATTCACCGGCAACAATCTGATTTTCCTCTCCGTTCTCGACCGGCAGGTTACCGTACGGAGACTGCTTCGGAACTGGACGATCGTCTATTTTGCAAACCTCGTAGGCTCGGTCCTTCTTGTCTTCCTCATGTATTGGAGTGGCCTGTGGAAGACCGACGGGGGGCTCGTTGGAGCTAAGGCGCTATCGATCGCCAACGCCAAGGTGAACCTCACGTTCCTGCAGGCGTTCGCGCGGGGGATCCTGTGTAACTGGCTCGTCTGTCTGGCGGTGTGGATGGCTGTCTCCGCTCGCGCTGTGGCGGGGAAAGTCTTTGCGGTCTTCTTCCCGATCATGGCCTTTGTGGCAAGCGGGTTTGAGCACAGCGTAGCGAACATGTTCTTCATCCCGATGGGGCTCGCTATGAAGGAACAGCTCGCTGTAGTTACCGCGGCCGGCCTCGCCGACAAGCTTTCCCACCTGACGGTCGGAGGAATGGTGATGAATCTGATCCCGGTGACATTGGGGAACATCATCGGTGGTGCATTCTTTGTCTCAACGTTGTACTGGGTCGTCTACATCCGCAAGCAGCGCATAGATGAAGCGGTCCCAAGAGAATAGGGCGCGAGAACCGTGCCCCTTCACCATCTCAAATCAGTGAGTCATCGATGGGAATGACAGGGAAGCTGACCATTACAAGGATCAAGTCAGGGAGGATCGAAGAAACAGAAGATACCCTGGCCATGGAGAGGGAAATCTCCCTCGACCTACACGGGAAGAGGATCCTCTGTTCTACCTGTAGCCCGGCAGACTTTCGGGAACTCGTCTACGGGTTCCTTCGCTCCGAGGGGTTCATTGAGGCCAAGGATCATGTCACCTCGCTCAGGTCAGCAGGGAACGAGTTCCTGGTTGAGTTAAGCGGGGAGGCTCGCCCTCCTGTGGATCGTCTTCCAGCGCGTGTAGAGAGTGGCTTCACCATCCCCATAACGGTGCTCCTTGCGGCAGCGAGGGAGTGCCGCGATCGGGGGATCATCTTTCGCGAGACAGGGGGAACGCACACAGCGGCGATCGGGGCTGACTCAGGGCTGATCACCCTGTTCGAAGATGTCAGCCGTGCCCATGCATTGGAGAAGGCTGTTGGCGACGCACTGCTACGTGGGTTGAACCTGGACGACAAGTTCATCTTCCTCTCCTCACGCCTTTCGAAAGTTATGGTAGAAAAGATTGCCCGCTGTGGCATCCCCATCGTAGGGGCGGTATCTGCCCCCACCAAGCAGGCGGTTGAGTCGGCGGAGAAACTGGGAATCTGCGTGTGTGGATTCATCCGCGATGAGCGGGTGAATGTCTACTCTCAGCAATGGAGGGTGAGGATAGGATGAGTGAGCGAGCGACGCTTATCATCCTTGCCGGTGGCGAGTCAAAGCGAATGGGATGCCCGAAGCACCTTCTTCCAACTGCACCAGGCATGACATTGATCGAGCATCTCCACAGGCACCTCTCTTCACTTTTCACCGAGACTCTCGTCGTAGGGAATGACCCTGGTCTGCAACGCATGGGGGTACGGACCGTCAAGGACCTATACCCGCTACGTTGTCCGCTTGTGGGAATCTACAGTGGCCTGTGTGCTGCAAGAACTGATCTTACTTTCGTCGTTGCCTGCGACATGCCTTTTGTAAAGCCACGGCTGGTTCGACATCTTCTCTTTATCGCTGCGGAGGTGGATGCTGCGGTTCCAATTGTGAACGGGTACTACGAGCCGCTCTGTACCGTATATCGAAAGTCGGCGATTCCAGTGATTCAGGAGTCACTTGACCTCGGGACATTGAAGGTAACGGGAATCTACGAGTACTTGCGCGTGCGGGAGGTAAGCGAACGCATCGTCCGCCAGATTGACCCCGAACTTTCCTCGTTTGTCAACTTGAACACACCGCGGGAGCTGAAACTCCTCAGTGGGCTTTGAGATTACCCTGAGCCTTCGGTTGACCTCATCCCCCGGCTCCGTTCAACTTTCCACCCCTTAACCGTTCTCAGACCACGTTGGAGTCAAGGCACATAAACGTACAGTGCGAGAGGGCGATCATCCAAGGGGCAAGGCGGGTCAAGATCTTCGGGAGGGAAACAAGGGCAGACCTGGGCAGCGAACGGGTTCTCCGCTCACACCGACCAGCGGATCTTCCTCGATTGGTTGGGGAAGACGAGGGCGAAAATATCTTCCTGGTCCACGGCAAGGAGGACCCACTCCAAGGCTTTGCAAATGCTGCGATCGAGAATAAACCCTCCATGCGGGCTTACCTCCCCGCATGGAAGGAGGCAATCGGGAGCTAACATCTAGCGGGCGGACTGTACCGTAGGGTTCCTGTAAAGGCCGATGCTCGCGCCCCTGGGAAGGGCTTACAGGAGAGATCTTCGGGCGGTGCGATACCCGCTTTTTCACCACGCCCATCGGGATTTATCACAGCCGGCTGTCTTGAAGATGCTTCCTGTCTTGATATGAGTCTCTAGGAATCGTCGCCTTGCCTGTTGTCTGTTCAGCCTGCAGTCCTCGCTGTAGGGAAGATCCGTCGGTGGTGTTTCTCAACCGCTTCTCTACTACCTCCTCCGCCCTGTTTCCAGGAACAAGCTCCATCTTGTCGTCTCCTTCACAGCAATAGCGATGTCTTGCGCGCAGGCGTTACCCTTGACAAGAAAAGGTAAACGTGTTATAAATGATTGTGAAAGTGAACACAAGCACAAGGAGAGCGCTAGAATCGCATGCGAGACGTTGCGGACGCTCCAAAAGAGACTATCCGAAGGCTGCTGTTCTACCTACGGCAACTCGATTGCATGTTGCGAGAAGGTAAGGAGCGTTTCTCTTCAGAAGATCTTGCGGAGGTCTTGCGCATGAATCCTGCTCAAATACGCAAAGATCTCTCCTATTTTGGCGAATTTGGCACCCGCGGAGTTGGCTATAACACGGAGCAGCTTGCCAATGAGTTGCGTTCCATCCTGAATCTGAACAAACGTTGGGAGTTCGTCCTGGTGGGCGTGGGAAATATCGGGGTTGCCCTTCTCAGAAACCCCGAGCTCAGAAAGCAGGGCTTTGAGATCGTAATGGCGTTTGACAAAGACCCTCGAGTGATCGGGAAGACGATAGGGGAAGTGACGGTCGAGGATGTATCTCATCTGCGAGAGAGAGTTGAGCAAGCGGGCACGCGGCTGGCGATCATCGCTGTCTCCGTGGAGAGCGCGCAGGAGGTTGGAGATTCTCTGGTCGAGGCTGGGGTGGAGGGCATCTTGTGTTTTGCCCCCTGTTCCTTGACGGTCCCTAAGACGATCAGGCTGGTGCCAATAGACATAGCTATGGAGCTGGGACTATTGGTGTATGGGTTATGAAAGAGGGTTGGGTTGCGAGAGGCTCGTAGGAAATCAGTTAGTGGTTACTTGACGACATTCGCTGTTCTTCTCTCCCTGTGGCTCATCTTCGTCAATACGCTCAACTGGCAGGAAGTCCTGACAGGGATCGTTCTTTCAGCATTGATTGCGTCCTTCGGGCATACCTACTTCACTCGGCGAGGATTGAGACACTTAAGTCTTAAGAAGTTGCTGTATCTTATTATATACATCCCGCTTTTCTTCTGGGAAGTACTCAAAGCCAACCTCGATGTCGCCTATCGTGTGCTTCACCCGAAGATGCCGATCAAGCCAGGGATCGTTCTTATCAAAACCGGCCTGCAATCAGATATAGGCAAACTCACCCTGGCAAATTCAATCACCTTGACGCCAGGGACATTGACAATGGACATCATCGACGACAACCTGCTCATTCATTGGATCAATGTGAAAAGTGAAGACTTAGAAGAGGCGACTGAGCTCATTGCTGGGCGTTTCGAGCCGTACTTAAGGGGCATATTCTCATGATGTGGATCGTGTTTTTCTCGTTTATAGCAGCCGGCATTGCCTTGTGTCTCTTGCGTGCCGCCAAGGGGCCCACCTCATCTGATAGGATCGTCGGTATCGATGCTATGGTCACGATAAGCATCGCCCTCATGGTGCTTCTCGGTCGGTTCTTCGAGCGGTACATATATTTGGATGTTTCCCTGGTGTATGCGGTACTCGCGTTTATTGGAGTGTTGGCAGTCGCCCGGTACCTGGAGCGAGGTCTGTAATGGAGATCTTTGGCGACATCCTCATCGGGGTAGGAGCTGTGTTCCTCTTCCTCGGCGGATTGGGGATCTTTCGCTTCCCGGATGTCTATAACCGCCTGCAAGCAGGTACCAAATGCACGACCCTGGGAGCATTCTTGACCATCATCGGGGTGGGTGTTGCTGAGCCGAGTTGGTTCCTAAAGTCGTTGATCATCGCTGTTTTTATCCTGCTCACCAACCCGATCAGCGCTCATGCCTTGGCCCGGGCCAGCTACAGGACAGGGGTCAAGCTGTGGGAGGGAACCGTGGTGGACAAGTGCCAGGACTTTGCCGAGTGTAGCGACCCACTCGAGGAGGAGTGATGATCTATTCTGCTCTGCTGATTTTGACCATGATCATCGCTGCGGTTGCCGCCTGTTGGTTAAAGGATCTGTTGAACGTTGTGATCGCCTGCGCTGCGGTCAGCTTGATCGCGTCGTTGCTGTTCTACCTATTGCAGGCCCCCGATGTTGCCATGGCAGAAGCTGCGATCGGGGCCGGCCTTACGACAGCGATATTTGTGCTTGCTATCA
>JAGLXM010000054.1 GCA_023132915.1 Candidatus Bipolaricaulota bacterium
AAGCTATAACAACAAGAGTGGTTCGCCAATGGAGAACGTGTCAACCTGTGGGGAATGTGAGAAGGAAACCAGGCACCACCGGTGGGTCTTGATCAAGCACAAAAGGCATACTTCGGCCCCGAAGCATGCGTTACCAAAAGGAGGTACGCATTGGCTACAGGTGTTTTTCTCATACGTGATAATGATGAACTGGTCGAGATGACAGAGGAACCGTATGACTCTGAAGATCGTTTACAGGAGTTCCTTGCAAAATACCCCAATCTGCTTGCTGGTGACCAGGTAGGAAGCGAGCAACCCCGCCGCTGGTTACTGATCACTCGCGAGATGTCACTACCAGATGGTGACAGTTTTGGTGGGCGATGGTCGGTCGATCACCTCTTTCTAGACCAGGACGGGATTCCAACTCTTATTGAGGTGAAACGCAGTTCAGACACGCGTATTCGCCGGGAGGTTATCGGCCAACTCCTGGAATATGCGGCCAATGCGGTAGTCTATTGGCCGGTGGAGAAGATTAGGGACCAGTTCGAAGCTACTTGCGAGCAGGACAAAAGCGAGTCCCAATTGGTTCTTACCGAGTTCCTTGGGCCAGAGAGAGACACAGACTCGTTTTGGCAACAGGTCAAGACGAACCTTCAAGCGGGTCGATTGCGGCTGATCATCGTTGCCGATGAGATACCGCGTGAGCTCCGGCGCATCGTCGAGTTCCTCAACGAGCAGATGGATCCAGCCGATTTTCTAGCTATCGAGATCAAGCAATACGTGGGAGCGAAGCTTCGGACCCTTGTGCCTAGAGTTATCGGCATTGCAGAGAAAAAGCGCCCGCCTGTTCGTGAGCAGCGATTATGGGATAAGGTGTCGTTCTTTGACGAACTACGCAAGAATCACGGGGACAAGATATGTCAGGTGGCAAGGGCCGTTCTCGACTGGTCGGAAGAACACAACCTATCGCTATGGTGGGGAAAGGGCAAGCAAACCGGGTACGTGATTCCCGTCCTCAAGCATGAGGGTAAGGAGTTCAGGTTTTTGTCGCTGACCACGGGTGGTTATGTTCAGATTCCGTTTGGCCAGATCAGTAGTCGCCCACCATTTGACGAAGAAGGGAACCGTACGGAGCTGCTTGTTCAATTGAACACGATATCAGGCGTACAACTGATGAGCGATGCTATCCACAAATACCCTACATTTGGCATGGATTTATTGGCAACTGAAGAGGCTCTCGACCAATTCCTAAGAACCATTGATTGGGCAATTGAGACAGCAAAAGCAGGAACAAGAAACAAGGTCTGAACGTTGAGCTCATCTTCGAGGACTACTTGGAAGATATCGGATGGCGCGTAACCAGCAGGCCACCAACTTGCGACTCCTGCCCGAGAATACCTTATGGGCGGTCTGTCTGTGTTGACGCGCTGGTTAGCCCACCGTTTCTTGCTTCTCGTGGAACTCAACATTCTCGAGCCCTTCGAAGTGAGAATCCTGTGTCCAAAGTACAGCGTCCTCCGCACGGGCGGTCGCGAGGATAATCGCGTCAGCCATCGCAAGGCCGGTATCGAGTGAAAGCCGCGCTGCGTCAATCGCCAGAGTTGCCGTGAGATCGACGACTCGTCCCTGCAACATGACGGCGATGGCTTCGAGTGCCGTGGTCTCATCCGTGAGCTGA
>JAGLXM010000055.1 GCA_023132915.1 Candidatus Bipolaricaulota bacterium
CGAACGGACTGCTTCGCCAGTACTTTCCCAAAGGGAGAGAGCTGACAACTGTTTGCAGGGACGAGATCAAACAGGCGATGGACCGACTCAATCACCGACCGAGGAAGACACTTGGATTCCGAACCCCGTATGAAGTATTCTTCTCCACACTTACCCCCTTGACAGTTGCACTTGGAAGTTGAATCCAGGGGTAAAGAAAGTCCCAAACGGATCTTGCAGCGCCCCGCCGATGATCCGGTGGACGCGTACTCAGTCTTTTACGCGGTAGATCGACCCCGGTATACTTAAAGATCGCCATGCCCAAGAGAACCCCGATGATGGAACAGTATCTGCGGATCAAGGCGGCTCATCCAAGCGCCATTCTCTTCTTTCATCTCGGTGACTTCTACGAGGCGTTCTTTGAGGACGCCGAGGTACTTTCACGCGAGCTCGATGTGGTTTTAACTGCGCGCAACGGGAACCCGATGGCCGGTGTGCCGATCCGGCGGGGGGAGGTGTATGTAAACCAGCTCCTAAAACGGGGATACAAGGTGGCAATCTGCCAGCAGGTAGAGGATCCGCGCAAGGCGACCGGCCTGGTCAAGCGCGAGGTGGTGCGCGTGGTCACCCCGGGGACGACCCTCGATGACGGGGTGCTGGAGGCGGGGGAAAACAACTACCTCTGTGCAGTTTGCCCGGTGGATGGATGGTTCGGAATTGCCTCACTTGACCTATCAACCGGCGAGTTTGCCTGCACCGAAGCGGGTGACCTGAAGTCGTTTAAGGGAGAGTTCACGCGCCTTCATCCAAGTGAGGTTCTTGTTCCTCAGGAGTCGGAAGAAGGGCTACGCGAGGCTCTCCGGCAGGTGGCGATCACCCCACTCTCATGGGATGCATTTGACGCAGGGCGCGTGAGCGCACCAGCCCTTGGTGCCTCTGAGGTAGCGCTTCGTGCCTCTGGAGCGATCCTCTCCTACGTTGAGGATACGCAGAAAGGAGCCGTTTCCCACATCCGCCCCTTACAAGGTTACCGGCTTTCCGAGCGGATGGACCTTGACCCATTCACAGTGCGCAATCTCGAGCTCGTCAAACCACTGCGCGAAGGGCAAGAGAAAGGGACCCTGCTGCACGTTCTCGATCGAACGGCCACCAGCATGGGGCGGCGACTTTTGCACCGCTCGATCCTCGCTCCGCTGACCGATCAAGAGGCGATCATGGAGCGCCTGAATGTGGTTGAAGCCCTTGTAAAACGGGAGCTTCTGCAGCAGGAACTCCAGGAGATGATCAAGAAAGTGCACGACCTGGAGCGACTGACCGGAAAGCTCGGAGCAAAGAGGATGAGTCCGCTTGATCTTCTCCTGCTACAGAAGACCCTTGAACAGGTCCTCCCTGTTTCTGAGAAGCTCGCAGCGGGGTTGGATGAGGAGGTCTTACTTTTGGATCGGTTGCGAGAGACCCTTACCGATCCCGCCCTTGCACCGCTTTGTCAAAGTCTTGCAGGAATACTTGTCGATCAGCCGCCGGCCGACGCGCGTGATGGTGGGCTGATCCGCAGTGGGTTCGATGAGGAGCTCGACCGGTTACGAAACGAGGTGAGAGCCCTGCGGTCACAGATTGCCACCCTGGAACGAAGGGAACGCGACAAGACCGGCATCCCCTCGCTTAAGGTCGGTTATAACCGCGTCTTCGGCTACTACCTCGAGGTGACAAAGACGCACCTTTCCAAGGTCCCTTCAGAGTACCAGCGGCGACAGACCCTGGCTCATGCCGAGCGATTCATCACCGAGGAGTTAGGTGGATACGAAGAGAAAATCGCCCTCGCACAGGAACGAGCAAAGGCCCTTGAGCTTGACCTCTTCCAGGCAGCGCTTGAGCGGCTAGTCGGGCATATCCCGCTTCTCCAGCGGGTTGCCGATGCTCTGGCACAGCTTGATTTTCTCCTCGCGCTGGCGATCGTTTCAAGTCGCAACGGCTATGTACGGCCACACTTCACAAAGAAGCATGCGATCGCAATCCGCGCCGGTCGTCACCCGGTCGTCGAACAGGTCGAGGAGTTCGTCCCCAATGACCTTATCCTCGATCAAGGGAAGGACCTTGTCATCCTCACCGGGCCGAACATGTCTGGCAAATCGGTCTATTTACGCCAAGCTGCCCTCATCTGCCTCTTGGCGCAGATCGGTTCGTTCGTGCCGGCAAAGGAAGCAACCCTTCCTATTGTCGATCGTATCTTTGCCCGTGTGGGCGCAAGCGACATGCTTGTCGAGGGAATAAGCACGTTCATGATGGAGATGCTGGAGACGGCGACGATCCTCGAGCGGGCCACCTCAAAGAGCCTTGTCATCCTCGACGAGATGGGACGGGGTACGAGCACCTTCGATGGGGTATCCATTGCCTGGGCCGTGGCGCGAGAACTCGCCACACGGATAAAACCAAAGACGCTCTTTGCAACGCACTATCAGGAACTGACTCGCTTAGCTGATGAGCTACCGGCCGTTATCAACCTGCATGTGGCCGTTCAGGAAGTGGGCAAGGAAGTCGTGTTCCTCCATCGCGTCGAGCCCGGGGTGGCAGAGGGAAGCTACGGTGTACACGTCGCCCGCCTTGCCGGTCTGCCCGAGCAAGTGACGAAGACCGCCGATCAAATCTTGACGGAACTTCTCGCTGAGGCTCCACTTTCTCGCCTCGGCAAAAAAAACGATCGTGCTGAGGACCTACCGCTGTTTGGAACACAGGATCACCCCGTGCTAAAACAGCTGCGCAAGCTCGATCCCAATCGACTCACCCCGCTTGAAGCACTCAAGCTTATTGCGCGGTTAAAGGATCAACTATAGATCCTCTTTCTCTAACGAGTGGGTATCCCAGGCAACACTTTGATCTTATTGGAATGGGATATTCTCGCCATCTCCGCCGACCGCCCCCGGTCACGCACGCATCGAAGTTTTATTTCATCTAATCCCGCCTTTACACCGCTTGCCATGCGTCGAACAACGGTCCGGGTGGCTAGCCGCACTTTCCCGAGTGTGTCTGAACCATGCGCTTAAAGAAACTGAAATCCTTTCAATACAATGCCGCCCCTCGTTGCCACCTACCTCTTGATGTCTACGTTGAAGGGCGGGCGCATTATGCCAAGAACGAGAGATCCTCCACATAGAAACGGTTGGCGGCGTTCGATGTAGCAGGAAGACCGTTTCCGACAGGATCCTCTCCTGGTTGGCACGATCCGCCTCCCCTTTGTGGAAGATACGATTGGCACGGGCAACATCGTTTGGTAGGATGAGCGGGGTGGTGAGAAGCAATGCGTACAAAAAAGATTCCAAGAGCCTATCTCCTCCGGGAAATCGCCGAGCTTGCCCTAGTGATCGGTGTCCTCGTGGTCGTCGTGTCGCAGTTCGTACACATCCCGGTGTGGGCGTGGGTTGGGATTCCACTCGCCAAAGCCTTCGCATCCATCACGTTCTACGGCCTTTTTCTCCGGAGGGCCTTGCTTCGCTCAACGCGTGTCGGGCCGGAAGCACTTGTGGGCCAGATCGCGGAAACGATCACGCCCCTTAATCCATCTGGCCAGGTCAAGGTCAACGGGGAGATCTGGTCCGCCCTCAACAATACGGGGACGACGATCCCTGAGCGTCAGAAGGTGAAGATCCTTGAGGTGCGTGGGAACACCGTGCACGTCGTGACTCAACCTTGAAAGACAGATCAGAAATGGTAGCGAGCCGTGCTTGATTGAAAGGCGCTATCCTGCCCCGCGGACTCAAGAACGTCATAGGTAGTACCTGGTCTTGCCCTTTGAGTGCTCTGAACGCCTCACGATGCGGACATCAGCCTCGGCCATCAGCGTGGAGGCTCGCCGGTCCCGATGTCGAGGAGCGTCTTTACGAGCGCCCCCCGACCGCTTGCCGTCCTTCCCGTAAGAAACAAGGTCGATGCTAAAGCTTTAGGTATGCACACTCTGAAATGCCAAAAGACGCGACGCAACCCCGGTACTCCCAAATACAATAGAGAGCGCCCCGCTTACGGTGAACGATTGTGGCAAGGACTAACCCACCGTACCATATGCTGATGCGCTTGCAAATAGTAGCACTAAAAGGTGTGATCTCCACTGCTTCCTGAGTCTGGGTGTTTGTTTCCAAACTTGACTGCAGGGCCTCGAAGCTAGCCTGCTCACGGGGTCAGCTTCGCCGGCTCATCGAGAATGTCGAGGATCTTCGTGGCACAGTAGGAACGATCGCGTTGTCGCTCATAAGCGAAGCTTCCTATGATCGATTTTGTTTCGATTCGATCATAGCGTGCCGTCGTCTCGCTGCTCGAACCACGGATCAGCACTTTGCACTTGTCCTTCCACGCGCCACAAGCCCTGGCTACATGCCACGCGGGTAGGGATTCGCCCATCGGAAGAAGGTGATGATCGCGTCAACCTGTCGTTCCATATCCTTGCTGTCGACGGGCTTTGAGAAGATACCGGATGCCCCAACTCGCAGGTGCGCGCGTTGTACTCCTCCATCTGGGCGACAGTCCAGATAACGGTGGGGATCGTCCGCAAGTGCGAATCCGCCTTGATCCGCTCGAAGACTTCCCACCCGTTGAGCTTAGACATGATGATGTTGAGAACAACCAGGTCTGGGGTCCAAGCCTCGCTCCATTCACCTTGCCGATAGAGGAACTCGAGCACCTGCTGCCCGTCGGTTATGGCCTGCAGTCCGATGGAGCCCGTGTCTTTCCTCTTCCTCAATGTACGGGCGACCAGGAAGCTTCCATCCCCTGTGACC
>JAGLXM010000056.1 GCA_023132915.1 Candidatus Bipolaricaulota bacterium
GCAGCCGCTCGCGTTCTCCATCGCCGCGCCGTTTGAGGGAGACGCCGGCTTCGGCCGCCAACCGCTCTGCCGCTTCTGGGAAGGAGATCCTCTCGATCTTCATCAGAAAGGCAAATACGTCTCCACCCTCGCCGCAGCCGAAGCAGTGCCATAGCCCTTTCTCAGAGCTGACCGTAAACGACGGGGTGTCATCCTTGTGAAACGGACAGTGTCCCTTGTAGTTTGCTCCCGACTTTGTAAGAGAGAGGTAACGGGAGATTACAGAGACGATGTCGACTCGCTCCTTGATTGTTTGTACGTCAGCACGGTTGTCTTCCATCAATCACCTCAGGCTGAGAAACGGGTTTGTTTTCCTTTCCTTCTCGAGGGTGGTGATTCCACCGTGTCCCGGATAGACGCGGTAGTCCCCGGGGAGGGCGCGGATTCGCTGAAGCGACCTGCGCATCTCCTTTATCGACCCGCCGGGAAGGTCGGTCCTCCCGATCGATCCGGCGAACAGGAGGTCGCCCGAGAAGAGAACCCCGTTTCCAATAAGGGCTATACTGCCCGGCGAATGCCCAGGGACATAGAGGACTCTAAGGATCCCTGCGATCTCCTCTCCCTCCTCAAGGTAACGATCGAACGGCGGGTGGTCTGGGTAGAACCGATCGACGAACTGAAGGTCCTTTTGGTGGATGAGAACCTGTGCCCCCTTTGTTTGAAGCGCCCAGTCTCCGCCGATGTGGTCGAAGTGACCGTGAGTGTTCACCACTAGGTCAATCTTTCGTTTCCCAATGAATGAGAAAAGGGACTCGGAGGGTTCGGCTGGATCGATGAGTACGATGACTCCGTCCACGCTTACCAGGTAACAATTAGTAGCAAGCTGTCCCAGACAGATCGATTCGACCTGCATGATCCCCCTTCATCAAGCACGCGCTACAGTGAGGACAAAAACCTCCTTGTGACCACCGGATTTCAATGTGTGGGCACACGCCTCTACAGTAGAACCCGTTGTAAAGATATCATCGATAAGAAGAACCTTTCCCCTCCCAGATCTTATCAGGTGGAAGGCCCCGCGCAAGTTCTCCCGGCGTTCAGACGCGGGGAGAGCGGCCTGTGGCGGTGTCTCACGTACCTTCAACAGTAGCCGACGAGCCGAGATTCCAATCCTCCTTCCGATTCCCTGCGCAAGCAGGTGTGCTTGGTTGAACCCGCGCTTCCGCCGGTCGGACCGGCTCATCGGCACGTAAGTGACGACGCCGATTGTTCCGAACGGCTCCTCGTCGGTTAGGTACGCGGCCAAGCGTGCACAGAGCAGACGCGCGACTGCCCGTTCGCCATCGAACTTGAGGGCGCGGACGAGTCTCCCCCAACCGCTTGCGTAGGAACCTAGCGACCGTGCGAGGTCGAAGCCGCGATTACGCGTTCCGCACGCGCGGCAAAGATCGAGACCCTCTTCTGGAAGGGGCTCCTGGCACCGGTGGCAACGGGTCCCATCAAGCGTGGGAAGCCCCTGGGTACACCGCTCGCACAGGAGGGCGAGCCTCTCCGTCCCCTCTCCGCACAGGAGGCACCGCGGCGGAAAGAGGACGGAAGCCAAGCCCTCGGCAACCCTCGTCACAAGGTGTGGCTCAGAGGATGGACGCCACACGTACGAGCTGGTTTGTGTATCCCCACTCATTATCATAGAAGGTCACAACCTTGACGAGGCGATCATCGACCACCGCGGTCATGGTAAGGTCGACGATGCTCGCCCGGGATTCTCCGATGATATCGGTAGATACGATCGGCTCCTCGCTCACACCGAGGATGCCGACAAGCTCATCCTTCTTCGCGTAACTACGAAAAGCATCGTTTATCTCAGCCACGGAAACATCCCTCTTCATCTCCACGGTAAAGTCACTCACTGAGCCAGTGGGGACAGGGACGCGGAACGCGATACCGTCCATCTTCCCGACGAGAGCAGGGATTACCTTCCCGGTCGCCACAGCCGCACCGGTCGTCGTGGGGATGATGTTAATCGCAGCGGCGCGGCGGCGGGCGATCTTCTTGTGCGGCGCGTCGACCAGCCGTTGATCGCCGGTGTACCCGTGCACAGTTGTCAAGAAGGCGTGGACGATTCCGAACTCACGTTCCAGCACGTGGGCGACAGGGACGAGCGAGTTGGTGGTGCAGGAGGCGGCCGAAACGATCTTGTGCTCTTTTAGGTTGACTTCTTTATCGTTCACTCCGTAGACAATCTGCGGGATCCCTTCACCTTTGGGAGGAGCGGATAGGAGGACGCGCTTCGCCCCACCTTCGAGGTGTAACGCCGCTTTATCCGGGGAGAGGAAGACCCCGGTCGATTCGACCACGAGATCTATTTCCATTTTTCCCCACGGGAGATCCTTCGGGTTCTTCTCGGCGAGGATAGGAATGAAGGTTTTGTCAATGGTAATCCCTTTCTCATTTGAGGTTACCTCTCGTCCATAACGGTGATAAACCGAATCGTGGACAAGGAGGTAACGCGCCACATCCGGGGTGATAAATGGGTCGTTGATCGCCACGATCCGCATATCCTCGCGCCCGAACGCGATCCTGAAGAACGCCCGCCCGATCCGTCCGAACCCGTTGATTGCCACCTTCTTCATTTCAAATTCTCCTTTACGTGTTCTTGTCTACTTATTTTGCATAGTTAGATCGCTTAATTTCGTGTGCATCATTCGTGCCATTAGTGATTCACTCCAACCTTGGACGCCGACCGGATGTATTCTTCGACCATCCCCACGAAGTACCTATGGATCCGCAGATCATCGGTCAGCTCAGGATGGAAGCTCGATACAAGGACGTTCCCCTGTTGCGCCATTACCACCGATCCTTCGTGTTGGGCGAGAGACGTCACACCTTCGCCCAATCGCGTTACGTAGGGGGCCCGGATGAAGACCGCTGGGATGTCCTCTCCGATCCCCTCCACCGCAAGGACCGTCTCAAAGCTGTCCACCTGCCTTCCCGACGCGTTACGCGCAACCGTGATGTCGATCGCGTCGATGACTGGATCCTCTCGTCCCTCCACCTCGTGTGCGAGGAGGATCATCCCAGCGCAGGTTCCAAAGAGAGGGAGCCCTTCCCTTGCCAGGCGGCGAAGCTCTTCGAGGAACGATCCGGCCGCCAGGAGCGAGATTGCCGTCGATTCCCCACCAGGAAGGATCAACCCCGAAAGGCCTGAAAGGTCCTCCTGTTTCTTGACGATTCTTCCCTTAATTCCTAGCTGCGCGAGGCTTCGAAGGTGCTCCCGCACCGCCCCCTGCAGGCCAAGGACCCCGATTCTCATCTAGCGGACCTGCATCATCTCGTGCGGGGGAATCTCCTCGATCGAGATTCCGACCATCGCCTCCCCGAGTTCCGCGGAGACCTCGGCAAGAATCTTGGGGTCGTTGAAGTGGGTCGTCGCTTGCACGATCGCCCGTGCTCGTTTCTCCGGGTCACCGGACTTGAAAACGCCGCTCCCAACGAAGATTCCGTCGCACCCAAGCTGCATCATCATCGCCGCATCGGCCGGGGTGGCGATTCCGCCGGCGGCGAAGTTCACGACCGGAAGCCCTTCCGTCTCGCGGATCAGGCGGAGGATGGTGTAGGGAGCGCCCATCTCCTTGGCCATCACCATCAGTTCCTCCTCCGGAGCGGCGAGGACCTCGCGGATCTGCTCGTTCATCAGGCGCATGTGCTTCACCGCCTCGATGACATTCCCTGTTCCTGGTTCGCCCTTGGTGCGGATCATCGCCGCCCCCTCCGCGATCCTGCGGCACGCCTCCCCAAGGTTACGCGCCCCACAGACAAACGGAACCGTAAACGCCCATTTGTCGATGTGGTACTGGGGGTCGGCCGGGGTCAGGACCTCGGATTCGTCGATGTAGTCGACCTCAAGCGACTGAAGGATCTGCGCCTCCACGAAGTGTCCGATCCTCACCTTTGCCATGACCGGGATGGAGACCTCCGCTTGAATCTCCGCAACCTTCTTGGGGTCTGCCATGCGGGCAACCCCACCCTGAGCGCGGATGTCCGCAGGAACCCGTTCCAGAGCCATCACCGCTACCGCTCCCGCTGTCTCAGCGATCTTCGCCTGCTCGGCAGTGGTGACATCCATGATCACCCCACCTTTGAGCATCTCCGCCAACCCGCTCTTCACACGAAACGTTCCTTTTTTAGTCATCGTTCTCACCTCACAACTTCCCTGATGGCGAGATTATACCGCTCCATCAAGGAAGACTAAAGGAGGAAAAGGAGCGAATAATAATGGAAGCTGCAAGTCACTGAGCCTGCGCAGCGGACTTCCTACGCTACTTTCAAACGTGCGGATCCTCTAAGGCGGTAGGACCATGGCCGATTTCGCTGTTTTTAGCAAAGTGCTTTCGTTGGTGTGGTATCATCGCCACGGGGGGCAAGTACCTGTACCGCCCTTAGTTTCTCCCCTCCCGTTCCAGCTCGTTTCCCCAATTTAGTTTCTCCTCCAACACCCGGAAAAACGAGGGAGCATCTTTCATGCGGACGAGTTGGGTCGGGAAAGGAGCTCGCTTCACGATCACTTCTGCTCCGGGAGACAGATCTACGAGGTAGTCCCCGTCCACAAAGACGCTCACCGCGGTGCGGGCTCGCACATGGAGGACCTCCTCCGCTGGGAAGATCACAGGTCGCAACCCCAACTTGTGTGTGGCAAGGGGGCTTGCCAGAATGCACGCCGCTGGCGGGACGATCACCGGTCCCCCGGCTGAGAGGGTGTAGGCAGTGGAGCCAGTTGCTGTCGCCAGGATCAGGCCGTCTCCGGGATAACTTGCTACCTCGCCATCGCTCCAGGAAAGCTCGAGTTCGCAGAAGCGGACCCGTGAGATTCCGGTGATAACAATGTCGTTTAAGACGGTTCCGCGGTTCTCCACGGAAGTATAAGCGAGTCTCATCCGCTCTTCGATCGTGAACCGATTGTGCAATACCCCTTCCAGGGCTGAGGTGAGTGACGAAGCCCCCACTTGGGTGAGGAAGCCTAGGCTTCCCAGGTTCGCTCCAAGGATAGGGAGGGCGGAGTCAGCGAAGATCGAGGCGGCACGTAGCACGGTTCCGTCTCCGCCAAGTGCGACGACCAACGCCCCTTCCACCTCGTTTAACGACGGCTCTCCCCGATCGGCAGGGATTACTTCAATCCCTTGCAGTTGGCACCAGGCCTTGAGCTCAGCCAGGGCACGCAGCGAACCCTCCTTAGTTGTGTTAGCGACGGTATAGATCCTATGAAGTTTCATCTTATTGATCGTACTCGGCGGTGCCCTTTCTCGTCAAAGTGATCGGCGTCTAACATACTTCCAGCGGCAGAGTAAGTGCTCCAGCAAATCGATTCCTACATACAGGACGAGACCGAGGATCGCCATCGCTACTATTCCGGCAAATGCCAGGTCCCGCGCGTACAACATGTGCGCCTTGATAAAGGTTCCCAGCCCGGTTCCTAAGGCAGCGCTTGTCTCAGCAATGTACAGAAAGGCAACCCCAAGACCGATACTCACCCGTACGCTTGTCAGGATCTCGGGGAGAGTCGCTGGAAGGATGACGTGCCAGTACACCTGCCAACGGGTAGCCCCAGCGGAGAGGACGCTTGTCAGGTGCTCTTCGTCGATGTTTTGCGCCGCACCGCGTGATGAGACGAGGATCTGGAAGAAGAGGACGAGGGCCACTATCGCTACCTTAGTTGCGTTTCCCGTGCCAAAGACAAGGAAAAGAAAGAGGATGAACGCCACCTGCGGAATCGGGTAAGTGATGTAAATCATCGGTGAAATGAACCGGTTAAGAGTGTGCTCGCGGCCGATTAAAAGGCCTAATGGAATAGCCGCAGCAAGGGCGATAAGTATTGCCAGGATGAGCCGCCAGGCGCTCGCAAAGAAGTGTCGTTGTAGTTCGGCCGTATTTTTCACCACCTGAGAGAGAGCCTCATAAGGGCCGGGAAGGAGCCGGGAATGGTTGATCGCGTTCACCGCGAGGCTCGCTATCTCCCACAAAAAAAGGAGGATGGCGATGCTCACGATGTAGGTGATCACCCGGTTCATCGCCGGGCTTTTCACAAAGCGCAGGATGCTCTTTGAAACCAGGACAATGGTGTCCTCGATATAGGTGATTCTGCGTTTCATCGTTCGAGCGCCTCCCGTAGGTCGTGGACCGTCCTTTGGAATGCCTCGCTCTGGCGGTAGTCGAGTGACCCCATCTTTGGGTTGATCACGGTCGCCTTGACCTGTGCCGGCCGCTTTGTGAGAACAATGATCTCCTGCCCGAGGAAGGCTGCCTCGACGATATCGTGGGTAACGAGGATGAGCGAAAACCGGTGCTCTTGCCAGAGGGTAAGGAAGAGATCCTGGATCCTCTCGCGGGTGAGGGTGTCGAGCGAAGCGAGCGGCTCATCCATCAGCAGGACCGATGGTGCCGTCGAGAGGGCCCGCGCAATTCCCACACGGCGCTTCATCCCCTCGGAAAGCTCAGCAGGAAAACGGGACTTGACCTCCGTTAAGCCGAGATCGTCGAGGATCACCCCGGCGTTGTGCTCTGGGTAGTCCCCAGCGAGGAGAAGGCTCAGGTTGGCGTTTTGCCAAACCGTCTTCCAAGGAAGGAGGCCAGCGTTTTGCAGGATCAGAGCGACCTCTCGACGCGGGCCGGTGACTGGCCCCCCACCGATCTTAATCGTTCCGTTGCTCGGAGATAGAAGCCCAGCTAGTGCAAATAGGATTGAAGTCTTCCCACACCCGGAGGGTCCGATAAGGGCAAGACTCCTCCCCTCCTCTAAGCGGAAATCAACTCGCTCAACTGCCTGGACAGCGCGGTCGGCGAGGCCATAGTCGATCGTAAGGGACTCTACGTCAATCATTGCAGGAATTGGTCGGTTGTCAACTCCTCGTAGGCAAGGTACAACCGGGCATAGCGTTTGGAAATTGCCCAAGCGAGGACGCCCTCGAACTGTTCCTTACAAAGCATCCGTGGTGGTTGAAAGTAAGGGATCTCGAAGCTATCCAGAATCCCTTCGGGAACGGCATTAGCAGTTAATCCAGGGAAAAACAGGGAGAGTGCCTCGTCGATCCCCGTCTCGACCAATTTTTCCCGGCTAGAGGTGTTTATCATCTTGATTGTTTCCTGGTAAGCGGCGTAGAAGTCCTCGATCAGTTCAGGTGA
>JAGLXM010000057.1 GCA_023132915.1 Candidatus Bipolaricaulota bacterium
TCCTTCAGTCGGTGAAGGGTGGTCAACTTGCTCTGTACCTTGTCTTGCAAGGCACTTCTCATCTCCGGGAACCCTGAGTAGCCAAGGTCAGTGGCGAGCCGGATCACCGTCGGTTCGCTGACATCGGCCCGACGGGCAAGCTCCGCTGCGGTGAGAAACGATGCCTCAGTGTAATTATCTAGAATGTATTTTGCGACCTGTCTTTTCTTGTCCGAAAGAGGAGTTGACCTAATCAATGCCAATATGTCTTTCTGTCTCTTCGCCATGCCCTCATTCTACACCGTAGGTGGGCGATTTACCAAGGGCAATCCTGGTGGTGACGGGCTTCCATCTGTTAATTCACACCGCGATCGGTGCTGCGGTAGTCTACTGCGAGGCACCTTTTAAGCTCCTTGACACTGCTTATCGGAACGGCGCCGGATCGCACGAGCTGGCGGACAAGCTGTGCCGCCTGCCCCCCTGTGTAGTCCCTCTTCTCGATCTCTTCCGGGTTGAGGACGTAGATGTTGACCTTGTTCTCTAGCTCCAAGGCAGCCCTCAAGTTTAAAAGGTTTCCAGGACCAAACGGGGTATCACAGATTACCACCCCATCACTTGACCGCATCGTATCGAGGTTTTCTTTATACGCTTTTGGGGAGATAGGGGCAAATGGAGCATCTATCACGATTTTTGCGCCCAGGCGCTGTGCTGCCTGAAAGTCGGAGTCCAGTGGGGAGATGACCCCCACGCTTAGGGAAAAGCGATCGGCGAGTGCGTGAAGGACCGCTACGCCGCTTCCTCCTCCGCAGATGACGTGAACTTTTCCCAGTGGGGGCGATGCCTTGCGCCGATATGGGACTGTGTTGATGTAGAGAGAGTTCGTTAGGGGATTGTGTCCTACGACCACATCGGTCTCAAAGGCTCTCCTGATATTGGTCGGGGTCAAAACCTCCTTTGGTTCACCGATGGCCAATAGCCGCCCGCGGTGCACCAAGGCTACCCGATCTGCGTACTGCGCAGCCAGGTTGAGGTCATGGAGTGCCATCAGTACGGCCAAACCGGTTTTGGCCTGCTGGCGGACGATCTCCATGATCTGGATTTGATAGTTGATGTCAAGATGGATCGTCGGCTCATCTAAAAGGAGTACCTTTGGTTCCTGTGAGAGAGCCATAGCGAGGAACGTACGCTGTTTCTCCCCTCCTGAAAGCTCACGGATGGAACGGTCGGCGAAGGAGGTCACGTTGGCAAGCTCCATAGCCTTTATGATTCGTCGTTCATCCTCTTTGGTTTCTCTTGCAAACCGACCCTGATAAGGGATGCGCCCCATAGCGACGATCTCTCGAACGGTAAAATCGAATCCAACCTCACGTTCTTGCTCTACGGCTGTCAGGTGTCGAGCAATCTCCCGAGTCGACAAGTCAGTTACACGCTTCATGTCCAGGTAAACCGCACCCTCCTCAGGAGTGAGGACCCCAGAGATGTTCTTAAGGAGCGTGGTTTTCCCTGAGCCATTCGGGCCCACAATGGCGAGGATCTCCTCTTCCTGTATAGTCAGGTTGATCTTCTGCAAGACGGGTTTCCCGTTATAGGAGAAGCGCAATCCTTCTACTGTAATATCCATTACATCCTCGCTTTCCTCGTCCTCAGTAGATAGAGGAAGAAGGGGGCTCCCAAGAAGGCGGTGATGATCCCCACTGGGAGTTCAGCCGGCCGAACTACGGTTCGAGCGGCCATATCGGCCCAAACGAGAAAGATCGCTCCTGCAATGGCCGTTGTTGGTAGGAGGAAGCGGTGATCAGGTCCCATGATTAACCGCATTATGTGCGGGATGATCAGGCCGACAAACCCGATAGTACCGGCGAAGGCGACAGCAGATGAAGTAAGAAGGGTTGCCACACCCAACATAATACGCTTGCTCGTTTCTGGATTGATTCCCAGGTGGAATGCTCCTTCTTCTCCCATAGCTAACGCGTTCAGGTCACGAGAAAAAGCTATAAGCACCAGGCTGCCAATCGCAACGATCGGCGCTAACACATAGAGGTGAGGCCAATGCGCTCGCCCTAATCCTCCCATGATCCAAAAGATGACATCGGTCATCCGCTCGGTACCCGAACTCAAGAAGATAATGAAGCTGGTCCCGGCCGAAAAGAGGGCCCCCACGGCCACCCCGGCGAGGATCAACGTGTAAACGGAGGTTTTTCTGTCTCGTTCCTGTGCTAATTGGTAGACAATTCCCACTGCAAGGGAACCCCCGATGAAGGCTCCCAGGGAAAGAAAGAGCACACCATGTAAATTGAGGAGGATGATCAAAGACGCGCCGGTAGAGGCACCACTCGCGATCCCGAGGACGTACGGGCTAGCCAGCGGGTTGCGGAACAGCCCTTGCATGGTTCCACCCGAAATGGCAAGTGCACAACCCACCAACAGACCTAATAACACCCGCGGCAGCCTGATCTGAGAGATGATCAGGTAAGAAACAGACGGGGAACCATCAGCGGAGATTCCCCGCCCTATTAGGTGAGAAAATGCATCTGAGATAGGGATGTAAACGGGCCCAACGATTACACCTGCAACAAGGGTAACCGCAGCCAAAGCAAGCAGTATGACGAAAACCCGCCTCCGATATCCCCGTGGACTTCTACGCATCGTTATTCTTCTGGATGAAGGAACTCACTCATTACCCTGAGAACCTCGGCAACCTTGGTGGAGGTGCTATAGCTGGCCTTGATCCCGAAGACCTGCCCATCTCGGACGGCGGTGACATCCCGGAGAAGCTGACTTTCAAGAACGTTCTCTACATGATCGGGATCAGTGAAGATAACTTCCGGATCGCGAGCGAGGACTTCCTCCAGGCTCACCGGGGGAAATCCAAAGATGTCTGCAAAAACGTTGGTCCCACCGGCACGGAGGATCAGCTCATTCTCGATCGAACCAGAACCAATGGCATAGGGTGCGGTGTCGGGGACGGACATATAGAGAAAAGCCACCTGCACTGGCTCCCGCCCCAAGACAGCGCTCTCTATTATGATGATCTGCTCGGCGATCTGTCCGATCAAATCCGCGGCTCTAGCTGAATTCCCTACTGCTATTCCCACGGTCCTGATTGTGGTAAAGATATCGGAAACGCTGGCAATAATTGCCCCAGAGCGGCCGGTGGTGAGGACCACGATTCCCAGCTCCTCGAGCTGGTCGCGGACCGCACCCCAGGCACCCAACACCAGGTCCGGCTCCAGAGCGAGGATTACCTCTACCGAAGGGGAGAAAGATTCCCCAACCCGTAGCAAATCTGCCACCTCCGGCGGGTTATCCGGCGACGCAGCGACTGCGATCAGTCGATCGATGGCTCCAAGATCGATGAGGATCTCCGTGTACAGAGGGCCAATCGAAACTATTCTATTTGGCTGGCTTTCGATCGTGATCTCGAGTCCTCTATCGTCTACCACTGTGACCGGATACTGCTGCGCTGAGGCGATCAACCCAAGCAACATAAGCACTGCTAGAAGGACTAATACCCTTTTTGGCATATGCGTAAGCCTCCCATTTGCTTGCGGGATGTTACATCCCACATTGGTAAGACCATAATCTAACGTACTTGTTAACAGAAGTCAAGCAGAAGAAGAATTACCTCGCCTCAGAGAGGATTTCGCCGATCACCCTCCACAGAGCAAGGCCGGCTCGCTTGCGGTCTGGTGCGGCTACAATAACGAGCAGATCTCCTTTTCGCCTGAAAGGGAAAGCACCTTTGATCACTTGTTCATCGTGTGGATTGTGTGTGCCGATCTGCTCTTTGCTGTCAAAGAAATACAAGCCGTCAACGCAGCACCGGATCAAGAGCATGGCGCTTGCTCCCTCTCTCACCGCATGGTCGCGGTACCACCACGGCGGGCGTGCGGCTGGACAGGATAGAAGAGCGGCCAGGTTAACTGCGTCCTTAGCCAGGGTGGTCAAGGAGATCTCTTGGAGTGCCCTAACGTGTGTGAATAGGGAGGCGAACCGCTCCTTCCCTAAGGCGGTAAGGGCGGCCCCTTGCTTATCCACGGCGAGGAAACCTTCCTCCCGCAACCGATCCATCTCAAGGCGCACGGTCATCTCGGAGAGATCAGTGCACCGTGCCAAAGTGCGGCGACCAAGCTTCTGTTCGTACAGTAGAAAAATCAGTTGGAAGGTTACAGGCAATCTATCCATAGGCGACTAATCATAACTGGTGCTTTTGTGAATATCACATGAACGCGCGATCCGTTCGTATAACCATAGCACTTGTAGACAAGCAAGAAAATGAAGGACTTATCTGATCGGAGGACAAGTTGGGCAGAATTTGCTTTGCAAATAGCACCATTTATGCTAGAGTGAGTGGTGTGCTGGTTATACTGGTTACCGAAAGCGAGGAAGGTGTTTTGATTGCCCTTCAAACCCGTAGAAGTCGGTGCCGCAAAAAAGCGCCTACGTTGCCGAGCAAATCGTTGAGGCAACTAATGCGGATGAGTACACGGTGCTGCGCCCTAACGGACAGGTGCTCTTGGATGCCGACTATGTCCTATCGACAGTAGGGGGGCTGTACGGCAGGGTAGATCCGGAACGCGCTGTTCGGATGCTTGAAAAGTATCTGATGCCCTTAGAGGTGGAACGGGTCAAGGCAGACTCATAGGATGAATGAACCGGGATTAATCCAGGTCTACACCGGTAACGGAAAGGGAAAGACCACTGCTGCTATCGGAGCGGGCATCCGCGCCGTCGGACAAGGGCTGAGAGTTCACATGGTCCAGTTCCTCAAAGGTGGGGATAACTTTCCCCCCTATGGGGAGGTCCGCGCCATCGAGCAGATACCGCGGTTTACGTTGGAGCAATTCGGCCCTTCTCACTTTGTCAAACCAGGTGCGATAAGCGATGAGGACCGCGAAATTGTCAAGCGTGGCCTGAAGCGATCCGGGGAAGTCCTCGCCTCAGGAAACTACGACCTTGTGATCCTCGATGAGATCAACGTTGTCCTTCAACTTGGCATGGCGAAGCTTCAAGAGGTTCTCGATTTGCTAGATAGGAAAGCGACGCAAACAGAGGTGATCCTCACCGGCCGCGGTGCCCCGGCGGCGTTGCTCGAACGCGCTGATCTGGTGAGTCGGATTAAAGCGGTTAAACACCCGTATGACAAAGGGATCAAAGCCCGTCCCGGGATAGAGTACTGAGAGGTGTTTCTACCTGACCGTGACTTCGATTCTCTTGGTGAAACGGCCAGGAACAAATGCACCTTAGAGTGTTTCTGACGTAGATTGTTCTGCTGTAGGAAGTGTGAATTTCCCATTCGATTAATTGCCACACAGCTTTCTACTCCACCACCGCTCTTGACATTTACTTAGATCCGGATTATCTTTGCAAGAAACGCTTCAGAAATTGGTAATGATGAAGGTTTTGCTTCGCGAGCCCGACAAGCGGGCTGATAGGGAGGTATAGGAGGTGGCTAGATTCGAGGCGCTGAAAGAGCTCATTGCTAAAGAGGGGATAGAGTTTGTCGATTTTAAGGTCGTTGACCTGGTCGGACGGTGGCGTCATATTACAGTACCAGCCAGTCGGTTTACCCCTCACCTGGTTGAAAGCGGTGTTGCTTTCGACGGCTCGAACTTTAACTACGCGAGTGTAGAGGGAAGCGATATGGTCCTGCGCCCGGATCTGGATACAGCCGCTGTCGTTTCCTCCCAGGGTGAAAAGGTGCTTTCCATTATCAGTGACGTTCACATAGCTGGTGGGAAGGGTCAGTTCATCGGGGACCCACGTGGGGTCGCCAAGCGAGCTGAGGAGTACCTGGTCTCTGAGGGTATCGCGGAAACCGCACTGTTGAGCCCAGAGTTTGAGTTCTACGTCTTCTCTCAAGCTGAGTACAACAGCAGAAAGAGCGAATCCTACTATGCACTCACCCTTTTAAATGAGGGTTCCGAGTACTCTTTTTACCACATCTGCCCGCCAGAGGATCAGCTGTTCGCATTGCGCAACGAGATCTGCAGACAACTGGAGGAACGAGGAATCCCTGTCAAGTACCACCACCATGAGGTGGGTGCCCTAGGGCAACTAGAGATCGAGTTAGGGTTTGACTCTCTGCTAAAGATGGCCGATACCACACTTATCATCAAGAACACCGTACGCAATGTCGCAGCAGAGGCCGGGCTGAGCGCTACCTTTATGCCTAAACCGATCTTCGGCGAGAACGGCAGCGGCCTGCATGTCCACCAGTACCTGGCGGCTGGGAGGAAAAGTTTGTTCGAGGAGGAGGGAGGGCTCTCCGAGACGGGGCTTTGTTATATTGGAGGGATCCTATCACACGGGCGAAGCCTATTCGCGTTGACAAACCCTTCCACCAACTCTTACTGTCGCCTTGTCCCGGGGTATGAAGCGCCGGTCTCGTTGGCGTTCGGAGAGGAGAACCGCTCGGCCGCGATTCGCATCCCTGGTTATGCCGCGCCCGAGGAGCGACGGATAGAGCTGCGGACGGTCGATGCCACGTGCAACCCTTATCTTGCCTATGCCGGGATATTGATGGCGGGTATCGACGGGATCAAACGCAATTTGAACGCAAAGGAGCTTGGGTTCGGACCCCACAACCAAGACTTATATAACCTATCCGCAGGAGAGGCGGAAAAGATCGCACGAGCGCCCGCCGATCTTGGGGAAGCCCTCTGTGCCCTAGAGGAGGACCACGACTACCTGACCGCAGGCGGGGTCTTTGAGGAAGAGCAGATCACTCACTGGATCAAGGTGAAGAGGGAAGAGCTTTGCTTGGTTCGCAGACGGCCCCATCCTTATGAATTCTCACTCTACTATGGCTTATAGTACGGGGTAGCAGCTTTTCGCGCCAAGCGCTGCTCCCGCTACTAGCAGTTCCCCGTATCCTTTTAAAAGCCTCAACCGCGACCAAGTATCTTTTGTTTCCTATTACAGGAAGCTTGGTTGGTCGCGGATGTGAGATCGTGGACTTGTCGGCGAAGGGCAAGGTGCAGAAAATGTGGCTGATCAAGGCGTAAAGGGAGAGGGAGAATATGACGGTCAAAATAGACGGTGAGAGCTTGCGCATCGAAGACGTCGTGAGGGTGGCGCGTCATGGAGATTTCGTTCAGCTAACGGATGTAGCAGGTGAAAAAGTGCTTCGAAGCCGACAGGTATTAGAGGCTTTAGCAAAGAATTCGAAGAGACCGATATACGGAGTCAATACCGGATTTGGCCGACTCGTTACAAAGCGCATCTCACCCGATGAGCTGCGGCAGCTTCAAGAGAACCTGATCCTCAGTCATTCAGCCGGCGTGGGCTTTCCCTTGCCACAGGAAGTAGTAAGGGCGACGATGCTCTTGCGTGTAAATTCCTTGGCAAAAGGATACTCGGGGGTGAGGCTTGTGATTCTTGATACATTAGTTGAGATGCTGAACAAAAAAGTCCACCCAGTAGTTCCTAGGAAAGGCTCGCTTGGAGCAAGCGGGGATCTAGCTCCTTTGGCGCACATAGCCGCTGTGATGCTGGGGAGGGGGAAAGCCTATTTTAATGGCACTCCCTTTTCTGGTGAAGTGGCGATGGGAAAAGCGGGGATCAAGACCATTAAGCTTGAATCCAAGGAGGGTCTTGCCTTGATAAACGGGACACAGGCCTCCTCTGCGGTGCTTTCCCTGGCGGCTTACAATAGTGAACACCTGTTGAAGATGAGCGATGTGTTAGGTGCCTTGAGCGTGTTCATGCTTAACGGGAACATCAGCCAATTCGCACAGGAGATACAGTCTGTAAGACCCCATCCTGGCCAGATTATCTCAGCCAAGAATTTAAGAAGGCTTTTTGGGGATGCTGCTCAAGGATCGCGAGAAAATCTTCAGGATGCTTATTCGCTCAGGTGCATCCCGCAGGTGCATGGGGCCGTACGGGCGGCGCTTCGGCATGCAATTAGCGTGCTGGTAACGGAGATAAACTCCGCCACAGATAATCCCCTCGTATTCCCTGAGGAAAATGAGATCCTCTCCGGAGGGAACTTTCACGGGGAACCAATAGCTTTAATCGCAGATTACCTGAAACTGGCGATGGCGGAGTTGGGAAGCATCTCCGAGCGGCGCACTAACCGTTTACTGCATCCCGATCTAAACGGCGACCTTCCCCCCTTCCTGGTCGACGACGCTGGCCTGAACTCCGGGTATATGCTTGCGCACTACACAGCCGCTAGTCTGGTAGCTGAGAACAAAGTGTTGGCACACCCTTCATGCGTTGACTCCATACCTGTGTCTGGGGACCAAGAGGATCACGTTAGCATGGGGATGAACGCAGCGCTTCATTTAAGCGAAGTCGTGAAAAACGTGGGGTATATCCTTGCCGTTGAGTTGCTCTGCGCCTGTCAAGCAAATGAATACGTCAAAAGACCGCTCCCGAAAGCGTTAGGTGGCGTCTATCAGGCGGTACGTGAGCAGATCCCCGCCATGAAGAAAGATGAAGAGGTTTACCCCCACATCGAGGCAGCCAACCGTCTGGTCTGGGGTAAGACGTTGATGGAAACGGTGAAGCGCTCAATCGGTGAATTGGATTAACCGAAAAATCCCCATAAGGAGAGTGTCATGAGCAACATGAAAGGATCACGGGAGGTGCGGGCCCCTCGGGGGACTGTCCTTCACTGTAAGGGTTGGTTACAGGAGGCAGCGTGGAGAATGATCCAGCATAATCTGGATCCAGAGGTCGCTGGTGACCCGGCCCACCTCATTGTCTACGGTGGGACGGGAAAGGCGGCCCGCTCTTGGGAGGACTTTGATCTCATTTTACGCTCTCTGGAGGAACTGGAGGGAGATGAGACTCTCCTCATCCAGTCCGGACGGGCAGTGGGGGTGTTCAAGACTCACTCTGATGCGCCGCGGGTGCTGATTGCCAACTCTCTCTTGGTCCCCGATTGGGCAAATTGGGAGAAGTTCCGCGAATTAGAACGAATGGGACTCACCATGTACGGTCAGATGACAGCAGGGTCTTGGATCTACATCGGCACGCAAGGTATTCTTCAAGGGACCTACGAGACCCTCGCTGAGTGTGCACGTCAGAACTTCGATGGAACGCTTGAAGGACGGCTCGTCCTTACCGCTGGGCTGGGAGAGATGGGCGGAGCGCAACCACTTGCCATCACCATGAATGGAGGGGTGGGGATTATCGCCGAAGTGAATCCAAAGAAGATCAAGCGGCGGTTGCAGCTTCGGCAATTGGACACGTCGACCGAATCCCTGGACGAGGCCCTGAGGTTGGCTCTTGCTGCAAAGGAGAAGAGGGTGCCTCTGTCGATTGGCCTTTTGGGAAACGCCGTCGAGGTTCATCCGGAGATCCTGAGACGTGGGATTACCCCTGATATCGTCACCGACCAGACATCGGCACACGACGAACTGAATGGCTACGTTCCCGGAGGGATGAGCTACGAGGAGGCGCTTAGCCTGCGTGAGGATGATCCAAACCGCTACATCGAACTTTCGTATCGATCGATGGTGAAACACGTCGAGGCGATGAACGGCTTCCTCGATAAAGGGGCGGTCGTCTTTGATTATGGAAATAACCTGCGCGGTCAGGCCCAGGCCGGTGGACTCAAGGAGGCTTTTCGCTTTCCAGGGTTTGTCCCTGCCTATATTCGCCCCATGTTCTGCGAAGGGAAGGGCCCGTTCCGCTGGGTTGCGCTCTCCGGTGATCCGGAAGACATCTACCGCACGGATAAAGCGATCCTCGATCTCTTCCCGCAGGATGTCTCCCTTAACCG
>JAGLXM010000058.1 GCA_023132915.1 Candidatus Bipolaricaulota bacterium
TGGAGATGAAAGTGTTGTGTTTGTGAACCTTTTCGAAAGTAACGACGTTCGGGCATCTCATCCTCAAACTGCGGAACGTACTCGTAGCCAATCGCGGCAAGTGGAACAATACAATACCTCGCATCAGCAAGTTGGCGTACGCCCACCATGATATCAATGATCGGTTTTGCTCCCAGTCCTGGCACCGCAGTGCTCCCGATGTGTTCGATCACCACAACCCAGTGTCCGATCGCCTCAAGGATCGCTGCCTCCTCTTCCGCAAAACGGGCCAGCCACCCTGGATTGTAGTTGAGGATCTCGATCCGAGGCCGCAAATAGCCCTCCCGTTGAACGTTAGGCTGACCCCCTTGATCCTAGCGTGTCTTGGTAATGGCAAACGAGTCGGGGGATTGACCGCCGAGGGGATGCACCTCGTCGTTGTAGACGCTCGCTACGGGAACGACCTCCACTTGCATCGTGTTTTCGGCAACCGTTACCCGCATATAGTGAAGCATTCCGTAGCGGCGGGAGATCGTCCCTGCTGCTGCCTCATCAATCGAGTCCTGAAGTGGTGCTCCACCACCGCCGGTAACGATATAGTGGATTCCTTTTACGTAGAAGTGCTCATAGCAGTGCATGTGCCCGTTGAACACAACATCGACACCGTTCTCAAGAAAGATCGGCTCCCACAGTTCGCGCAGGGACTCGTTCACCCCACCCTCCCACGTAGAACTGTAAATCGGGTAATGGAAGAAGACGACCTTAAACAGGGCGTTGGAGTCGGCAAGGTCGGCCCTCGCCCACTCGACCTGTTCTTGCATGAGAGTCATTACATCCCCACCGGTGAGAGCATTTACATCGAGCCCCAGGAAGTGGACGTCCCCGTAGTCAAACGACCACCACTCCTCGCCTGATTCGCCTCCACCGGAGGGGAGGGAGAGAAACTCATAGTAAAGTGCATCCCTTTTCTCGTGGTTCCCAAGTACGGCAAGATAGGGGTGTGCCCGGGCCAGATCCCCAACCGCCCAGAAGAAGTTCTCAAACCGACCGATAGTGGGGGACTCCACCAGGTCACCAGTATTAACAACCAATACGGCATTTGGCTCATCCTCGGCCATCCTGTCGGCGACAAGCTTGTGGCGATCGGGGAAGGTACGCGTGTCCCCATAGACAAGAAAGGAAAACGATCGTGTCTCTCGACTCGAAGTCGTGAAGTGCCCTATCGGACTCGGGTAGACGGCATCCCCATCATAGATCACTATTCGATATCGGTAGGTCGTCCCCGGTTTCAGATTCCCGAGCCGTATCTCCGCAACCCCTTTGTGCGACTCAAAGGCAAGGGTCTCCTCCCAAACCTCAGTGGCGTCGTAGACCGCTGCCGTAGAGTAATGAAGATCAACCTCCACCGCCCGCAAGGTGTTCCACGAGATGGCAACAAAGTCCTCTCCGATCGCCCCCAGGTTCGGCCCCCAAACCCATGGGGATTCAATCTCCTGACCGAGGGCTAAAGCCGCAAGGACCATACTCAAGAAAAGCCCGACGAGAAGGACCGACGTTCTTTTACTAATGCACCCCTTTATCCTGTTCATCTCATCCCTCCCCGATCACGATCTAGTCTAGCAATTCGAGTGTGATGCTCAAACTCTCTTCTCACATTCTTTCGTTCAAGCATTCCCGTGACCTCGACCGATTCTCTCACGTAGTGGGGCCGTGCGTCAATTCCAGCCTCGA
>JAGLXM010000059.1 GCA_023132915.1 Candidatus Bipolaricaulota bacterium
GTATTGGGCAGCAGCCTGCTGCACAACCTGGTCATGCGCTCGAGGCGCCATTCTTGGACCTCAAAATGGGAACCGCTTTTAACAGCGAATACACGAGGTTATCACAGGTTGTGACCCCAAGATTGGGATATGCAGTGGCAGGCTTGAAAACCTCCAATTCCTGGGAAGTTATGAGTTAGCATCCATTCAGCCGCATTTGCCGCAGAGGACCGATCACGCTACTATCATGTAGTTGATACGGAGTCGGGCATCAACAAGGATCGGCGAGAATGTGAAAACGGCGTTTGTGGCAAAGGAGCAGGAAGAGATGGCAGGAAGGAGAACCAAGAACGGCACGACACTGGGATTCGAGAAGACGCTCGGGCAGGCGGCGGACAAGATGCGCAGGAACCTGAAAGGGCTGGGTTCGATGTCTAGGCAGAGGAAGGCTCCAATCAAGAAATGCCAAGAGAAGAATCTCGCACAGCCTGTTGGAGAAATTGTGCAACAACCTCTTGCCCAAACGAAACCAGAGGTTCTGCCACGATCTGTGGCAGAGATTGTGAAACAGTCCGTTTCACAAAAAGCGTTGAAGGTGAACCACGTTGCCACTCCGGCGCCGGGCGAGGGGGTGAAATGAAGGATCTGGTCTTCGTGAGCAGTGTGGAGAAGGAGCTGGCACCCGAGCGCCAGGCGGTGTGTGACTTCATCCGGAACGATGCACTTCTCAGCAAGTACTTCGACGTGTTTCTGTTCGAGGAACTGCTGGCGACGGACCGCAGAGCAGACAAACTCTACTTCGACTATGTCGATCGGAGCGCGGTCTACCTTGGGATCTTTGGGAGCGAGTACGGCTGGGAGGATGCTGAGGGCGTTTCGCCAACGGAGCGGGAATTCGATCGTGCGACCGAGAAAGGGAAGAACCGCCTTGTCTACGTGAAGGGATCAAGCGATGAAGGCCGACATCCGAAAATGGTGGCGCTCATTCGCAAGGCGGAACGACAACTCGTCCGACGCAGGTTCCGCGACATCGCCGATCTTATCGGGCACGTGTACGCAAGCCTCATCGAGCACTTAGAAGAGCGAGGCATTCTGACATCCCGACCACTCGACGCTGCGTCGAGCCCTAATGCCTCCCTCGATGAGATCTCCCCGGAGCGCGTGCGCTGGTTTCTCGAACGGGCAAGAGCGCAACGAGATTATGCAGTCGATCCGAGCTCTTCGGTTCTCAATGCGTTGACGCATCTGAATCTCCTGGATGGGGACCGCCCTGCAAATGCAGCGATCCTGCTCTTCGGGGTGAACCCTCAGCGGCGATTTCCCACAGCGGAGACGAAGTGCCTTCACTTCCACGGGACAGAGGTTCGAAAGCCGATCCCCTCGTATCAGCTGTATAAGGGCGACGTATTCGAGCAGGTGGATCAAGCCGTGGATTTTGTGCTCTCAAAGCTTAATCGCACGGTGGGCACGCGCGATCAAGGGCCAGCGGCTCCGGTAGCGTATGAGATCCCAACAGATGTTGTCGTTGAGGCCGTTGTGAACGCCATCGCTCATCGCGACTACGCCTCGAATGCGGGAACGCAGGTCTATCTCTTTGCAGACCGTGTGGAAGTCTGGAACCCAGGCGTGTTGCCTGCGGGTCTTACCCCGGAGAAGCTGCGTACAGAACATCCCTCCATTCCTCGGAATCCATTGCTCGCGGACGCTCTCTTCCTTGCGCACTACATCGAAAAGGCGGGGACAGGGACGCTTGCCATGATCGATGGCTGTCGCCAGGCGGGTCTTCCGGAGCCCGAATTCCGTGAGGATGGTGATCACTTCGTCCTTACCCTATGGCGGGATTGGCTGACGGACGCAGTGATGAGTGAACTGGGGCTCTCCGAACAGCAGGCAGAGGCAGTGCGCTTCGTACGAGTTAATCACAGAATCGCCAATGCGGAGTACCGGGAGCAGTTTGACGTTTCGAAGGCGACGGCAACCCGTGATCTAGAGCAGCTTGTGAAGATCGGTGTGTTTGAGAAAGTCGGAACGACGGGTGTGGGAACGCACTACATCCTGGCTGGCAAAGGGCTCACGAAGGGCTCAAACGACTCATCGGAGGGAAAGGGCTCATAAAGGGCTCAAAGGGATCATTCTGAGACGTGCAACATCGCGGGAACGGGACATTAATGGGACAAATGGAACACTGCTGGACTGAGAGCGCACATGACCCTGAACGAGTCGTCGTCGACGTCGACATGTCGCAGAAATGTGTCGACATAAAGGCATGGGTTCGACATGTCGTGGCGGAATCGACCGGCATTCGACCGATCAAGGCAATCGGAATCGGCGCGAATCGTTAATGAACCGTAAAGAGGTAGAGCGGAATCGTGAACCGATGGGTGAAGAGAATCGTTGCCGAATCGTCAGATCGGACGATGAGGAGGACCAGCACGACCACGAGGATGGCGAGCGTTAGGGTGATGTGGGCAAGATGATGAGGATCATCTTGAGAGCACAGATCGTGATGGCAGGGTGAATTAGCAGGTGAATGAATGACCGCGCCGAAAGAGATCAAGAAGCTCATTGAACGGTTCCAGGAGAACCGCGATGTCTATTGTTCAAGCGCGTACAACGAGGCCGGACTGGCAAGGCTGGTGCAGGCATGAACGCCAAGACAATGACGCCTCAGGAATTCGTTGACAAGTGGCGGCGCTCCAAGCTCACCGAGCGATCCGCTGCCCAATCGCACTTCAACGACCTCTGCCGCATGCTCGGACAACCGACGCCGGCCAAGGCCGACCCCGAGGGCGCGACGTTCACGTTCGAGAAGGGGGTCGACAAACGCACCGGTGGGCACGGCTGGGCTGACGTATGGAAGAAGGGCTGCTTCGCCTGGGAGTACAAGGGCAAGCACAAGAACCTCAATGCAGCGTATGAGCAACTCCAGCTCTACCGAGATGCGCTCCTCAATCCACCGCTCCTCGTCGTCTCCGACATGGAGACGATCGTCATCCACACCAACTTCACCAACACCGTCAAGCGCACGTTCACCCTCACGTTCGACGATCTCCTGACGAAGGACGGCCTGCAGACACTCCGCAACGCGTTTGAACACCCGGATCGCCTCCGTGCGGAACAGACGCCCGAGGGCGTCACCCGGCAGGCGGCTGCCGAGTTCTCCAAACTCGCTGAGTCCCTCCGCCAAGCCGGGCATGACCCGGAGAAGGCAGCGCACTTCCTGATCCGAATCCTGTTCTGCCTGTTCGCCGAGGACATTCGCCTTCTTCCCGAGGGCCTGTTCTCGCGGATGATCGAGGACACGAAGGACGATCCCGATCGGTGTCGAGAGCTGATGGAACAGCTGTTCGGTCACATGGCGGGCGGTGGGTTCTTCGGGCTCGACCGGATTCCTCACTTCAACGGCGGCATCTTCGACAGCAGCGATGCGCTTCCGCTCGGCCGCGACGACCTTGAGATCCTGGCACGCGTTTCCCGGCTTGACTGGTCGAGTATCGAGCCGTCGATCCTTGGGACGCTGTTCGAGCGCGGCCTCGATCCGGGTAAGAGAGCCCAGCTTGGCGCGCACTACACCAGCCGTGAGGACATCCTGTTGATCGTTGAACCGGTCTTGATGCGGCCACTGCGCCGACGCTGGGAGGAAGTGAGGAAACACGCCCGGGAGTTGGCGGCCAAGTGGCGGCAGGCCGACAGCGCCGGTGGTGCGAAGACACGGGCTCGAAGACGGCTGGAGAAATTGCTGTACGGATTCGCCGACGAGATCGCTGCCACGACCGTTCTTGATCCCGCCTGTGGGAGCGGGAACTTCCTTTACGTCGCCCTCCGGCAGATGCTTGACCTGGAGAAGGACGTGATCCGTTTCGCGACCGACCTGGGCCTTCCTATGTTCTTTCCCACGGTCAAACCGGAACAGCTTTACGGGATAGAGATCAACGAGTACGCGCACGAGCTCGCCCAGGCGACGATCTGGATCGGCTACATCCAGTGGCTGCGCGAGAACGGGTTCGGCCAGCCATCTGAGCCGATCCTCAAGGCGCTAGACAACATCCACGAGATGGATGCCATCCTCGCGTTCGACGAGGATGGGAATCCAGTTGAGCCTGAGTGGCCGGAGGCCGACGTTGCGATTGGTAATCCACCGTTTCTCGGCGACAAGAAGATGCGGGCTGAGCTTGGCGACACCTACACCGAGATCCTGCGCGATCACTATCGCAATCGCCTCCCTGGGGGAGTGGACCTGTGCTGCTACTGGCTTGAGAAGGCTCGCGCGATGATCGAGGGGGGCAGGCTGAAGCGCGCCGGTCTCCTCGCGACGCAAGGCATCCGCGGCGGCGCGAACCGAGTCGCCCTCGATCGAATTAAGAAGACCGGGGACATCTTCTGGGCTCAGTCTGACCGAAATTGGATTCTCGAAGGTGCAGCAGTCCATGTATCCATGATTGGTTTCGACGAAGGCGTCGAAGATGAGCGACAGCTAGATGATCGCACTGCACAGGTCATCCATTCAGACCTAACAACAGCAGTTGATCTAACGACAGCCAACATCCTGCCTGAGAACGCGGCCATAGCATTCATTGGGCCCTCTCCCCATGGGCGGTTTGACATTGCGGCAGACGTGGCGGCAGAAATGCTAGGCAAGCCACTCAATCCGAATGGCAAAACCAACTCAGCGGTTGTTAGACGAGTTGTCAGTGCCATCGACATCACAAGAAGATCCAGACACCTCCATACCATCGACTTCGCCACCATGGGAATCGAACAAGCTTCGCTCTTTGTTGCCCCCTTCGAGTACGTGCGCAGGACTGTCTTGCCTGTTAGGCAGAAGAACAGACGACGCGCATACGCTGAGAAATGGTGGCAGTACAGTGAACCACGACCGGGGATGCGCGACGCACTCAGATCTCTAGAGCGATTCGTCTGCACGCCGCGAGTAGCGAAACACCGTGTGTTTGTCTGGTACGGTGTCGGTGTACTAGCGAATGATGGAACCGTTGTATTCGCCCGCGAGGACGACTACTTCTTCGGCGTCCTTCATTCGAAAGTTCACGAGCTATGGGCTCGCCGGCAGGGAACGCAGGTTCGCGAAAGAGAAAGTGGCTTCCGCTACACCCCGACGACCTGCTTCGAGACGTTCCCGTTTCCGTGGCCGCCGGGCGAGGAGCCGACCGACGACCCGCGCGTCCAGGCGATCGCTGCCGCGGCGAAGGATCTTGTTGAGAAGCGCGACCGCTGGCTCAACCCCGAAGGCGCGAGCGAAGCCGAGCTGAAGAAGCGCACCCTCACCAACCTGTACAACGAGCGACCCACCTGGCTCGACCTCGCCCATAAGAAGCTCGACGAAGCCATCCTCGACGCCTACGGCTGGCCCCACGACATCACCGACAACCAGATCCTCGAACGCCTCCTGGCCCTGAACCTCAACCGAGCTGGCAAGGAGGGAAGGTAAGTAGTGCGGACATGACCGACTTGCCGGATTGGGTTCAGTATGCAGGAGCGCTTGGAGTTATCGCGGTCGCGGTTCTTGCGCTCGCAACTCTCATCTACTCAGAGCGGTTCAGGATCTGGACAAGGCGCTTGCGAAGGCCGACTCCTGTTCTTGCGGAGGCATGGGTGCAGCAGCTAGCAGCACCTCTCAGGTATGTGCTGCATCTTGGATTGGTCAACCCGGGAGAGGCTCCCCTCTTCGTCACGCGAGTCGCAGCCAAGCTCTCCATCTACCCCTTCGATCTCTCCCTGCCGGACGAGTACTTGCGGATTGCTGATAGGGCTCTCATCAAGCCGCGCGACGGGAGTTCGCTTGAGTTCAAGCTCAAGAAGGACGATCCGGACTTCATCACGATGGCAATCGACTACCTGAATCCAGCAGCTCGCGGTCTCGCTATCGAGTACGTGTCCGGGAACAAGACCAGAGTTCTCTCCTGGGAGATCCCGAAGATCGGGGACTCGATTAGTCCTATTCTTGACAGCGACCTGACCGAACTGCTGCCTCTGATGCGTCGAAGCGCGCCGGGGCGATTCAGCTGGCTGTCATGGGCAAGGCGTGGCGCAAAACCTGGCGCCTAGGCTGAATTCCGGGGACGCATACTAGATACTAGATGAGGATCAGCTTGGCAAAGCGTCTATGCCCCTCGAACTCACAGGAATGGAGTTTGCACCCGTCGCTCTTTGGTATACTCTGTTATGGAGTCGCACAATAGTCATTGCTAGAAACCACCAAGGGAGGGTTGGATGCCACAGGGGGAACGAGAGGCCCCACGTGAGTGTCTTCATTGGGTCGACGGACTCCTGCGATCCATGGAAATGTCATTGCAGGGCGACGATCCAGCCAACGTCTGGAAGTACGGTAGCTTCAAGCAGTTTGCCCGGAAGTACAACCAGATCGTTACGGAGATAGCCAAACGCACCGCACTTCCGCCAATCATTGAGATGTTCGATGTTGAGAAGATGCCCAGTGCGTACGACACAATTGCGCTACAACAGAAGGAGTACTTCGAGGCCGTGTACGTGAATGCCTCTGTCCTGCGAGGAGTCTTGGAGAGCGAGCTCGGCGTCATCCAAGACGAGACAGAGTCCCTTCGTGACTTCTTTCAGGCGCGTCTCCGGAGCGCAATACTGGAGAAGCCTACTCGCGAGCACGATGTCCAAGATGTCGTCGAGCAGCTCCTGATCGGGAGAGGACTCCAGAAGGGTTCCGATTATGACCGTGAAGTCGGGCGTGTCAAAGTGTCAGCCAAAGAGGTCGTACCGGACTTCGTTCTACTCGGACTTGGACTTGCCGTCGAGTTGAAACTGATCTCTCGTGCGGAGCGAGTCAAGGAGGCCATAGACGAAATCAACGCAGACATCGCTGCCTACTCCAAGGCATACCGCAATCTGCTGTTTGTCGTCTACGACTTAGGCTTCATCCGTGACGAGCTAGAGTTTCGCCAGGACCTTGAGCGAACAGACAACGTGTCCGTAATCGTCGTCAAGCACTGAGTACTGGGGCATCGGGATCAACCATTGGATATCTTGCAGAGGCGGGGAGAACCCTCGTTGCTGCAAGCTGACGCCGGCGGGAGTGTGGGTCACGGGGTCCGCAGGCCTGTAAAGGTACTGCTTGGCTTGAAAGGAAACGGACTATGTGACTATTGCAGAAAGGTATCTTTAAATTCTTGGATTACCGGATTCTCTTCACTGTTCTGGAAAATCTTGGATAGGCGATCATTTATAGATCTGGACAGATGAACTTTATACTGGAGAAGAGTGTCGAAGTTATTTCGAATATCCTGATCACTTCGCCTCTGCTCTAAGCACTGCTCTAAGTCCGAGATTACCTCCTTAGGGGCGCGTTTCTGGGCATAGGTATCGTTTACAAGCTCTCGCAAAACTTGATGACCGTAGTTTTTTACAACTGGAGGTTTCCCCCCTTCGATCATGCGGAGGCAAATACTAACAAACGCCTTTCCGTGTTCCGAAGAAAGGTATTCATGATCCTCTAAGAGCGTTTCCATGTACACTTTATGTGGTTCCTCCGTAATGGTGTTATCATTGATCACCTGTCTGGAGTATTCCAATAGACGCTCGTGGAAACGTTCCACTTCATCCTTCGCCTTCTTCCTGATTCCCTGCCAGAGTTTCTTAGCCCCACGCCGTGCTTGCACAGATGAATTTTGGAACCAGCTATTGAGTAGTTCCTCAGTCAAAGTATGAAGGAATTCTTTTGTACACTTATCAGGGTATTTACCAAGAGCCTCCAGAGTCCTTTCAAATTGGGCAGGTGGGAGACTGGCCGTTTTTCTTAATAGATCAGCTAGCAGAGAGCGAAACTCGTCCACCTTGAGCACGGACTTTGACTCTTCAAGTGCTTTCAGATCGTGATCCGGTTGCCCCCAGGCGGCAACTACTAAAACGTTAATATGGTTCCGATTTTCAGTAAAGTTGGCCAGGGTATAGAAGGCTGCGCGAAGTTTGTCATTAACGAAGTGTGATTGGACACGATTTCGAATCCCTTCGACAATCGCTTGCAAATCCTGGAGCGTCTCCTTTTGTTCCTGTACTACCTGAATGGTCTCTAGAAGTAATTCTGGACTGCTGCTATTGATTGTCTCAAGAAAGCGCGGCTGATATAGCTGTTGTTCTTCTGGCTCAAGAACCGGGAGAAGGTGTAGGAAGGCCTTGGTGACTTGGTCTTTCTGATTCACGTTTCCTAGCTGATTGTGGTAAGCGCTTAGCCTCTCGATTAAGGGTTTCTTTTTTGATTCGGGGACTAATTCAGAAGGGAACAAGTTAATGCATTTGAACGCCAATACCTTTGGTGGCGTTAGAGCTCTTTCGGGCTGCTGGAGATGCTTAAGAATCACGTCTATATACTGTATGGCAGTTTTGGGCTCAAAGAAGACAAAGAACTCTCTAAGGAACTCCAGCTCTTGATCCGCAGGCTTGCCGGGGGATCCCAGGAGAGTGATGTTTTTTACATATAGCTCTTGCGGAATCAACTCCCCGGAAAGCGTTTCCTTCTTCTCTTGAATCTTCTTCGCTAAACCTCGGAAATACTCTAATAATTGATCCTCTTGGCTGGGCTCAGCGAGTTTGCCTCGCAAGGCTTCCTTGTTATTCGAGCTCAACAGAGTGTGGTTCTCTATCATTTGCTCTAAGCTAAACTGAGATGTCTTCAATTCTCCTTTGAAATTGATCAACTGTATGATATAACAAACTACCTGGTCTATACTCTGTGAATCTTGTGCGTGATATAGGAGCTTAAGCACCTTGGGCAGGCCGAGAGCCACAATGTATGTCTCAAAGGGCTTCTTGCTGAGAGTGGCAGCCACTCTTGTTGCTACCTGTTGCTGCAACTGGGTGTTGTTGTCAGGGATTAACTTGAATGCTTCAGCTAGACAGTACGCGAGACTTAATGAGTTCGGAATATTACTTCCACGAACTTGATCGTCTAATGCGTCGAGCAGTTCAGCAAAAGCAGCATCGACATCGGTAGCCTGATCTTCAATAGTGCTCTTCACGAGTTCCACATCTCGGTTTATGGCAGCATCCCGGAACGCATAGTAATTGGCGATCAACAGCTCTGTAGGCTTTTGCTTAAAAAGGAGGAAATCAGCTACATGCTCAGTATGCACCAGCTGTGCTTGCCTGAGGAAATCCTTGAGTCCGTCGTCCCACTCATGACACATGCCTGAGTCTTCGTGATTCTTGTCTAATTCGTTCTTGAGTAATTGAGGCAAATTGTCTTTGTCCTCAGTTAGGAAGTAGTTATGAAGTTGGCGGAAACTATCCGGATATCTAGTCATGAATGTGTAGAACTCAGGCCACTCCTCTTCAATCACGGTTACCTTAGCTAAGAATCCAAGATTGCTGAGAATGTTAGAGCGAAGCTGGGAATTCTCCTTGCCCTTCTCCTGGGCAAGGAGATAATTTGCAGATAGCTTGTTGACTAACTGGATAATGCGTCTGGGATTTTTTGCGATGGCTATTCTGAGGATCAGGGCTACTTCGTGACGGTTTCTCGTTTTGATCTTTTCGTCTTCCTTTTGTCTCTGTTCATTCTCTTCAGGACCTCTAGGGATCGGCAAATCGAGTATTTTCAGCTTATTAAGGATTTGATCAGTAAAGGACTCAAGATCCTCTTTCAGCAGATCGCGAATCGTTAAGGTAGTCTGAAAGAACTTTCTAAGGTATTCATTGGCTTTCGACTCTGTCATCCGCTCCGAGGAGCCTAATCCCATCCGCATACGCATGATGTGTTGCTTTAGCCCCTTGTCATCGCAAGGCAGTATGTAGATGCACTTTTCCTTGTTTAGGAAACTCTTGACAGCATTTAGGATCTGAATGACGATTTCTGCTCTAACTCTGTCCAGATTATCTAACACTATGATCAGCCGATCATTCTCTTTCGAAAGGGAAGGCTTCTCTCCAAGGACAAAGTTGAAAATGTCCTTAAACTCATCAGGATGAACAGCAGGTGCCGTCTCTCGAACAATAGTTTTTGGCTTAAGTGCCTCCAAAACAGCTTTATGAAAAGCGGAGAGCAAACCCGCTGCTGAACCAGTAATTAACAATGGAACAATAGTTTGACGGAGAAAGATACCAATCAAGACGACAGGAATGAAAGCCAAGAAATAGAGAGCAGCGAATCTAACTAGCTGTTTGCCCATATCTGGCCAAGATGCTCTTGGTGATTCTTTCTCTTCTCTAATCTCCTTAGTTGTTATCTTGCTCTTTACTTTCTTCCGACAATTGAAGCGTTCTCCCAGATCCAATAGGAATTCTCGCCGGAAATTCTCATCTGAGTATTCCCAAGCATCAAGCTTTAGCAATTTATAATTATGGAAAGGTCCGACTGCGCTTTTCTCAGTTGCGTTTTCCTTGATCAGTCGATCCAGCTCATTGATAATTGTAGTTTTCCCGATACCCCATTTCCCAAAAAGGCCAATCGCATAAGATATGGATGTTTCGGTGTTTTCGAGGATTGAATATAGAGTTCGAGCATAATATACATGCCCAAAAGCATCTTCTTCCTGGAGATCCTTCTTAGGTTGGTCGTCCAAGAAGTAGACTTTCTTTTCCAGAGCTTCTGTTTCTCCTAGTGACATAGTGACTCACTTACCTCCGATGTTCTTTCCACCAATTCATCCTAGAATGGCCAACGGCCCCCTTAAAGGGCTGCAGGCGGCCGCTTTTCTGGAATTTCGAGGACACCTTACTTGTCTCTGGCTGACCTCGCCTTCTGGCCCTGCCTGTAGCAACATCAATCTCTTCTCAATTCTAGATCACATTTACATCGTTCTTTCATCAATTCTACATCTTTTCTCTATTGATTATGAAGTAGGGTTATGCCCCCTCGTATTCATGCTAGGAATGCTCTTCTTTTCACTACTTTCTCCCCATCTGCGCTCTCCTCGCTCCCGGGGCTTCCTCAAGCTTGCCTCTCAGAAACCTCAATATTGCCTCAAGAATACCTCAAGAATATACCTCACGCAGCGCTCAGGAAGTCCCGGGAATCTACGTCACAGTTTCTCAAGGAGCAGCTTGAAGCACAGGGAAGGACATCTTGATTTGGAGTACATTTTGACCTGAGGCAACGATACGGTTGGAGTACCTTTTTCATGAGGCAATGCGCTGTCTTGACAGCTTAGCAGTCGTCCAGTATAATTGCTAAGTCTCATCTGCGGCCTCGAAGCGAAGGTAGACTTCGTTGTGATCGCAGTGCCTGGATGCCAGATCGTTCGCATCCAAGGACGGGTAGACCTCATAGGCTCTGTGGCCTGGTATCTGCCGGGCTACTCCCTGAGCCAAGGTGCACCCGAGACACACAAGCCCGACTTGGCGTGCAAAGCGGCCGTAACGCAGACTTACAGGTTCCGCCGAGCGGCCAGTAGCAAAGTGCACTCCGGGGCGGGTAGCCGGCAGCGCGGCAACTTGACTTGCTTCAAAAAAAAAAAGGTACAATTAAGGAGACTGAGCATGTTGTCGAAAGCTGTCCGAAAAAACGCGGGATGGGTCCGCGCTTGCTGGGCGGGGTATTTGTCCTCCTGGCAATGGGTCTTGTCTGCGGCCTCGAAGCGAAGGTAGACTTCGTTGTGATCGCAGTGCCTGGATGCCAGATCGTTCGCATCCAAGGACGGGTAGACCTCATAGGCTCTGTGGCCTGGTATCTGCCGGGCTACTCCCTGAGCCAAGGTGCACCCGAGACATATACTTACCAAGTCGGGCCTGCGCGAATCGGTGGAGCCCTACAGGAGAGGCCAAGTGGGAATTCGGTCCCTGTATGAGTATGTTGCCAATGAAGAGCGTCTTGCCAAGGCCTGGGTTGTGGTCAGGCGGAATGGTCGTCAGTCCGAAAAACCGGAGACCTGTGCAGCCATCGCCACTTTTGATCGGGAAGCGGAGTCTCGCATAAGGGACATATCGGGACAACTCAAGTCCGGGAGCTTCACGTTTGCGGATGCTACTGCGTACCTTATGCGTAAGTTGGGGAAGAGTCCTCGCCCTCTTGTTGTCGCTGACATTCCTGGCCGCGTGGTTCAACGCAGCATCTTGGACGTACTTCAAGACAAAGAGATAGTTCCCGAAGTGCACAAGTATGTTGGGCAGCCGACTAGCTATGGCGGATTGAAACACAGGGCTGTACATATGGCGATCGAAGCCGCCTGCGAGACAATCCACCAGGGAGCAGCTTACTATATTCGCTCGGATATCCCCGGGTTTTTCACGGCAATAGGGAGACCTGAAGCCCTAAGAGTGGTTCAGTCTCTCTTGCCAGACGATTCTCTGGCAACGCTTCTTGATGAAGCTACCTACATTGAGATCTCGAACATGTCCCGATTCCGAGAGTCAGAGAAGGATCTGTTCCCTACCCCAGAGGAGGGAATCGCTCAGGGCTGTTGCTTATCACCTCTACTCGGAAATATAGTCCTGTACGAGTTTGACCTGCAGATGAACTGCGGTTCTGTTGTCACTCTGAGGTACATGGATGATTTCGTCATCCTTGCTCCTGGCAAGGATGACGCGGAGAAGGCCTTCAGCTTGGGGCTGAAACTTCTCAGAAAGCAAGGACTCAAAGCGTACCTCCCAGGCAGGAGGGGCAACAAGGCAAGTCAGGGGTTCACATCTGGTGGGTTCGATTTCCTTGGGTGTCGCATCACACCGCGTTTTGTACAGCCGTCGCGGAAGGCATGGAAGTCGTTTGTGGATAGGGTACGGCAGGACCTGCGTCATAGCCGGACAGCTCTCCTTAAAGGGCAGTACAGCGACTCGGAGGCATACAACGTATCTCTCCTCGCCACTCTGCAGAGGATCAGCCGGAGAGTCGAGGGTTGGACGAAGCAGTACAAGTTCTGCAATAAGAGCAACGTCTTTGCGAGGGTCGACGTGCGCATCAACGCGGAGATCCGGAAGTACATTACGGCATATTCGCGCAGAGCACGGGGAGCATTGCCCGAGCAGCGGCAGCGCATGCTGGGCGTATGGCTAGCACAGGATTGTCGGCGTGAACCAATCCTTCCATTGAGAGACAAGCCAGAGGCTGAGTCATAAGCAGAGAAGCTGGGCTCGGAACTTTGTGTGGAATTCCGAGAACGCATACCATAATTCGTTGGCAAGAGCTCGTTGGGTTCGTAGAGTTCGTTGGGTTAGAAAGCAGAAGAAGTTGAGTGGTTGAAGAACCTTTGGGGTCAGACCTTCGATCTTAGGATTTCGTCACACGGAAATTCCGGTGACGCATAACACAACTCCTCAAAGAGCAGCTTGAAATAAG
>JAGLXM010000006.1 GCA_023132915.1 Candidatus Bipolaricaulota bacterium
TGTTGCATCGCAAGGCCTGGTGCCGATGTTAAGGGTGTTTACTCAAGTGGAGCTTGAGGAGAGCTTCAGGCAGAGGTTGCGATTCTGTCACAAGCGGCCGAAAATGTGTTCAACTCTCCATATCATTACAGTGACAGCTAGGGCGTGACTTGAGATGAGGCATAAAGGGAATAGTAAGCCGGAATTGATATTGTCTGATTCCGAGAAGCGGCACTACGAGATATTTGAGCTGGTTGCAAAGAAGGGGGCAAGGGCGCGGGTGCTGGCGTTGGCCGAAGAGGCGATTCGTGCCTATCCGACCGATGCAGCGTTGCTCAATCTCGGCGCACTGGCAGCCCTGCTTGAGGAAAAGCCGGCGCGGGCATTAACTTTTCTGAAGCGTCTGAATAAGCGCTATATTCCCCGGCGCGACGATCATCTGTACAAGGCGCTCGCCCTCGCGCAGCAGGGTCGCTGGCCCCAGGCCAATAACATCTTGAAACAGCACCGGTTGGATCGGCTCGATACGGCGGTTGACTGCACCCTCTGTGGTGAGTTCCTTGGTGAGTGGATCGTTCACTGGATTACTGAGATTCGTTTTAGGATGCAGCAGATCACCAGACAAGGGGAAAGGAAGCCCTACAACGCTACACGTATGCCCACAAAGAAAGAAGACGCGCCCGTCGTCACTGCCAGGAATGCCGCTACCATTGAAGCCCCAACGGCCTTCGCCGCGCTCGAGGAGCAGTTCCCCGAACTCTCCCGCGCTGAAGCGAATGTCCCCCTCCAGTTTGATTTGGCCGTGGAGGATGTACTCCTGCCCGACGGTATCGTGCTGTCAGACGCCGATGCCGGTCGCTGGTATCACCTACGCCGGGAATTCGCGCGTCTGAATCTCCTACAGGGCTTCGACGAACTGCTGTGCCTGCCGCAACTGCACGGCGTGGACACCTATTGGTTCCAGGTGGAGACGGTGCGCAAGGTGCTAAAGCAGTTCCGTGGCCGGGTGCTGCTGGCAGACGAGGTAGGACTGGGCAAGACCGTGGAGGCGGGGATGGTACTTAAGGAATACATGCTGCGCGGTATGGTGGAGCGCGTGTTGATATTGACCCCGGCATCACTCGTCGGGCAGTGGCACCAGGAGATGGAGGCTAAATTCGGCATCAACTTCGCTACCAGCTACAACTCCCTCCTGCGCACCGCCCCGGAAGAATTTTGGGCGCAGCCGAGAGTGATCGCCTCTATCGCCACGGCGCGCCGCAAGGACCACTTCGCACGTCTGAGAAAGCAGCGCTACGACATGATCATCGTCGATGAGGCCCACCACCTGAAGAACCGCAGCACCAACAATTGGAGACTGGTGGACGGTCTGCATAAGCGGTTTCTGTTGTTGCTCTCGGCGACTCCGGTGCAGAACAACCTGGTGGAACTCTATAACCTGCTCACCCTGCTCAAGCCGGGTATCTTCAAGACGGAGAAGGAGTTCCGTACTGCTTATATGACGCCGGCGAAACCCCGCATCCCCGCCAATCGGGAACGGATGCACGACCTGATGCGCGATGTGATGATTCGCAACACCCGTTCCCTCGTTGATGTGCGACTCCCGTCGCGACAGGCCGTGACCCTACGTCTCGACCCAGACGACGAAGAGACGGCCTGCTACCATGAGATTACGAGACGGCTCCGGGCCGCCCATGCTCAGGGTGCTGGGAAACAGCGGCTGGCATTGCAGCATCTGCTAAGCGCCGCTGGCTCCTCACCGGCCGCAGCCGCCGCGGCGATAGAGCGGTTCGCGACGAGGCGTAAACAAGAGCCTGCATGGCAGGCGTTGCACCAGCACTACATGGCCATCTCCTGCGGGATCAAGGAACAGGCGCTGCTCGATCTTTTAAAGAAGAACCCTGACGAAAAGAAGATGGTCTTCGTTCACCACCGGGAGACCTTGGCGCATTTGGCCGGCCTCCTGAACGAGCGCAAGATCGCCTTTGCACGCTTCGACGGCTCCATGAGAGGTCCGGAAAAGGACGCGGCGATCGAGTGCTTCCGCGAGGAAAGACACGTGCTGTTATGCAGCGAATCCGGTGGCGAAGGACGCAATCTGCAGTTCTGCAACACCCTGATCAACTTCGATCTGCCCTGGAATCCGATGATCATCGAGCAGCGGATCGGGCGTATTCACCGCATCGGCCAACAACGCGAGGTGTTCATCTTCAATCTGGCGGTGCGCGGCACGGTGGAGGAACAGGTGCTACGCATCCTGGACGAGAAGATCAACATGTTTGAGCTGGTGGTCGGTGAGATCGGTGCCATCCTGGGTGAAATGGAAGACGAGCAGGATTTCGCCAACATGGTATTCGATGCCTGGCTAGACACCACCGATCATGAACGCCCCGCCGTCTTCGACGCCCTGGGTGAGCGCATGGTCGCAGCCAAGACCAAATACGAAGCGGTCAAGGTCCTGGACGATGAACTGTTCGGCGAGGAATTCGAGACTGCCTAACAATGAGCGTTGCAAGCAATGAATCCTACACTGAGAGCTGATGGCTGAGCTACTGAGTTTTGTCGAGAAGGTGTTGGAGAGAGAAGGTGCAGCCACAGAGCGCATCGCGCCCGACGGTCTGGAAGTGATGATTCCACCGGCGCTGCAACAAGCGCTAGAGATCCCGGAACTGGCGCGACTCGGTTTTGGTGCCGAATTGCCCGAACACGCGCAACGCGTGACGCTGGAATCCGACTGGATGAACCGCCTGGAACGAGTCGTGGGCACACGCGGTCGCCTCGCCCGCCAAATCCTGGATGTGGATAGCGTCGCTCCTTCCAACCCCAAGCGGATCGTAGAACACACGCTGGAACTAACAAATGCCACCTATCGCCTCAAAGGAGTGACCTCTGCCTGGACCCGCTATCTGATCATCGCCTTCCGCTACACCGCGATCTCCGACGAAAAGCGGGACGGCATACTGCATCTGGGTATCAATCTGAACAATGGCAGCACCCTGGACAACCTGCTCGACCCGTTGTTGTACACCGCGGCGGAGAAAGCCAACGAACACACCACCCTTCCTGAAGGGATACAACTTCCCTCCCCCTGGGAAGCCCCTCAGCTCACTACAGTATTAAACCGCGCCTTGCCAGCGCGTATCCGCCACTGCTTGGACCGCTTCCTTGGCAGCATGCAGCGGCGCCAGGAGCGCGACCTGAGACGCATTTTCAATTACCACTCAGAGTTACGTCAAGAGGCGCTTGAACGTATACACCAACTCCAGCAAAAGCCTGACCTGACCGAGAGACAACGCTCCGAGCAGAAGCATACTGAGCAACGCCTACAAGCCATCCTCCGCGAGTATCAGGCCAAGGTGGGCGACCTGCGGCAGAAGTATGCCATGAGCGTGGAATGCAGGTGGATACAGACGCTGGAGCTGATCATGCCGGTACAGCGATTCGAGATATCGATCCGACGGCGCAAGGGCGAGCGCCGTATCACCCTGGACTGGAACCCACTGGCGCGCAAACTGGAACAGGCGCCCTGCGAATACAGCTATACTTGGGAACGGCCACGCTCCGTTTGCGATGACCAACTGCACCTGGTGACCCCCGAAGCCTATGGACCATGCACCCAATGCGGTAAGATCTACTGTCGTGTCTGTCATCCAGGAAAGTGCCCGAAGTGCGGACACGTAACTGGTTGATCAGCAATGATTATCCACAGATTTCTCCTCTCATTGTCCCACTATTACCCAGAAAACCTAAATAGAGACGGATAGAAAGATAGCCATCCTGAGTGACAAAGCGGGAAGCCGGGAGCCCCCGCCGTTTTGATCGATCCACGCGTGCACCGCACGTTTCGTGTAAGCATCGA
>JAGLXM010000060.1 GCA_023132915.1 Candidatus Bipolaricaulota bacterium
CGGGAACAAGCGGCAAAGCTATGGGAAAGAGCAGCGTGAAATCGGTCGTAGCTACGCAGGAAGCGCACGCCGATCTGTTTCGATTTCGTGCTTGAGTTCTGCTATAAGGAAACCATGACAAGAGATGGAGGCGTAAGGGACAATATGGCAGTGAATCTGGCATTTTCCTGCTTTCTTGGCTTCCTCATGAATTTTATAAAGAGGCCAGGAAACCATGAAAGAGAGAGAAACGGTGCGATGTGCCTACAAAATTAATCTTTTCCTGGCGTTCTCGTAGTTTTTATATTGTCTGCAGCGACGAGAACCAACCTTTGCCGCGGCAGGATACTACGGCGCTGCTAAGGAGGATAAGGCATGTCTGATGCGATGAAGGTTCAACCTTTTGACGTTTTGCTAAAGAGTGTTTTGAACGAATTTACACATAACCAGTCGATCTTTGGCATCCACCGTTCTTTATTCTACACACCCAGAAAGGATATCCCTTACGCCACTTCGGATCTCTTTGGACATTACCTGGCTACTCCGATCGGCCCGGCAGCGGGGCCACATACTCAACTTACTCAGAACATCATCTGTGCCTGGCTCTCCGGAGGTCGGTTCATTGAACTAAAGACTGTTCAGATCATGGACGAGCTAGAGATTCCTCGACCGTGCATTGACATGGAAGATGAGGGCTATAACGTCGAGTGGTCCCAGGAACTCAAATTGGATCAGTCTTTAAACGAGTACATAAAGGCGTGGGCGCTGATCCATATCCTGCCCCGGCTCCTTAACTTTGAGGGTGAGGTCCCCTTTGGCACCATCTTTAACATGAGTATCGGTTACGACCTGGAGGGGATCAAGAGCCCACCCATGACCCGGTTCATGGACCGATTGGACGATGCTTCTGCAAAGATCGACCAGATGAAAATGACCCTGCAACGACAATTCCCTCAGTTTGCCGATATCAAGATCCCGCCCCGGCTCACAAACAGCGTCACCCTTTCCACCATGCACGGCTGCCCACCGGACGAGATCGAGCGGATTGCCCGCTATCTGTTGGAAGAGAGGGGGCTTAACACCATTGTCAAGCTGAATCCCACCCTGCTCGGCAAAGAGGCGGTGATGCGCATCC
>JAGLXM010000061.1 GCA_023132915.1 Candidatus Bipolaricaulota bacterium
CAAATGAATGTGCGTCTGTGCGGTCGGTCGCCCTTCCAATCCAGCAACTGGAAAAGGGAAAACAGATACAAGTCGAGAGATTGCTGACTGAGGCAACAAAAGCGATCGAAGAGGACGGGGCAGACACTATAGTCCTTGGGTGCGGCAGTATGCTTGTCCAAACCGAAGAGATCCAGGCACTGGGCGCTCCGGTGGTCGTCCCTGGAATCGCTGCGTTGAAACTTTGCGAGGATTTGATCGATATGCAGCTATCACAAAGCAAACGGGCTTTTTGCATTCCCAGGCGTCAATCGGGAGAACAAGCGTGAGAACAATAGGAGTGGTGACAATCGGCCAGTCGCCAAGAAGCGACGTGGTCCCAGAGCTTGAGAGAATCATCAAAGATAGCCAGACGTCGCAAACTGTTACTTTCCTGCAGAAGGGCGCGCTCGATGGCCTGACTGCCGATGAGATAGCGGACCTCAGACCCAAGGAGGAGAAGAATCACCTCGTAACCAAGCTGCAGGATGGCACAGAAGTGGCAGTGGACAAGCACGCCATCTATCCGCGGGTGCAACAAGCAATTTTTGACCTGAACAGCAAAGGCGCGGACATCATCACGCTGCTCTGTTCCGGTGAGTTTCCGCCTTTTCGCTCCGAAACCCCGCTCATCCAGCCGGCGAAACTCCTGTCCGGTGTGCTCTCCTCTATATCGATCGAGGGCCATCTTGGGGTGATGGTTCCCTCCGATGAGCAGGTGGACGTCGCCACAGAAGCCTATCACCGCCTGGGATTTCAGCCAATCGCGGTTGGGGCCTCTCCCTACGGTGGTGGAGACGCGATCATCAACGCGGCCAACCGATTGAAGGGGGAAGTTGCTCTTGTGGTCATGGACTGCTTTGGTTACAACAAAGAGATGAAAGACGAGGTGCAAAAGATCACGAGAACGCCGGTTATCCTAGTCCGATCGTTATTGGCTTGGACCTTAAATGAATGCTTACAGTGAAAAGGAGAGTCGCTTGAAGATTCTGATCATCAGCCCTGTGGTGAGTCAAGAGCTGCTCAAAGACGATAAGGAGTACTTCCAAGGGCTCGCCGATTCAGAGACGAACGTCGTAGTGATGGGGCTTGAAAAAGGGCCGACGTCGATCGAGACCTTTCACGATGCCGTCTATGCTGGCCCCGATATTTTGAGGCTAGTTAGGGAGAAAAGCGATGTCGTTGATGCAATCATGATAAACTGCTTCGCTGATCCTGGCGTCGATGCCGCCAGGGAGATGACCGACAAAGTCGTCCTCGGCCCAGCGGAAACATCGATGTCCGTTGCCCTCCATCTGGGGGCGAAATTCTCCGTGATCTCCATTCTGCCCAACACTGGCCCCTGGGTGAGGTGGCAGGCAAGGAAACTTGGCATTGAATCAAGGCTAGCATCAGCCATCGGCATCGATATTCCAGTACTGGGCCTGGAGAAGGATCTTGAAGAAACTGCCGCCCAGATCGTCGAAGCGGCGAAGCAGGCCATTAAGATAGACGGTGCAGAGGTGATCGTCCTTGGATGTACGGGAATGGCCGCCTTGGCAGAGCGTGTTCGAAAGCAACTTTGTGTCCCCGTGATCGAACCGGCGGCAACGACCTTCAAGATGGCAGAGCTGCTCGTTAAGTTGGGCTTACGACACCATCGAGGGGGGTTGTATCTCACCGCCTCTTATGACAAGATCAGAGGGTATTGAGGTACTATTGCAGGACTAATCGACAGGAGGTGATAACAGAAGCAAAAAACAGGAGGGGCATTAACCAAGTATTCAACAAGGAGGGATTAAGATGTTCCGACAAAACGGCAAAGTGAGTTGGCATGGTGGGATAGGGTTGTCCGTGCTGCTGGCTATCCTTCTTGCTTGCGTCACCATCGTCTCAGCGGAGGAGCCCCAAGTTGCGATCTATGTGAATTCCAGCGAGGTCGTGGTCTTCTGGGACCCCAGTGAAGGCTTCTCCAACGAGGTCATCATCATGAACAACACCTACGAGACCCTAGTGCTCTACGATTCGGTTACGGGTGAGTTTGAGCACGTGCTGGCAGAGAGCCATGAGAGCTCGGCAGATGGATTGACATGGACGTTCCACCTCAGAAAGGGTGTGAAGTTCCATACCGGTGGAGAGATGGACGCGGAGGCGGTCAAGTTCTCCATCGACCGGACCATCGCTGGCGAGAAAGGGGCCTTTTACATCTGGGATGCGGTAGAGTCCATCGAAGCAAAGGACAAGTACACGGTCGTGTTCCATCTCAGCTATCCCGCGCCGCTCGACATCGCCGCTTCGGCGGCCTACTGCGCGCACATCTTCGACCCGGATTTCTCAGACCGCGACTGGTTCTACGAAGGCAATGATTCGGGAACCGGACCCTACACCATCGAAAGCAACGAGGGCAATACGCTGGTCATTCTGAAGAAGTTCGATGATTACTGGAGAGGTTGGGAAGGCAAGCACTTCGACAAGATCGTCTTCCAATGGGTTCCCGAGGAAGGGACACGACGGCTGATGGTCGAATCCGGCGAGGCCGACTTCACCAATCGACTGGCGCCGTCCGAGCTGGAAGCGTTGCGCGGGGTTCCTGGTGTCGAGATCGTCAGCGTACCGTCGTTCCAGAACCTGCTCGCCATGTTCAACACGGCGAAGAGCGAAGACTTACCGATAGGCAATCCGCTGGTGCGAAAAGCGCTCTCATATGCACTTCCCTACGAGGACGTGATAGAGGGCGTTATGGGCGGCTACGCACGGCAATCCCGGGGGGTCGTCCCCTTTGGTCTGTGGGGTTACTCCGATCGGGTGAAGCAATACACCTTCAGTCCCGAAACGGCAAAGTTGCTCCTCGAACAAGCCGGATATCCGGACGGAGGGTTCAAGGTCGTGCTGACCTACGTGGCCGGCGACGAGAACGAACGAAGAACGGCAGAGCTGTGGAAGTCGGAACTCGCCAAGCTGGGCGTCAACTTGGAGATCAGAGGGATGCCGTGGGAGGCGCAGATCGATCTCGGTAGCGCCGCAGATCCGAACGAGCGGCAGGATATCTTCCTCTTCTACTGGTGGCCGGACTACGCTGACCCTCATTCTTTCTTGAGCGCGATGTTCGAAACCCAGCCTATTCTTTTCAACTTCTCCTACTACAGCAACCCCGTTTATGATGCCCTGATCAATGCTGCAAAGCAAAAGGCGCTGTTAAACAGAAAAGCGGCCACCGACATGTACGTCGAGGCACAGAATATCCTCATGGCGGACGCCGCTGGGGTAGCGGTTTTTGACATGAGTTCGATGCGAGCAAAGCGGATGTCCCTCAAGGGATACGTCGATAACCCTGCCTACACGCACGTCGTCTTCTGGTACGATTGCTACCGGGAGGAGTAACAGTAGAGCAGTCAGAGCGGGGAGCATCGCTCCCCGCTCTCGTTTTATACGCTTTGTCACTAGAGAAACGACCGAGAATTCATGACAGCATATATCATCCGTCGGTTGGGACTGGCCTTGATCGTCATGTTTGGCGTGTCCGTCTTTACCTTTCTTCTGACGGTGGTCGTGCCTTCCAACCCGGCGATGCGATGGGTCGGTCCGCATGCAAAACTGGAGCAGATTGAAAAGGCGAGAATTGAACTGGGGTTAGATAAGCCGGTACACATCCGCTATTTCAAATACATTGCCAACTTCCTTCGCGGTGACTGGGGGGTCTCCATTCGCACCCATCAGCCGGTGCTGAAGGATATTGCGACCTATCTTCCCGCCTCGCTGGAACTGATCATCTTCGGCATGCTGCTCGGCTTTGTCGCCGGGATCCCTCTGGGGATTGTGTCGGCTGTCCGCGACGGGACGATGGTAGATCACGGCAGTCGCGTGTTCTCGATCGTCGGGGTTGCCCTGCCGACGTTCTGGTTGGGAATGATCCTGCAGCTCGTGTTCTTCAAACAGCTCGGCTTGTTCCCATTGGCGGGGCGTGTTGCCATGATGACGCGCTTCACCTCACCGATCGAGCACATCACCGGGTTCTACCTCTTCGATTCGTTGATTACCGGAAATTTCACCGCGTTCGGTAGCGCGCTCTCCCACATCGTTCTACCAGGGATCACGCTGGCGGCCTATCCTTTAGGGCTGTCGGCGCGGATGACCCGGGCCACGATGTTGGAAGTCCTGGGAGAGGACTACATTAGAACGGCCAGGGCGTGCGGATTCCGTGAGAGGAGAATTCTCAGCGTGTACGCCCTGCGAAACGCCATCAGACCGGTGATCACTGTAGGAGCCCTAACGTTCGCCTATTCGCTCGTGGAAACGTTTCTCATCGAGTCCGTGTTCACGTGGCCAGGCTTGGGTCAATACGCCTCAAGGGCTATCATATCCGTCGATTACCCGGCGATCATGGGCGTGACAATTCTGATCGCTTTTACCTATGTCGTCTTGAATCTCCTTGTTGACCTCACCCAGGCTTTCTTGGATCCCCGCGTTAGGCTCGGTTAGAAATGTCCAAGCGATTACCTCGTACAGTTCGGCTCGTACTGAAGAATCGTCTAACTACAACGGGGCTATCCGTTGTTTTCCTCTTGATCTTAGTCGCTCTGTTGGCCCCGTGGATAGTGCCTTTTCCTCATGATACTGTTGAGACGCATATTAAGGATAGGTTTCTATCACCTAGTTCCCAACATTTCTTTGGAACTGATGAGCTGGGACGGGACGTCTTCAGCCGGGTCTTGTACGGGTCTCGGCTCTCGTTGCAGGTTGGAGCCATTGCGATTGGGCTCGCGCTGACCATCGGGGTGCCGCTGGGTGTAGTGGCCGGTTACTCCGGTGGGATGCTCGATGAAGTGATCATGCGGATAACGGATGTATTCCTAAGCTTCCCCCCGCTGTTGTTGGGCCCGAACCTAATCAATGCGATGATCGCCATTGCCATTGCCTGGTGGCCATGGTACACAAGACTACTGCGCAGTGAAGCAATCTCGGTTCGAGAGAGAGATTTTGTACAAGCGGCCAGAGCGATGGGGGCATCACAAGGAAAGATTGTCTTCAAACATGTTCTCCCCAACTGCTTGACCCCGATCGTCATCCAGGCCTCGATGGATTTTGGCTCGATCATGTTGACCTCGGCTGCTCTCAGTTTCTTGGGACTGGGTGCACAACCCCCCACGCCTGAATGGGGGTTGATGGTGAGTACGGGGCGCACGTACTTCCTCACGAATTGGTGGATTGTCACCTTCCCTGGTCTGGCCATCTTCATCGCCGTTTTGTCATTCAATCTGGTCGGGGATGGCTTAAGGGAGATTCTGGATCCCAAGATGAGAAGGGCGAGAAGATAAGCTAAAGGAGGAAAGACCGATGCGCACTTTAAACGGACAGCAACTGGAGGACTTGATTCGCGGCTGCACTATCCTGGGAACTGGCGGTGGAGGAAGCCCCAAACGAGGACTCCAACTTATTCAAAGCGACTTGTCAGCAGGCAGGGAATTCAAGCTGATCAGCCTTGAGGAGGTCCCCGACGACGCACTCGTGGCCTCGCCGTACATGTGTGGTAGCGTCTCTCCGGAGAGGGTTGGCAAAGGCGCATCACAAGGTGATATGGAAATGGAGTGTTTAGATGCGTTCAAAGCCCTTGAGGAGTATCTAGGCCAAAAATTCTACGCTGCGATCGCAACAGAAATCGGAGGTGGAAACACAGCTGTTGCCCTTTCAGTGGCTGCAAGGCTCGGAATCCCGATCGTGGACGCCGACCCTGCCGGTCGCTCCGTCCCAGAACTTCAACACACCACCTTCTACATCAAGAATGTATCCATAAGCCCACTGGCTGTCGCAACGGCAAAGGGTGATGTCGTTATCCTGAAGGAGGTAGCGGATGACTTCCGGGCCGAGATCCTCGTTCGCGCCTTAGCCGTGGTCAGTGGCAACCGCGCAGGTGTGACAGACCACCCTCTTCAAGGACAAGCGCTGCAGGGCTCGGTCATCCCGGGAACTCTATCCAGAGCAATGTCAATTGGGAAAGCGGTCCGGGAAGCCCACTCTTCCAACAAGGACCCGGTAGAGGCGGCTACTCTGGCGGGGAAGGGTTATCTCCTGTTCAAAGGAGTGGTGACCCAAGCAAGCTGGAAAATCGAGGAAGGATTCACCATTGGCGAATTGTTCATCTCCGGCCAGGTGGATAACCACGGCCATCAATACAGGATCTGGTACAAGAATGAACACATCGTTTCCTGGTTTGATGATGAGCCCGATGTAACTGTTCCTGATCTCATCTGTGTCCTTAATCCAAACACGGGTGAGGCGATCACGAATCCAAACTGCAAACAAGGCATAGAGGTGACGGTCATCGGTTACCCCGCCCCCGAGATGTGGCGATCACCAAAGGGCCTGCAGCTCTTCGGACCGAAACACTTCGGGTACGAGCTTCAATACAAGGAGATCGAGAAGAACAGGAGGTTGAACTGATCCAGACGGAAAGGAGGGATGATGGCAGCAAGTGAAGCGGACATCGTGCTTGACGTTGTAAAGAAGAGGAGGAGTGTCCGGTCCTACCAGGATCGAAGGGTACCGAGGGAGATGCTTGAGAGAACATTAGAAGCGGGCCAATGGGCCCCTTCCCCCAGCAATGTTCAATCCTGGCGGTTCATCGTCGTGCAAGAGCCTAAACAGCTCAGGACGTTGAAGACCCTCTCCCCTGGCTTTCCCAAAGAGGCCTCCGCTGCTATCGTGGTCTGCTCAAACCAAAGGGATGTGCAAAACTTTGCGGGGATATCAAGGTCCACCCTCGTTGCAGAGGAGGCAGCAATGTCGGTGCAAAACATGTTGCTTGCAGCCCATGCATTGGGCTTGGGCTCCTGTGCCGTCGCCTCCTTCTCTGAGGGTGGAACAAAGGTATTGCTGGAGCTCCCCGAGCATATCTATCCCATCCTCCTTGTTGCTTTGGGTTTTCCAAGGAAGCAACCTGTTGCACCCCCGAGAAAGGAGTTGTCACAGATCACCTCTTGGGAGACCTATCAGGAGGGATAGATGAGCAAGGCTGAGTTGTTCGACCTATGTGCCTATATAGCGGCAAGTGCGGAGGGACTGAAGGATGAACCCAAGGATTATGGGCCGTTGCGCTTGCTTGAGGGACTGGCACGCTTGGCAGACCTTACCGCTACGGAGTATGGGGATCCCTTCTTGAAAGAGGTAGCTGCTGAGGTCTTTGAAAAGCAGGACCTCATGATGACGGATAGATCAGCGTTTTACGAGTTCCTCGGGGAGCTAGTCATCAAATTTGTCAAGGAAGCAAAGAGAAGGAACCAGCAAAAAAGGAGGATTCTAAATGACGGACCTAGTTAGCCTCTTTTGTGAGTTCGTTCGCATCGACTCTGAGTCGGGCGAGGAAGAACGGTTCATTGACTACCTTAAGGACCTCTTAGAAAAGGAGCTTGAAGCACGCTGTGAGCTCGACGCCTACGGGAACCTGATCGCCCACGTCCCTGCAAAAGGATCGGAGAAGACCGAACCGATTCTCCTCGGTGCTCATGCCGACACAGTGAAGCCGGGGAAAGGGATCAAGCCGGTGATCGAGGACGGGGTGATCCGCTCCGTCGGGGAGACGATCCTCGGTGCCGATGATAAGGCCGGTATCGCTGCGATTCTCGAGGCAGTGAGAACAGCAAAGAGACGGCCGCCGGTGGAGATCGTGATTACCCGCGGCGAGGAGGTTGGGCTTCTTGGTTCCAAGAACCTCGATCTTACAATGGTTAAATCCAAAAGGGGATTCGTCGTCGATGGCGACGAGCTGGATACGGTGATCATCGGAGGACCCTCGCACGTCTCACTCGACATCAACATCAAAGGGAAAGCGGCACATGCTGGAATGGAACCGGAGAAGGGAATCTCAGCGATTCGCGTTGCTGCCGTGGCGATCGCTGGAATGCCCGAGGGACGTATCGATGAGGAGACGACCGCCAATGTGGGAACGATCCATGGTGGGATGATTCGAAACGGTGTGCCGGAGAGGGTGACAATCCAAGCCGAGTGTCGCAGCCTCAACCATGACAAGTGCATGCGCCAGGCCGAGGTGATGCGCCGTACTTTCGAAGAGGCAGCAAAGGAGATGGGAGCGCAGGTCGAGGTAAAGGTCGATCTGGAGTATAAGGCGTCGCAGGTATCCGAGGACGCGCCAGTTGTGCAACTGGCTAAGCAGGCGATCGCTGCTGCTGGCCTTGAGCCAAAGACGCAGGTTATCACAGGGGGAACGGACGCTCTGATCCTGAATGGAAAAGGAATCGCCGCGGTCGTCCTCGGCTTCGGCGGGAAGGCGGCACACGCGACGGAAGAGCACATTGCTATTGCTGATCTTAAACAGGCATCAAAAGTTATTCACCAGCTCTTATACGCTGCGGCTTAAGAAAGTTGACTAAGGCTTAGCAGGCCGATAGAATAAAGACGCATTCCTCGGTAGCTCAATTGGTAGAGCACTCGGCTGTTAACCGAATGGTTGGAGGTTCGAGTCCTCCCCGGGGAGCATGTACATGAAAGTAGGTATACAACAGCATTTTCTGCCTCATACTTTGCTTTTTTGTGCTCCGTGTCGTTTGTACTGAGCTCCCACCGGCGTTGGGGGTGTTGACATGAGGGCTGAAACAAACTATTCGAGGACCTCTGCTATCGGAATCATCTAGCGCCTTCGGCAAGAAGAGCAATTTTCTGTCGCATGGAGTAGAGAAGTTCAAGTTATCTCGGGTGTACCAGATGCATAATCATCAGTGTTTTCACTGGATGCCCGGCTCATCCTGCTCGTTCATCACGGGACAGACTTTAGTAATCGATGGCGGAGAAGATCACGGGTGGATTAGCGAGCCAATAGCGACGTGTTATTTAAGAGCAACCAACGAACGTGCGAATATGGGCTCAGAGCTTGATCCTCGACATCGCAGCTGATCCTCAGGCCCCAGAATAAGGATTTGCTGCAACTAAATGGCTCTCCTATGATATGGGTGGTATTACAGAAAAGGGGTGAAGGAGGAGTAAGCAGATGCCTGAATTTCAGCCGTTTCTTATGGAACGCATGATGTCCAAGTTCGAGCAGGACGTGGAATATAACCTGTCCGAAAGCGGCGTATATCCCGTGTCGCTCAGCGAGCTTTTGGCGACGATCCCAACTATGTCAATCATTTACTCTCCACCGAGCTGAATTATCCGTATGTCAACGGCACACCAGAATCGCGTGAGAACATCGCTGCCCTGTACGATGGTGCCACGGTGAAAAACGTTCTGGTCACTGTGGTGGCGGCTGAAGCCAACTACATTACCACTTGCACCCTGCTTTCTGTGGGAGACTCTCATGATTTTCGTGACAGCGAAGGGGGCTTAATGGGTAACCAAAAGTCTTTCAGTGATATTTACCAATGTATGTCAGGCTTTTCGTGCGACACCTGAAGCAGCAATCGCGAGTACCAAAACAGTACCTTGGATAACGTACTGAAGGTAGAATGGAATTCCTAAGATAACCAGACCATTATTCAAGACTCCGATAAACAATACCCCGACCAATGTACCGGCGACGTGGAACCGTCCCCCATGGAACGTGGCAGCACCGAGAAAGACGGCCGCAAAGGCATTAAGCAGAAGACCTTCACCTGCTCGCGGTTGCCCGGAGGAGAGACGTGCGGCAAGAAGTATCCCGGTCAACGAGGCAAGGACAGATGAGATCATGAACCCCACCAAGCGTGTTCGTACGGCACTGATGCCTGAGTATCGAGAAGCAATCGGATTTCCCCCTACGGCGTACACCTTCTTTCCGAATGAGGAATGGTTAATGACGGTGTAGAAGACTAGAAAGATGAAGAGCATGTAGTACACGAGATAAGGGACGCTGAGGAAAGTCCCGCGCGCTAGATTTACAAAGGCTCGCGGAATGTCCGAGTAGAGAGAATAACCGCCCGTATACCATAAGGTGAGGCCCCGAAGCATGGTTTGCACAGCCAATGTGACGATGAAGGGAGAAATCCCCACCATAGCTGAGAAAAAGCCGTTGACAAGCCCGACGCCGACCGCCATGGATAGGACAGCCACGATGGCTACCCACATGTTGATAAGGGGGAGCAACGAAGCGACAAGCACGCCGCTCCAAGTTGCTACGGCAGCGATAGAGAGGTCAAAATCGCCCAAGATCAAACAAACGGTCAGTCCCGTTGAAATGATGCCCAGAAGCGCAATCTGCTTGAAGATCGTGATAAGGTTCCCCACCGAAGGGAAGATCCCTGGGCGTAGGATAGAGAAGATCGTGAATAGCAAAAGTAAAACGGCAATGATCCCATACCGGCTCAAGATAGGATTCATTCGTCTTATTATTTTGCTGGGTATTGCGATCCGGTTTCGACGACTCAACGTCAAGCCTCTCCTCCAACCGTGATATTGGCTTCCCGACTCCTAATCCACACGTTGTCTCTTCTGTCTGAAGAATCCTTTCCATAAACCTGCCGCTGTTACGGCTGCAATCAAGATGGCTCCCTGAGCCACTAACTGCAGATGGTAAGGCACGTCGAGCAGAGTGAATCCGTTAAAAAGCGTTCCCATGATGAGGACTCCGATCAATGTACCGATAATATGGAACTGCCCTATTTTGATCGATGCGGCTCCGAGGAAAACCGCTGTGAACGCGTCGAATAGGAAGCGATCTCCGATGGTTGGTTCAGCCAAGCCTAAGCGGGCAACGAGGAGCACCCCGGTCAGTCCGGCAAGAAAACCGGACGTCATGAATCCGAGGATCTTGAGCTTCTGAATGGGAATACCCCCGAAACGTGCCGCTTCCGGGTTCCCCCCCACCGCATACATGTGCCTTCCGGTAGAGGTGTGATTGAGGAAAAGGTGGAGTAGCACCAGGACACCAATCATGAAAAAGACAAGGTAGGGGATGTGAAGGAAGGTTCCTTTGCCAATTATCAGGAACCCTTTGGGGATACCACTATACAGGATCGACCCGCTTCCGCTTGTGTACCAATAACTGAACCCGGTGAGGATTGTCATGCTTCCCAGGGTTGCCATAAACGAGGAGACACCTAAGGTAGCGATGACTAATCCATTTACCAAGCCGATCCCAGTGCAGATCACAAGGACAATGGGCACAGCAAGCACAGGATGCATATTCGGGAGAAAGCCAGCGGTTAACACTGCCCCCAGTGTGGCGATTGCGCCAATAGAGAGGTCAAACTCGTTCATTACCAGGCAGATAGTCAACCCTGCGGAGCAGATTCCAAGAAGCGAGATCTGGTTCAGAATATTCAGAAGATTACGTGGGGTTGGGAAGATGGCCGGTTTGAGGGTCGTGAATACGGCAACAAGGAGAAACAGACCGATCAACGTACCGAATCGTCCAAACGTGATCCACACTGCCTTGGTGTCAAGAGCGATTAGGAGTTTGCGTTGTCGTGGCATCGTTCAACTTTCGTAGCAGCACTCCATGACCTTGCTCGGAGTAAGGTTCGTATCTTCAAGCTCTGTGACCAAGCAGCCTTTCCGCATGATGAGAACTCGGTTACAAACTCCGGCCAGTTCTTCGACTTCCGATGAGATAAAGAGAATCGCGTTCCCAGAAGCGGCAAGCTTTCGAACGAGTCGATATATCTCCGCTTTTGTCGACACATCGATACCTCTTGTAGGCTCGTTCAGGATCAGCAAGCGAGGAGTTCGTAGGAGCCATTTTGCCAGCACCACCTTCTGTTGGTTCCCACCACTCAGGTACCGTACCTGTTGATGCGGGCTCGTGGCTTGGATATGCAGGAGTGCCATCTGTCGTTTTGATTCCGCTAAACTCCGGCGGTAGTGGATGAGTCGTGAGATGGGATCCAGGACGAATTGGCCAAGGCTTGGAAGGATGATATTCTCCCACAGCTTCATTTCAGTAACTAGTCCTTGACTTCGTCGTTCTTCCGGAACCAGGGCGATGCCTCGTGTAATCGCGCGGTGTGTCGATCGAGGTGTGTATGATTTCCCGTTCACCCGGATCTTTCCCTCTTGGAATCGCACACGACTCGCACCGAAAAGAATGTCAGCCAAAGCACTCTGCCCTGCCCCCAATAAACCGGTCAGGCCAACGACTTCGCCCTCTCTGATAGAGAGAGTGACGTTTTGCAGCCGTCGGTCAACCGTGGTCAATCCCTCGATCTCCAAAACCGCCTCACGCTCTTCTTCCCAGGGTTCTTTGGCAGGAAAGAGATCCTGAGGTTTTCCTCCGACTATCAACTGGACAAGCTTGCTAAGGTCTACATCAGCGCCGATGAGTGTTCCGACTTTCCTTCCGTCCTTGAGGACAGTGATTCGTTGCGCAAGCTCAAACACCTCCTCAAGTCGATGGGAGATATAGATCACGGAAGTGCCTTTGGCGGCTAGTGATCGGACCAAGTGAAATAGTTCCTGAACCTCTTTGCGCGTGAGAGACGAGGTTGGCTCATCCATTACCAGAACCTTCCCCTGGGAGTAAAGCGCGCGCGCGATGGCGACCATCCACTGTTCAGCCACAGTCAGTTCTTGAACGGATCGCTTCGGATCGATAGATATCCCTAGATTCTCGAGGAGATTGCGCACGTGTGTGTTTAGAGCCTGCCATCGGATGAAACGAGTTTTTTTTCGCAATGGATAAGGATCTCCCAGCACGATGTTCTCTGCTACGTTAAACTGGGGGACGAGATTCAGCTCTTGATGTATAAAGCGCATCCCCAGATCGTGAGACTTTCTTGGTGTGAGGTGATCGATTGGTCTGCCACCGATTACGATCTTGCCCTTATCTTTTGCATAGATCCCGGCCAGCACCTTGACCAGGGTCGATTTTCCTGCACCGTTTTGTCCCACCAGGGCATGAATCTCGCCTATTCGTAGATCGAAGTCGACATCCTGCAAAGCCACGGTGCCGGGAAACGTCTTGGTGATACCACTTAAATCCATGATCAGTTTGTTCATCATTGAGCCTTGCATGCTAACCGATTGGTCCATTGTACTTATTTGGCTGCCAGAAACATACGGAAAGGGGCTTTGCTATCGCGCAAAGCCCCTTTCCAGCGTATCGGTTTTACTTTGGCTCGTCCGGCATGCCGGCTGCAATCCATTCGCTATAGTACCAGCCAGCGGGAGGACAGTTGTATGCGGTAACGATCGGTATATCGATGTAGAACTGCTGTTGCGCAGGTGGCAAACCTTGCCAGAGTCGCTCCTGCAGCTCCGTCACTGCCAGGGTTACTCCTTGTTCCCAGTCAGGAGCGATGGTCATCTTGAATGGCCCACCGCTACGGATTGCATCAAAGGTGGATAGGTTTCCATCGATGCCAACACATACGATGTCATCCCGTCCTTCGGCGATAACCGCCTGAACAGCGCCCATCGTCAGTTCGTCCCATGCACCCCATACCCCATCGATTTCGGGGTGGGCCAACAGGATGTTCTCCATAGCAGCGCGGCAGTCCTCACCGGCACCGGGGAACTTGGCGACGTGGCTGGCCACAACGCTGATATTTGGATACTCGGGAAGCATCGCTTCTAACATGGCGTACCGCTGACGCGGACAGGGAACCTGGTCCCAATGCAGTACGGCGATTTCACCTTCCCGACCAAGGGTATCGAATAACCACTGAGTCATCTTGACTCCACCTTCGAAGTCACTCATTCCCACGTCGAAGGTTTGTCCTTGTCCACAACCGTATCCCGTCGTGATGAGTGGGATCCCGGCCGCTTCGCAGGCCTCGGCTAACTCGCCGATGGAGCCGGCAGGCGGGAAAAAGATGTGTATGGCATCTACTTCCATTTGGACCCAGGTGAGTGCGGCATCGATGACCTTCTGCATGTCACCGCCCCCGTCCACGGTCAGTATCCCCCAACCGTTGGCCTCGCCTACTCGTCTCCATTCATTGGCCATCCGGCTGGGCACCGGGCTGGAAAGGCCTTGCGCTCCAACTCCGATTGTTCTCTCTGCGGCAAAAACCGCCAGTGGGATCAATCCGACGAGGACGATGAGTAGACCAATCCCAACAAAACCAAGTTTTCTGGACATCTTGTACCTCCTTTAAGTATGTTTGTTCTCTCTGGTATTACTTCCTCCCCTGCTTTAGTTTTACCTTACCGATCACCCCCTTTGTCATATGCCGTGATCGTGGTAGAGGCGTCTTGCTTCATCTTCATCTCTAAACCTCAGACCTCATCAGACTGCTTGAGCAGATCGTGCACGCTTGACGCATGGTGATGTGCATCACGAAACAGCGTGATGAGGCGCTCGTATACCTTCGTAGATTTCTTATCCGGTGAGCTTTTCCCATCAACGTGAATGAATTCCCGTGCGGCATCATCGAACCGATCGAAGACACCGATCCCGACACAGGCTGTCATCGCTGCCCCAAGTGAATTCGCTTCCTGCTGAGCGGATAGACTTAACACGTTCTTGTTGAGAATGTTCGCGGCGATGCTGCGCCAGAGAGAACTCTTCGCGCCACCGCCGATCATACGGATATCTGGGAACTCAGTACCTATCTGCTGTTCCAGAGCTCTGCAGAGCAGGCAGATGTTGACAGTAATCCCTTCCAGTACAGCGCGGATAACATCCGCTCGCGTGTGACTGAGCGTCAGTCCGAACAGAGCGCCCCGAGCATTCAGATCGTGAAACGGAGCTCCTCCGGGTCTCATGTGCGGGAGAAAGAGAAGGCCATGGGCACCAGGCTCCGATTGAGCCGCTTCTTCGTCCATGAGCGCGAACGGGCTGCTACCAAGCTCCTTTGCACGATTTGCTTCAGTCCGGCAGATCTGGTCCCTGAACCAGGAATAGACAACCCCGGCGGAATAGGTCGCAAGCTGCGTCACGTACATGTCCGGGACCAAGTGGCAGAGAGTGAACGGACGCATCTCAAGGTCAAAGATTGGCTTTTTTGTCGCCACTGCAACCCAAGATGCAGAACCGATATTGTTATAGATGGAGTTCTCCGCAACAACTCCTGCCCCCACTGCGGCACAAGGAACATCTCCCCCACCTAGTACGACCGGGGTCCCTTGGGCAAGGCCGGTCTCGCGGCTCGCTTCTGCGCAGACTTCCCCGACTATCGTGGTGCTCGGAAGAACTTCCTCAGGTAGCTTTTCTTCCTCAATCCCGAGCGCGCGAATCAGGTCGCTGGCCCAGATTCGCTTCTGAATGTCAAATAAGCCTGTGTTTGAGGCGTCGGAGAAGTCCGTTAAGATGCGCCCTGTCAACCAATGGGCGATCAAATCCTTCGTGCCGATGAATTTGTAAGTCTTGGTGTACAGCTCAGGTTCGTGCTCTTTTAACCAAAGAATCTTCGCCGCTGGATAGAGGGCGAGTTCGAGTCCTCCACCGGTCGTTTTGTAGAATCTCTCCCATCCTACTACTTCCCGGATAAACTCGGCTTGCTGTTTACTGCGATAATCCGCCCAAAGAAAGACGGTCTTGCGCAGTACGTTCCCCCGCCGATCGATAGGAATGCATCCCAACATATGGCCACTGAAGGAGATTACCGCGATTTGCTCCGGACGAATACCAGTCGAGGCAAGTACGGTTTTCGTGGACTCGACAAACGCACGTTTCCAATCGTTTGGGTCTTGCTCGGACCAACCTGGATGAGGATAGGTGGTTTCATACGGGTAATAGTGACTGGCCAAACGGTGTCCATCGAAAGTGAACAAGGTGGCCTTATCCCCTGTGGTACCAAAATCATGGGCTGATATGATCCCGCGAATCACCTTGCATCTCCTCGAGTTAACCCCCATGCTGCCTTCCCCGCATTCTGGACACCGCAGCATCTCCTTTGCCTAACAAACGTTAATTGTGCTGACATGAATTCTGTCCCTTTTTGTGTAGGAACTCGTCTATTCCTCAACATGGCACTTCTAAAAAATACTAGCGGTTAAAGCGCAGATTGTCAAGTTGTAACTACATACTATTTGCTTGACAAAAGGCAGGCGATATAACTCAACATCTAGATCTACCATTCGAGAAGAAAGCCCTGGTTGGCGAATGTCACTTGCCCGTTTCCGGGCTGTGATCGACTCAACACAAGTAAGCCTCATCATGTCAATAGTCTGAGTATATGACTTGACAAGTGACTTGGCAGAGGGTAGTTTAGGAGATAAGGGGGGATAAAGTGGATGGTCGCGATGCGAAGCAATTGCTGACGAATTTCGCTGATCGAACTAGGATTCAGTTGGTCGGTGATTCGCAGATCCCCTTGTACTACCAGTTGGCTCGGATCTTGCATAGATTCATCCAGGATGATCTGCTTAAAGCAGGCGATCGTTTTCCCTCCGAGGAGGCAGTGGGCGCTTGCTTCGGCGTCAGCCGACCCACCGTTAACAAAGCAATTCAGGAGCTGCTCACAGAGGGCTGGCTCACCCGAGTGCGCGGGCGGGGCACCTTCGTCCAAGAAGATCCCCGGGTACAACTTGCCCTATTGAGTAACACGTTGAGCCCTATCGAGCAATTCTCGCCGCAGGCGCTCCGTTACAAATTGGTCCAAAAGAAGGTGGAAGCCGCCATCCCACACATTAACCAATTACTGGGGCTTGAGCCCGATGAGCCTCTCCTGTACCTGCGCCGTTTGCGCCTGCTGCATGAGCACCCCCTGCTCGTGTGTGACTCCATCTTGCCTGCGGACCGCTTCCCGAGGTTGGGCGAACGCCCATTTATCAACGGCAGCCTATACGCCACTCTGAATCAGGAGTATGGGTGTCCGATCTTGCGCTCAGAACGGTCCGTTGAGGCAGCTGAGGTAGTGGAACGTGAGGTGGCCGACCTGTTGCAAGTACCTTTGCTCAGCCCGGCTCTCCTGCTGACCGGTGTGACGTTTACAGAGGGGGACGAACCCATAGAGTATATCAGTTCCTATTTGAAAGAGGGACTGAGTCTGAAAAGTATGGTTCAGGGTAGCGCCTCAGAGCTAGGGAGGGGAACAGGCTCTGAAAAAGACTGATTCCAAAACGTATCCGCAGTCTCGACATGAGGAAGATTTAGCATGACGCGAACTGAGGTACACTGTGAACTTGGCACGTTAACGGAAACTCCATGTCTTGCATCGTCTCGTCGGCGCTCGAGGGCTGGATGCTGATGGATCGGTCATGAGGCGTGCCGAGATGCCAGGATGCCAGAAATCGATAAAGCGATTAACAGAAACGATCTTACAAAGGAGGAAGAACATGGGGACAAAGTATATCTTGGCTCATGATATGGGAACGGGTGGGAACAAGGTCGTTCTCTACGACAGCGAAGGGAGGCTACTGGGAAAATCCTTTCACCCGTATGAAACGTTCTATCCACAACCCCGCTGGGCAGAACAGCGTCCGTTGGACTGGTGGGGTGCGATTGTGAACGGGACTCGAAAGGTATTAGGTGAAGCGCAGATTGACAAAAGCAAGATTGCAGCCATCTCATTCAGTGGACACGGGATGGGTAATGTTCCAGTTGATGAAAAGGGCAATCTATTGCGCGATACCAGCATGGTTTGGTTTGATTCTCGGAGCACCAACCAAGCCAGTAAGGTAATTGAAAAGATCGGTCTTGATAAATGGTACAGGGTAACCGGCTGTGCGTTTGAACCGGCGTTTTTTACGGGCTTTAAGCTCATGTGGGTCAAGGAAAACGAGCCGGACCTATTCGAGAAGACCCACGTGTTTCTGGCGACCAAGGACTACGTCGTGATGCGTCTTACAGGGAAGTTCTGTACGGACTACTCTGATATGAGCTTTACGGGATTATTCGACATCAACACGCGGGAATTCTCAAGTGATCTCTTGGGGCTAGCCGGGATTCCGCGGGAGAAGTTTCCCTCTGTGTACCCTTCCACCCATGTGGCTGGAGAGTTGCTTCCAGAACCAGCCCAGGAGCTCGATTTGCCACCCGGTATTCCAGTAGTTCTTGGTGGGGAAGACGTACCTTGTACCGCAGCGGGGGCAGGGGTCGTTTCCGAGGGACGGATCTACGCATATATCGGGACATCGGGGTGGGTTTCTGTTGCGAGCCCGCAACCCCTGATTAGTGAAGGCGTGCGCATCCCGAACATCATTCACGTTGTTCCGGGGATGTACACACCACAGATGGGGGTGTACTCGGCGGGGAGTACGTACCAGTGGGTGCAGGACAACATCTGCCACCAAGAAGTGGCTACCTCTAAGAGCCTTGATATCGACCCCTTCAGTCTAATGGAGCTTGAAGCGGCATCCTCGCCGGTGGGGGCCAACAGCCTGTTGTTCTTATCGACATTCGCTGGCGGAGGCACGATTCACGAGAACAACCCAGATCTAAAGGGGGGGTATGTCGGTATCGGCCCCACTCACACCAAGGCAGATCTTGTTAGGGCTGCCATGGAAGGTGTGAGCCTCGATCTTGGGCTCCTGGTACACGAATTCAAAGGGTTGGGGATCGAAGCGCCGGAGGTCAGGGTTGTCGGCGGAGGCGGAAAGAGTCGCCTCTGGAGGCAGATTCTCGCAGATGTATTCGATTCCCGGGTTATCATGACAAACATCGGCCAGGAAGCGGCAGCACTGGGTGCCGCCATGATTGGTGGAGTGGGTGTCGGGTTGTGGAAAGACTTTACCATTGTAGATAAGTTGACCGAAGTGGTGAGTATATCCGAACCACAGCCAAAGAACGTTGCAACATACAAACAGATGCTCCCGATCTTCAAGGATGGAGTCGCGCGAATCAGTGACATCTGCAGCCGCCTTGCTGCTGTGAAGTGATGCGGTGTAAGCGTCGCTGGTCGCTCTACGACACTCAGTTTCAATCTGCGATTGTAGCTTGAAATAACGGGGCGAGTCGACCAAAGAGGTGTGACTTGCCCCACTTTCCTAGAGCCTATCAGCGTTTCAGGCTTGTCCTCCCTCCTCGCAAACGCAAAGGAGTAAAGCGAGCGATCCACGGCAAGAGTTAGTCTTTTCTCATCGAAAGATGAGCATGAGCGCGTGAGTCGTTAAGTCAATATACCCGGTTTGGAGAAGGAGCGAAAGAGCTCGGCCTTCTTCTCCTGCGCAAGCTTGGCATACTCCGTATCACTGTGTTCCCACTCTACTTCCCTCAGGTAGTCCATCGTTACGCCTTTCTTGAGGAACTGCTCATGGTTGAGCAGGTTCTGGAACTTCTCAAATGGCGTCAGGTAGGTTTCGTACTTCTTCTTGATCTTCCCCTTCGCATCCACCGTTTCCGTGGCGAACCCACACGGACGAT
>JAGLXM010000062.1 GCA_023132915.1 Candidatus Bipolaricaulota bacterium
TTTCCGCGACTTTGATCCTGCACGCCTTCCCCAGTGTTACCCTCTTGATCCCCATCTATTTTGTGCTTCGCTGGATTTCAGGGATCCCCATTGTCGGAGGAGGTATTCCTCTTATCGGGGGCTTTGGCTTTAACACCCTAGGCGGGGTGGCCTTGGTCATGGTTGCCTTTCAGCTTCCGTTCGGTGTCTGGATAATGAAGGGGTTTTTCGATGAGATCTCTTGGGATATGGAACGCTCCGCCTTGATCGACGGGGCTTCTCGCTTTCGGGTCTGGCGGCAAATTATAATCCCCAATATCAAGCCCGGTATCGCCGCGTTGTCCATCTTCTCCTTCCTCGCTGGTTGGAACGCCTACTTGATCCCGTTTACTTTCACCATACGGCGTAGTGGGAAGATATCAGTCTTGTCTGTTTATCTGCAGAGCTTCATGGGCGAAACCACGATAACCAACTGGAACGCGGTAGCGGCCGTCGGACTGTTTCAACTCATCCCGGTAGTAATCTTCTTCCTCTTCAGCCAAAAGGCGTTGTTAAATATTTACGGCGGCGGGAAGAAGGGAGGAGTATGATTTGGATAAGAGAGCCGCATCGAGGAGAACGGTAGGATGAAGATCACCTTAGAAGCTCTAAATAAGCACTTTGGAAAAGTGAAGGCGGTTAACAACCTTGATCTGGAGATCGGGGACGGAGAGTTCGTCGCCCTCCTAGGCCCTTCAGGGTGTGGAAAGACCACCACCTTGCTCATGCTGGCGGGGATCTACAAACCCACCTCGGGGCATATCCGTTTTGACGACCGCGTGGTGAACCGTCTTCTCCCTAAGGAACGCAATATAGGGATGGTCTTTCAGAGCTACGCCCTGTACCCCCATATGAGCACCTTTGATAACATTACTTATCCTCTGAAATTAAAGAAGGTTCGTAGGGGAGAAATGAAGGAGAGAGCTCAGAAAGCAGCTGATATGATGGGGATCGGGGAGCTTCTGGATCGCAGGCCTGCCCAGCTCTCCGGCGGCCAGCAGCAGCGGGTCGCGTTGGCGCGCGCCCTGGTTAAGGAACCGGCCATCTTGCTCTTCGATGAGCCTCTCTCGAACCTGGATGCCAAGCTGCGGTTGCGGATGCGGGGAGAGATTAAGCGCTTGCAGGAGGACCTGGGCGTAACCGCGGTGTACGTTACCCACGACCAAGTCGAGGCGATGACCATGGCCAGCCGGATTGCGGTGATGAACTATGGTGTACTGCAGACCTACGGTGCGCCCAATCAGCTGTATGACCATCCGGATACCTTGTTCGTGGCCGGGTTCATCGGGGCTCCCCCGATGAATTTCCTCGAGACACGCTTTGAGGAACGAGACGATGGCTTTTATCTTAGGAGTCAGGCTCTGGAGATCCGCATCCCAGACGAACGAGGAGTCCTGGCCAAGCAGAACGGCGCTCCACAACAAGTGATCATGGGTATCCGCCCTGAAGATATAACTATCGTGGCGGAGCCGGAGGGTGATTTCAGGGCCGAGGTCTACCTGATCGAACCCTTGGGGCGCGAAGACCTGGTCACCTTTAAATTTGGCGACGAGGAGATCCGTGCGCTGGCCCCTGCCCCCTTCGGCGGACGGATCGGCGAGACGATCTTTCTTAAGCTGGACAAAGAGAAGGTGCACCTGTTCAACCCGGAGACAGAGGTCTCCTCCTTCAAGGAGAGGTAACGGTGGAAGTTCATATCACTAGGCGGTATCAAGGTGTGTTTTGCGATGGAAATGGGACACTCGTCCGTAGAACGTAATTCCTTGTTTTACACACCCGAAAAGTGGTATAGTTCGGGCCATAAAAATCCGGTCTGTCTAAGGAGAGGACAGTATGCGGAACAAAATAGGGCTTAATATCCACTCGGGGAGGATCAACGGGGATCTTGAACTGCTGAAGCGAGACATCCGTGCCCTTGCACAGGCAGGCTTCGATGTGGCTGAAATACCGGTGCACGGTGTCGATGCAGTAGTAAACGGGCATCTACGTGTGGGAAGAGCGAAACAGGTAAAGGAAATTCTGAACGGATTTGATTTAGAATACACCGTACACGCGCCGGACAGGCTTAATCTGAGGGACTTTCAATACCCTGATGTCCATCGGAAGGTTTTTGCGGCCAGCATTCAATTCACCGCTGCGATCGGGGCCAAGACGTTCGTCTATCATCAAGGAAGACTGAAGAGCAATGATAGCGATGTGACTGAGGAGGAGGCGCGCGAGATAGAGGTAGACGAGCTGTCTGACCTGGGTAAACTGGCAACGAGTGAAGGGGTGACGGTCTGCGTCGAGAACATTCACTCGAGCATTACACACCTAATGAAGTTATTGGAGAGCGTTGGGGAAGAGAGCGTTAAGATGTGTTACGATTTTGCTCATTCCTATATAAATTCCAAGAAGTTTGGATATGATTTTTTAAGATCGGTACAGCTCGCCAAGCCGTACATCCGACACGCCCATGTAAACGACAATTTCGGCAAAGGAAAACCTGAATCAGCGCCACCGTATATTGAGGCGATGCCGCTGGGGATTGGGGACCTACACCTCCCAATCGGGTGGGGCTGCATCCCTTACGAGGATGTATTCAGGGCCATGGCGGGATATGACGGTATCTATATCCTCGAGCTTCAGGAGAGATTCTTCGAGAACGGGTACAGCATGCTCAAGGGGGTTCTTCAGGATCTAAGGGAGATGCTGGAACGTGTGGAGGCGGAGAGGGTGGAATCGGCAGGCCAAGCAGACGGTTGAGAAGATCACTGTTCCCCTCGCAAACCGACGATCGTTCCCCATTCTTCAATGTGTATCTGTTGTTGAGCTAGAGCCCGAGCATCCTTACTTTAGCCAGATATCACTGCTTTTGCCGGCGGGAGGGACCGCCTGGCTTACACGCGACGAGGGATCGGTTGTTCTTTAGGAGGGAAAGGACAAGGCATGGTCACCATAAAGGACATCGCACGTGAGGTGGGAGTATCACCCTCGACCGTCTCCCGGGCTTTGAGCGATAGCACGCTCATCAGCGAGAAGACAAGACAGAGCGTGAAGGAAGTCGCCCAGAGGCTCGGCTACGAGCGAAACGAGCTCGCCCGGGGCCTTGTCATGGGCTCCTCGGGAGCAGTGGGTCTGGTCGTCCCAGACATCACTAATCCCTTCTTTGCCGACATCGCTCGAGGCGTAGGGGAAATAGCCCACCACTTTGGTTGTGGAGTTATCCTGTGCAACACGACCGAAAAAGCCGACCGGGAATTGAGTTATATTAGGCTGTTACGGCGAAAGCGCGTGGACGGGCTCATCCTCACCTCGGTGACGGTTGAAGATCCGTATTTACAGGAACTAGCTCAGAGTAAGACGCCGTTCATTTTGGTTTCTCGACTTTCTCGCAGCGTGGACGCTCCCTACGTAACTGTCGACGACCGAGCAGGAGCACGACTTGCGGTGGAACACCTGATAGAGCTCGGCCACGAGCTCATCGGGTTCATCGGGGGGCCACCGGACGTCCAGCCAAGCCGAGACCGGATGGCTGCCTACCGAGAGGCACTGCGCGAGCATGGTCTAGCAGAGAAGGAAGAATGGGTGTGCTACGCTGATTTCACCCAGGCCGCTGGACGGAAGGCAGCACGGCAGATGCTCTCCTTACCCGAGTGGCCATCCGCCATCTTTGCCGCCAACGACGTCACCGCCCTCGGCGTGTTGGAGGTTGCCGAAGAACTCGGCCATCGAATTCCTGAAGACCTTTCCCTTGTGGGATACGACGACATCACTTACGCGTCCTTACCTCGGATCCAGCTTACAACCGTAGCCCAGCCTGCTTTTGAGATGGGACAAATTGCTGGCGAATGGCTTCTCTCGTCGATCGAGGGGCATAAGAGTTACCCCTTACGTTGCGTACTTAATCCTCATCTTGTCGTGCGTCGCAGCACTGCCCCGCCAGGTTCTTGACCGCTCACAGAGGGGATGTTGAAATGGTTTGCTTGCTCCACCAAAAGGACGCACCTGGAAAGGAAACCCACCGTTGATTGCTCCCTGGGGGGTTGAATGGTGCAACAATTTCAAATGCAGATCTGGAAACCGGAATTTGCGCTGCAGATGATGCTGGTTTCTCGCTCTACGAGCCACGAATGCCTCTACTCTGTGGACTGTGAGGAGAAGGGTTTTCAAGATCGTGCAGTATCCGCACTGAGGAGATCAAGCCTTGAGTGGCTTCCGTTGAACGCTCTGGAAGGTCTGTTTGCCTTGAAGCTGTCCGCATTGCTCGCACGGGCGGGCAGCGTCTTCTTGCTAGCAGGACGGTTCGGGATCTCACAAGTGATCGCGGTACCAGGAAAACCGGCGCGCGGGATTTCAATGCAGGAAGCGCAGGAAGCGCAGGAAACGCTTCGGGTTGTGAAGGAGAAAGCTAACTCCTACGGGATCTCCCTGCTGTATGAGCTCATCGGGTTCTCCTCCCATGCCTTTTCAACCCTGGCTGAGGCAAACGCAGTTACGGAAGAAGCCGATGTCCCCCTCGTGCTTGACACATTTCATCTAGCAGTAAGCCAAACGAACCCAGAGGAGGTCGCAAAACTGTCCGCAGAAGCCATTGGCCTAGTGCACCTATCCGATGCTTTGACGAAGGCCAAAACGCCCGAGGAGCTGCACGATGAAGACCGCGTTCTTCCTGGTGAAGGGGGACTCCCTCTTGCGGAGATTCTCGAGGCCATCTTCCTTACCGGCTATTGAGGGCCGGTATCGGTCGAGGTTTTCCACCCAAGGTATAAAGAGCGGGATCCCGCCGTGATCGCGCAAGAAGCGTACCATCGAGCAAAGGAGGTTCTGCAAGCCTCAAGTTGGCCTGTTTGGACCACCTGGGCTTTCGGTGCATACCAGAAAAGGCGGAAGGTGAGAGCATGGAACGGATAAGGATCGGAATCATTGGGGCAGGACGGATCGGACGGTTACACGCAGAGAACCTCACCTATCACATTCCCGAAGCCACCGTGGTGGCTATTGCCGATGTGGCCCCACAAGCTGCGGAGGAATGCGCCCATGATCTTGAAATTCCCAGGGCGTTTGAGGGCCCCACCCCCATTTTCGAAGATCGAAACGTTGAGGCGGTGCTTATCTGCTCAAGCACCGATACCCATGCTTCGCTCATCGAGCAAGCTGCGGAGGCTGGGAAGCATATCTTCTGTGAAAAGCCGATCGCGTTAGATCTTGAGGCTATCGACCGGGCACTTGAAGCAGTCAAGAAAGCTGAGGTACTCCTTCAAGTGGGATTCAATCGGCGATTCGACCCCAATTTTCGCCGGGCTCAAGAGCTCGTTACGCAAGGGGCAATCGGCAAGCCTCATGTGCTCCGAATCACCAGCCGCGATCCGGAACCCCCACCGCTTGACTATATCAAAGTGTCAGGGGGCATCTTCTTGGACATGACGATCCACGACTTCGACATGGCACGCTTCATGATGGGCGATGAGGTCGAGGAGGTCTATGCCGTTGGGGCTGTTCTGGTGGATTCGCGGATCGGCGAGCTTGGGGACATTGATACTGCCGCTGTCACGTTGCGCTTCCGCGGTGGAGCTATGGGCATGATCGACAACTCTCGCCGTGCCGTATATGGATACGACCAACGGCTGGAGGTCTTCGGCGAGAAGGGGAGCGTCGTTGTTCAGAATCCCAAGCCCGATACCGCCGTGATCTCTGATGAGCAAGGGGATCACACATCTCCGCTTATGCACTTCTTTGTCGAACGCTATACCGACTCCTACGTCGCTGAGATCAAGTCGTTTATCGAATGCATCCGTACTGGCAAGGAGCCGCCGGTTTCTGGACTTGACGGGAAGATTCCCGTTGTAATGGGCTATGCGGCCAAGCGCTCTTATGAGGAGCATCGCCCGGTCCGTTTGACCGAAATCGACCCTGGTCTTGCTTTGTAAAAGCTGTTACAGGCCGATTTGCTAGTGATCGACCAGGGAGTATAATGCAAATTCGGCGATAACAAACGTTTGCAAAGGAGGAAGAATGAAGGGTCTAGTACTCTCGGCTCAGTGGGAGCCACGATCGACTTATCAGGTCTCGGAATTCGAGAAGAGGACGGGCAAGGCGGTAGAAGGGTTCAATGTCTGGCGCCATCCCAAGCTTGAGATCAAAGAAGTAGAGCAACCTAAACCAGGGCCGGGCGAAGTCCTTGTGCGGATTCGTACCTGCGGGATCTGCGGATCAGATATTCACTTCTATGAACATGACGAGGATGATTACATCCTATATCCCGGGCTAACCAAGTTTCCGTCAATCATCGGTCACGAGTTCTCCGGAGAGATCGTGGAGATAGGCCCTGGTCCTGAAGGCAAACAGTTTAAGGCAGGAGACCGCGTAACCGTCGAGGAGATGGTTTGGTGTGGGTACTGCCGCCCTTGTCGGGATGGATTTCCCAACCACTGTGAGAACCTAGAGGAGATTGGGTTCACCATCGATGGAGCAATGGCCGAGTACATCGTAGTTCCGGCGAAGCTCTGCTGGAGCGTTGACGCCGTCTTTGAACGCTACGCCGACGAAGAACTGGCCTGGGAAGTGGCAGCGACCACCGAGCCCACCTGCGTGGCTTACAACGGAGTGTTCGAGCGTGCCAGGGGTTTCCGTCCTGGGGCGTACGTGGTTGTCTATGGAGCGGGGCCAATCGGCTTGGGCGCAATTCAGCTCTCCAAAGCAGCCGGCGCGGCCAGGGTTATCGCATTCGAGATCTCCGACGTGCGCCGAAGGCTTGCCAAAGAGGTGGGCGCTGATGCGGTCTACGATCCACGTGAGGTTACTCCTTCTGAGGTAGTGATGGACCTCACCCACGGTGCGGGGGCCGACCTGTCGGTCGAGGCAGCCGGTGCGCCGGATAAGACAATCCCAGAAATGGAGAAGACCATGGCGATCAACGGGAAAATCGTGCAGATAGGCCGAGCAGCAACACGAGTGCCGATGTACCTGGAGAGCTTCCAGATTAGGCGTGGCCAGCTGTTCGGCGCACAAGGTCACTCCGGTCATGCGATCTTCCCATCGGTCATCCGAATGATGGGATCAGGGCTGATCGATAACTCTAAGATCATCACCTCTCGCTTCCCTCTCGATCAGGCCCTTGCCGCTCTGGAACAGGCTACTAAGCGCCAGGATGGGAAGATCGTCATCAAACCGTAAAGGAGGAAAAATGGCCAAGTGGCTTACAACGGAACTTCCCCAGGTGGTATTTGAGGATTCCAAGGTCGGACGATTGAAGAAGGATATCTGGGACGCTTCTGAGGACGAAATCGACCGGGTATTGGCAGAGTATGAGATTCCTGCACCATCGGAGATGGTAAAACCCGGATCATACATCCAGACCACTCCGCGGGCAAAGGTGGAAGAAAACCGACGCAAGAATGACATTGTGATCATCCCTGTCGCCTCTACCGAGCGGCACGGAGATCACTCCTGCTCTGGACACGACCTTTTCCAGGTCACGCAGCTCATCGAGGGGGTGAGGCGGTACACGGCGAAGCAGGGCAACCCGGTTAATCTGGTGTACTCACCGCTCAACTACGGTGGCCACCCTTATCATCATGTCGGGATGCCGGGAACGGTGATCATGCCCGAAGAGATCGTGCGCGAGACGCTGATCAACACGATGCTCGGGCTGTGGAACGATGGATTCCGCAAACAGCTCATCGTCAACAACCATGGGCAACTGTGGATGCTCGAATCGGCACTGCACGAGTTCATGTACCGTTACCAACTTCCGGGCATCTACCAGATATTCGATTGGCACCGCTGTGTGCGTGAGTTCTTCGTCCCGTGCGAGAGGACAGGTTGGGAGACAGACTTCATCCACTCTGCCGAAGCGGAAACCTCGCTCGGGCTCCTCCTCTTCCCTGAGGGGATGATCGATATGGATCACGCTGTCGACGCAGATGGGAAGAGCTATCTTCCGGCAGGGCATTTCGATACGTCGGTTGACCCGTACGGCCGTCCACACCGCTGGTCGGAGGGAGAGGGGCATATTGCGATCGAGTTGGCGGCGACTCCGAATGGGGCCGTGGGAAAACCTTCACTTGCCGATCCTAAAAAAGCTAAGCGTCCCATTGCTGCGATCCTTCGCTATCTCACCCTAACCGTCGATCAAATCCTAGAGGCGTTTCCTCCCGGAACGGTTCCACCAGTGGAGGAGGTCACCCTCCGTACAAAGGAGGAGATGGAGCCTTACCTGAAAGAACCAGGGTCTTCGGGATGGAAGCCGGTCTACGCCCTTCCGCGGAGGGGGTTTTAGAGTGGGGAATTGGCCACTGGGGTTGATCGTTCCGCTTCAAGATCCAACGCCGTTTTCGCCATTCGCGCCTGTCGAATGGCGAAACGCTTTGGGGCAGGTGAGGAGCGCGGGCTATGCGGGTGTAGAGCTTGCGATTACCGACCCTGAATCGATTGATCACGATGACGTAGCAAAGGCCCTTTGCAGGGAGGGTCTCCGCCTCCTCTCTTTGACCACCGGCCAGGCTGCAGCGAAAGAGGGCCTTTCTCTCTCCTCCCCAGAAGAGGACGTCCGTCTACGGGCGGTGGAGCGGATGAAGGCACACATGCACTTTGCGAAGCCCTTTGAGGCTGTGGTGATAGTGGGGTCACTACGTGGTGTAGAAGGCGATATGGATTTGCTAATCGAGTCATTACGCGAATGCGCTGCCTATGATACAAAGGTCAGGATTGCCCTCGAACCGCTCAATCGCTACGAGTCCCGCCTAGTGAACACGGCAGTGGAGGCACTGTCGATTGTGAATCGTGCAGGAGCCGAAAACCTGGGACTTCTTCTTGATACCTTCCATGCAAATATCGAAGAAAGGGAGATCGGGCAAGCTTTTCGAGCCGCAGGAGAAAGACTCTTCCACATCCATCTAGCCGATTCCAATCGCTGGGTCCCAGGCTTTGGACACTTGCCATTCGCTGAGGTTTGGACCGCTCTCAATGCAATCAACTATGCCGGTGGCCTTGTAATTGAGGCCTTCCCCCGTCCGAATGCGGAGGTACTTCTCGCTTCTGCAAAGGCGATCAGATCAGAGTGGGTCTAAGAAGGACTTTATGGAACTTAAAAAGCTTCTTGAAACTCGTTACAGCGTTTATGAACACTCCGTGCACAAGCTTCAAGGGGCAACCTTCGCTCTTGTCCGTGGATCGAAGGGGCGGCGTTTATTCCTTTCCGAACCCCTCTCGGGTTTCTCTGGAGAAGCCTTGGCAGAAGGAGGATTGCTCTGCCCCCTGACAGTCGAGAACGCATTTGCTCTCGAACACGTGTTCTCGTGGCTTTCACCCCAGCGAATTCTGGAGGAAGAAGCGAGCTTCGGGTTTGGAGACCGTCTCGGTCTGGCAACGCCAGGGCATATCCGTGCACTTTCAAGCGCAGCGGTCTTCCCGATATTGGTCCAGCAGTCGGTCCGCGAGAATGCGCGCACCGACCGTACCTTCGAGGAGGTGCTGGCCCAAGGCATATTCGGAGCCTTTCAGGAAGGGTACGAAGCCGGTTTTGGCGCTGATGCCGATCACCTCAAGCGGATTGGAGACGCCCTGCATGCCGCAGATCTCGGGTATACGCTCTTCACCTGTGATCCTGGGGATTACGTGGTCGCTGCGGAACGCTTGTCCTTGCAGGAGGCCCAAAGGCAGTTTGCCCTCCTCCCAGAGGCGGATGATTTTCGCCGGGAATACCTGGGGCGTACGTTTGAGATTGATGGGATTGGAAGTTTAGCCTTCTCTGAAGAAGAGCTCATTCGAGCGGCGGTGAAATACGGGAATGCCGTCGATTTTGCCGACAAGCTGTACCACGCCCTGACCGTGCGCCTTCCGCAGGGCTTCGACTACGAGGTCTCTGTGGATGAGACGGAAACACCCACAACCCCGTTGGAACACCTATTTGTGGCCCACGAGCTGCGGCGGCGCGGAGTGGACTTCGTGAGCCTTGCCCCGCGGTTTGTGGGAGCGATGGAGAAGGGAGTGGACTGGAGGGGCGACCTCGAGGCGTTCCGCAGGGAGCTTCGAGCGCACGCCGCCATTGCCCGCGCAGTGGGCTCGTACCGCCTGAGCCTTCACTCTGGGTCGGACAAGTTCACCCTGTATCCGTTCCTGGCAAAAGAGACCAGGGGGTTGTGGCACGTGAAGACTGCCGGTACGAGTTACCTTATTGCCCTGGAAGTCGCCGCCCATCGGGCTCCTGTCCTGTTCCGTGAGATTGCACAATTCTCGATGGAACAATTTGCTAAAGATCGGGCGAGTTATCATATTTCGGCCGATCCTTCCCTCATTCCATCGCTGGAAGGGCTATCCGATGACGAGCTTCCGAAGATCATCGAGGAGCACAATGGGCGGCAGGTGCTGCACGTAGCCTTCGGATCAGTGTTGCGGAGCCATCTGGGGAATAAACTGCGCCTTGTGCTTGACAAGTGGGAAGAGGAGCATTACGAGGGGCTGGCCCAGCACCTGGGTCGGCACCTGGATGGATTGGAGGTGAGAAATGGTGGATGAACTGAAAGGGAAGGTTGCTGTAGTCACCGGCGGGGGGGGAGTGCTCTGTACAGCGATCGCGGAGGGTCTAGCCCGGGAAGGGGTCAAGGTGGTGCTCCTTGACATCAATCATGAGAAAGCTAAAGACACGTTGAAGCAAGTTGAGAATGCAGGGGGTGAGGGGTTAGCCCTCAAGGTGAGCGTCCTCTCCCGTAAGGAGCTTGAACATGCAGCAAAGGAGGCCATCGCTACATTTGCCCAGGTAGATATCCTGATCAACGGCGCGGGAGGAAATCACCCCGATGCCACAACGAGTCCGGACCAATCGTTCTTCGATCTTGATGAAGAGAGCGTTCGGTTCGTCTTTGAGCTCAACTTCATGGGCACATTCCTTTCAAGCCAGGTCTTTGGAAAGGTCATGGCGAAGCGAAAAGAGGGCGTAATCCTGAATATCGCCTCGATGAACGCCATCCGCCCTCTTACCCGTATCCCAGCGTATTCGGCGGCGAAGGCTGCAGTGACCAATTTCACACAGTGGCTCGCAGTCCATCTTGCACAGAACTATTCCCCAAGAATCCGCGTCAATGCGATCGCACCTGGGTTCTTCTTAACGGCTCAAAACCGCTATCTCCTCCACAATGAAGAGGGGGCACTAACTCAAAGAGGCCAACAGATCCTCGACCACACACCAATGGGGCGGTTCGGAGAGCCCCAAGACCTCATAAGCACGGTCCTTTGGCTTGTGTCTCCTCTCTCTAGCTTCGTACATGGGATCGTCGTCCCGATTGATGGTGGTTTCTCCGCCTATTCCGGGGTCTAGGTGAAACAATGAAGAACGTCGTCGTTGCACAGTCGGGCGGACCGACCGCGGTGATCAACGCCTCCCTCCTCGGAGTACTCGAGGCCTGCCGTGACTATCCTACGTCGTTTGGACGAATCTACGCCGCCCACCATGGGATCGAGGGAGTACTCCAGGAGGAACTACTCGACCTCTCCGCACAGGATGATGAAGAGCTCCAGCTTCTGCGGACCACGCCAGCAGCAGGTGCCATTGGAACCTGCCGCTACAAGGTGAGCCCTGAGCAGATCGAGGATCTTGAGCGAATCATCGAGGTATTCCGTGGCCATGCGATCGGCACCTTCTTCTATATCGGTGGAAACGACTCGATGGATACGGCGCAAAAAGTGAGTAAACTCGCACAGAAGCGCGGGTTGGATCTAGTCTGCGTAGGTGTACCAAAGACGATCGACAACGACCTCGGTGATCAAGAACGCAAGCTAATCGACCACACCCCGGGTTACGGCTCAACCGCGCGCTATTGGGCCTACATGATCCAGAATTCAAACGAGGAGAACCGTGGTTCGTCCCCATCCGACCCCGTGTTGGTGGTTCAGGCAATGGGCCGACGGATCGGATTCATCCCGGCTGCAGCGCGGTTGGCCGATCCCGAACGAGAGATGCCGCTGCAGATCTACCTGCCTGAGGCAGGACTCGGGTTGCCTGAACTGGCGGAGAACGTCACGCAGGAGCTCCAGCGTTCCGGTCGGGTGATCGTTGTTGTGAGCGAAGGACTTCATGTCGGAAACCTCGGGACAAAGAAGGATGCATTTAGCCACATCGAGTTCAGCTCAAGCCAGATGCCGGTCGCACAAGTCGTTGTGAACTATTTGAACAACCGCGGACTCCCAGCACAAGGAGTGGCCCGAGGTCAAATCCCGGGCACCGATCAGCGGAACTCGATTATCTATGCTTCTACTGTGGATCTTGAAGAAGCTTACCGTGTTGGGCAACAAGCGGTCAAGATCGCCCTCGCGGATGGGACCGGTTACATGGCGACGATCGTCCGTGAGCCAGGACCAGCCTATACTATCTCCTATGACAAGGCCTCCCTTGCGGAGATGGCAAACTCGGAACGGTCCTTCCCAAAGGAGTGGATCGCACTAAACAGAATCGATGTCACGGACGATTTCCTCGCTTATGTTCGCCCACTTATCGGCGAGGATTGGCCAATAGTCCCGCTTAAGAGAGGTCTGCAACGGTTTTCACGTCTGAAGCCGATTTTTGCTGACAAAATTTGCAAACCATTCATCCCACAAGCCTATCGCAAAGAAAGGAGGCAGCCATGAGCGACACTCCAGCGGATACTCTAAAGAGTTTTTCCGCCAGTAAGGAGTTCCTCGTATGCGTCGATTCCGATGGCTGCGTGTTTGACACAATGGGAATCAAACAGCGGGAGTGCTTCTGTCCGTGGATGATCGCCTACTTCGGCCTTCAGCCGGTGGCCAAGGCCGCGCGTGAGTGTAAGGAGTTTGCAGACCTTTACTCTAAGACACGTGGGGCAAACCGCCACGTTACAATCAAGCGGATCCTGACGGAGCTCCTCCCATCCCATCCGCAGGTGCAGGCTCGCAGCTTTGATGTCCCCCAGTTTCCTCACTACTTCGCCTGGGTCAAGGATTCCCGAAGCCTCCTTTCAAACGAGGGGCTGAAGCGATCGATAAAAGAGGCAGAAACAAAAGAAGCGCAGCATGAACTCAAGCACGTCCTCGCCTGGTCTGAGCAGGTAAACTGGGCGGTGGGAGAGATCGTCAAGGGGATTCCACCCTTTCCAAAGGTTCGCGATAGCTTGAAGCGACTCCGAGGAAGATCCGATGTGGTCGTCGTATCAGCAACTCCCATCGAGGCACTGAAGCGGGAATGGGCCGAACACAATATCGGTGCCTTCACTTCGCTGATCTGCGGTCAGGAGATGGGCACGAAAGCAGAGCACATCCGCCAAACGAGCCAATACTACAAGAAGGGCCATGTTCTCATGCTCGGCGATGCACCTGGAGACCTGCGAGCAGCCAAGGAAAACGAAGTCCTCTTCTACCCCATCATCCCCGGTGAGGAGGAGACGTCCTGGGAACACTTCTATCGGGAAAGCCTAGATCGGTTCTTATCGGAGAGTTATGCTGGGGAATATGAGCGAGCGCTCATCGCGCGGTTCGATCGGGCCCTACCCGAGCGACCGCCGTGGGAGGTGAAAGCGTGAACCGTGCCGATTTCGGCGTCATTGGACTTGCAGTGATGGGCCAGAACCTAGCGCTCAATGTGGAGGGCAAAGCTCATACGGTTGCGGTGTACAACCGCACTGCGCAACGCACAAGAGAGTTCATCGCACAAAAAGCAGGGGACAAGTCTCTCATCCCCACCTATTCACTCGGAGATTTTGTGAACAGGTTGGCTCGCCCTCGCAAGATCCTGCTCATGGTCAAGGCGGGAGCCCCAACGGACGCCGTCCTCGATCAACTCTTTCCCCTCCTCAACAAAGGGGACATCGTGATGGACGGGGGCAACTCCCATTTTAATGACACGGAGCGCCGTATCTCCGAGGCAGAAAAGCAAGGAATCCTCTACCTTGGAGTAGGAATCTCCGGCGGGGAATACGGGGCACTACATGGACCCTCCATCATGGCAGGTGGACACAGGAAGGGCTATGAAGCTGTGAAGGGAATTCTCGAAAGAATCGTCGCCCAGGGACCGGAGGGACCCTGCTGCGCTTATTTGGGTCCGAGCTCTGCTGGTCACTACGTCAAGATGGTTCACAACGGGATTGAGTACGCCATCATGGAGACGATCGCAGAAGCCTACGATCTCCTGAAGCGTGGGTTGGGTATGCGCCCAGTGGAAATGGCTGAGGTCTTCGGGGGGTGGAACCGCGGGGAGCTTGAGTCTTACCTATTCGAGATCACAGTAAAAATACTGCGTTACCAAGACGCCGAAACTGGTGAACCATTGGTAGAACGCATCCTGGACACAGCCAAGCAAAAGGGAACCGGTAAGTGGTCCACGCAATCTGCACTGGACATTGGGACCCCCGCTCCGACCATCGCTATGGCCGTCTTCGCCCGGCTTCTCTCGAGCCTGAAGAGCGAGCGGATGCAGGCCGAAGATACCCTCCCTGGGCCTGATCCTAAGTTCGTTGATGTCGATCGAGACACGTTCATTAAGGAACTCTTCTTCGCAGTGAGTCTCACTGTGATAACGGCGTATGCCCAGGGGTTCCGCCAACTGCAGGACGCTTCTAAGGAACGAGGCTATGGCCTGGAACCTTCCGAGGTGGCACGGGTCTGGATGGCAGGCTGCATCATCCGAGCGAAACTGTTGGTACCCATTAGACAGGCATTCAGAGAACGGTCGGACCTCCCTATGCTCTTTCTCTTGCAGCCATTCCTGGCCTTCTTGAAGGAGCATCATGTGGGCCTCCGTTGGGTGATTGCAAAGGCGCACGACCATGGAATCCCTGTGCCAATAATGGATTCCGCCCTAGATTTTCTCGACGGATACCGAACAGGACGGCTTCCTGCAAACCTTCTCCAGGCGCAGCGTGACTTTTTCGGGGCACATACCTATCAACGGATCGACAGAGAAGGTACGTTCCATACACAGTGGGAGGAATCCTGATGTTCTCCTTCGTGCCTGGCCGAACGATCACCGATTCTGAGATCAAGGAGCAGTTGGGAGAGGCTCTACAAGGGATGCCCGTTCGAGGAAAGCGGGTCTTGATCATCATTCCCGATAACACGCGCACTCTTCCTATGCCAATCATTTTTAAGTCTATATGTACTGCGTTAACCCCACAGGCGGAGAATCTGACGTTCCTTGTTGCCTTGGGGACCCATCCCCCGCTAACGACCGAGCAGCTTGACCAGCACCTTGGGCCAGGTTGGGAAAAATATCCTCGGGTACAAGTGATTCAGCACGAATGGGATAATCCCGGTGCGCTCGCTCAGGTGGGGACAATCGAGAGGGACGAGATGAGGGAAATCTCGCACGGACTCCTCGTTGAAGCGGTACCGATAGAGATCAACAGAGCGGTTCTCACCCATGACCTCGTGTTCATCCTCGGCCCGGTCTTTCCCCATGAAGTGGTGGGCTTTTCTGGGGGACATAAGTACTTCTTTCCTGGCGTCTCCGGACCGAAGATGGTACACCGCTCGCACTGGTTGGGGGCTTTGATCACGAGCCCCAAGACGATCGGCCACAAGGATACACCAGTGCGGGCGATGATCGAGAAAGCGGCGACAATGGTTCCCACGCCTTGCTTGGGGATTATGCTCGTCATGCGCGGAAATGATCTAATAGGTCTCTTCCTCGGGAAGGTTGAGGACGCCTGGTCAAAGGCGGCGGATCTCTCTGCCAAGGAGAACATCGTCTGGGTCAAGCACCCATTTCACACGGTGCTTGCCGTAGCCCCAGCGATGTATCAGGAGTTATGGACAGCGGGGAAATGCATGTACAAGCTGGAGCCAGTCGTAGAAGACGGAGGTAAAGTCATTATCTATGCTCCTAACCTACACAAGATCTCAGTTACTCACGGCGATCTCATCCGCGAAATTGGTTACCACACCCGAGACTACTTCCTCAGCCAGTGGGACCACTTCAAGGATGTTCCTGGCGCGATTCTCGCTCATTCAAGTCATGTTCGGGGGATCGGAACCTATAGGAATAAAGTGGAGTACGACCGAATTGAAGTGATTCTCTCCACGCAAATTTCAGAGACCACCTGCCGGGCTATCAATCTGGGCTACTTGAATCCGAACGAAGTCGATCTCGACCACTTTGCCGACCGTCAAGACGACGGGGTTCTACTTGTACCGGAGGCAGGGGAGATCCTCTATCGATTGGCCGATGGATCGGTCCCTGATATCGACCTTCTGTAATCATCACTGCGGCTTCCCCTGACGAATCTCGACTTAATACCTCCTCTTGACACACGCGAGAACGCTTGTTATACTTCACCCTTGGCTGACAAGTGTGATGACGATGGACGCCAAAAGGCGCTCATAATGATTTTTAGGTTCTCTGATGAGGACTAAGTCAGGCAACACCAGACAACAGGGGGGAGCTTTAAGCCGCGAGATGAAGATCGAAAGACGGCGAGTCCGCGACGAGGTGTCAGCCAAACTTGGGTTTACAACCCAACCGGATGAGATTTAAGCAAGCTATTTTACCTCCTTGGTAGCGTAGCTCTCATCTAGAAGGCTGCCGTTCAACTCGGTATGGGCAAGGGAAACCGGCTCCCCTCTTCCCTCCTTTTACTGTTCCTTTAACTTAATTAGAATATCGACCACCGCTGTGTGCTTCCCTACGATGAACGGATTTAGATCTACTTCCTCGATCAATGGAAGATCAAGGCACAATTGACCTAAGCGGTGCAGAGCACCCGCCAGCGGACCAAGCTCAACCGGGGGCTGCCCACAGAAGGCTTCAAGGAGAGGGAAGGCGCGGATCAACCTGATCATTCGCTTTGCCTGGTCGACTGACACCGGAGCAACTCCAAAGGACACGTCCTTCAGTGCTTCCACTAGCGTTCCGCCGACGCCAAACATGAGTACCGGACCGAAGGAGCGGTCACGTTTCATCCCCAGGATTAGCTCCCTCCCAAAGAGAGCCGGCTGCAGGAGGATCCTTCCGCGGTGCAATCTCTCGCTGGCGATCAGTCCTATCAAGTGGTCAATGGCGCGACGCAAGTCCTCCCCATTGGCGATTCCAGTGATCACCGCGCCGCGTTCGAAGCGATGGAAGAGCCCGGGGGAGTCCACTTTGGCCACAAGTGGAAACCCAACCTCCTTGAGAAAGGGTGCAGCTCCCTCAACGTCTTTGACGTAGGTGTAAGGACAAACAGGGAGCCCGTAGGAAGAAAGGATCTCAGCGCCCTCGTAGAAGTAGAGAGCACAACGTCCCTCACTGCGCGCTTTCTCAACAAGGCGCAGTGCCCGCTCACGATCAGGTTTCGGACCCATGTCAACCGACCGCCTCTCACTCCGCAGCTCCCCCAGCCGGCAAAGAACGCTGAGGGCATCGACCGCGGCTTCGGGCATGGTGTAGGTAGGAATCTTCTCCCGCGCGAGCAGCTCGATAAACCGAGCAGCAGCCGCGCCGTGGCTTAGTGTACAAACGATGACCGGCTTATCCGGAGCCTCTGCAATTGCTCGCAGGATTCCCTCGGCCACCGCCCCGGTCGGTTCCTGGAGGACCAATGGGGGACGAAAGATGACGATAACTGAGTCGGTAACTGAGAGGGCTATACGCAGAGCTTGCTCGTAGTCTGAGGAACCAGCGGTGGCGATCATATCGATCGGGTTTCCTAGCCCGGCCTCTGGCGGGAGGAAGGAAGCAAGCTTATCCTTAACCGCAGCCGGGAGCGATAGCACCTCAATCCCGGCCCGCTCACAGGCATCAGCAGCGATGATCCCCGCGCCGCCTGCATTCGTGAGGATCACCGTCCTGCGCCCCCGAGGGATATGCCCTCTCTCCAGTGCTCGTAGAGCGGTGAGCATCTCCTCAATTGAAGAGACGCGGATCGCTCCACACTGGTTCAAGAAGGCGTCCACAATCGCGTCAGAACTGGCCA
>JAGLXM010000063.1 GCA_023132915.1 Candidatus Bipolaricaulota bacterium
AAACCTATTGCATGTCTCCCGCGACCGGATCGAGTCCTACAAGAATGAGGTGGCCCAGGGCTCGCATGAACACCTGCCGGGGTTAGCTCGAGTGAGCTTCGGGTGTTACAACGAAGAATGGGAAGTGGATGCGTTGGTAGAGCAACTGAGACGCATTGTCAGGCGAGAATATAAAGGCGATTACGTCCAAGATAAAGAGACAGGTGAGTTTCAACCAAAGGGGATTTTCGACGACTTCGAACGATTCTTTGCACTATGACCTGTTACCCAAACTCCTTAGCGCTCCACCGACAAGGGATTTCAAGGGAAGAAGCCGTGGAATTGATCGGCACAGTCGTTGTTAACGAGATCTACAACGTTCTCAAGCAGGAGAAAACTTCGGCCGCGAGCGCTTCGTGGACGCTCTCAGGCAACTCCCTGAACTACCACACGACAAAGAGCGCCGAATCTTCCCACGCCGCGACCGATGGGGAGGGTTGAAAAGAGCGTTCACTGTGATTATTATGTAAGCACAGCTGGAGGTATAACATGAAGGCACGGTTAGTCCGCATCGGTAACTCTAGAGGTGTTCGGCTCCCCAAGCCGTTGATTGAGGAAGCTGGTCTCACCGAGGACGTTGAACTTCAGGTGCAAGAAGGGAAGATCGTCATCTCGCGGGTTTCTCGTGTTCGTGAAAAGTGGGCTCAAGCGGCAAAGAAGCTTGCCACTCGAGAAGAAGACCAACTTCTCGATGAACCCACTGCAACGCACTTCGACACTGAGGAGTGGAACTGGTGAGAGTTCCCGAAGTGCATCGAGGCAACGTGTACCTTGTCAACCTCAATCCCACTCGCGGTCAGGAAATTCGGAAAATGCGCCCGTGCTTGGTGGTTTCTCCCGATGAACTCAACGATCATGTCCAGACTCTCATCGTAGCGCCATTAACCAAAGGGAGCCACACATACCCTTTTCGGGTTGCCTGTCGTTTTCAGGGTCAAGCGGGTCATGTGGTTCTCGATCAGATTCGCACGGTAGATCGTGAGCGTTTGGTCCGCCACCTAGGCGCACTATCGCCTCAGTCGCTTCAACGGTCACTTCTGGTTCTCCAGGAGATGTTTGCCCTGTAGCAAGCAAGACGGAGCCGTGATTTTCTGCTGCAAGGCACGCTGATACGAGGCTTAGCCAACAGGTTGATCGTGTGCGTATGTGGGGAGCGTCAGGGCTGATCTTTATTCTTGGTGTTTCCCAGGTTATATCCATTCGTACCAGGCACGAACGGGCAGAGGTAACGGGGCGTAGCTATCTCGGACCGTTTTGATCTACCGTCAGTGCCAACGTAGGACATGCCAGAGGGCTGAGAACACCAAAAGTGAAGATGTGACTCCAGCGCTCGACGAAGAGGGTTGGATCTTCCCACGCAGCAACGAATTCCAGTCTTCATAACTTGTGACACCCCTGGATTGACTGACAAGATCTGGTGTAACTGGTTTTGCAGGGAGACGAAATCGTATTATGTCCCCGGAATCTCTTGGAGTGACAAAGCGTGATAGAACCCATATCTTCAAGATCTGATTCATGATTGCCTTGACGCTGCGGGCTCAGGCGATAGAATCGCAGATGGAGCTTTCCTAATGAAAATCATTCAAGTAGCTATGGATTCACCGTATATCAATGATGTTGCCCGGTTGTGGCGCGCGAACAAGAGCACACTTGGCTTCTTCCCCGAGGTTGCGTTGAATGACTATGCGAAGCATGGCGGAATCCTTGCTGCCCTAGATTCAGAAGACACGCTTGCGGGCTATCTCCTGTTCTATCAGACAAGGGGACCAGGATACGGCGAGGTGCGCGTTGTCCATCTCTGCGTAGACCAGCAACATCGTGGACGTAAGATTGCTAGACAGCTGATCGAGAACCTTCGGAAGGAGACACGCCTTTGCTGTGGAGCCAGGGCAAGATGCCGGCGGGATTTCCCGGCCAACAGTCTGTGGCCTAAGCTGGGTTTTTACGTAGCGCGTGAATCCACTGGCCGAGCGGGGCTGCCTGTGACTGACTGGTGGCTAGACTATGGTAACCCGGATCTTCTCTCGCAGGCCTATTCCTCTAGACTCAGTTCGCAGATCGTTGTGGTCATCGATGCATGTGTCTTCTTCGCGCTGACTTCAGACGATGCGGTTAAGAACACAGAGTCGAACGCTCTTCTAGCCGAATGGATACCTGGGCACATAGAATTTTGCGTTACACCAGAACTCCGAAATGAGATCGATCGAAGCACTGATAGCGGGGATCGCACGCAGGCCATGCAGGCAATGCGAGAGTTCACAGAGCTTTGGAAGGGCATCGATCATCTAGAAAGAACCTGCTCTGCTCTACGCTCCTTCTTTCCCGCCGATTTAACCACGAGCGACGAATCCGATTTGCGCGAGTTGGCCTACAGTGTCTGCGGAGGGGCAAGTGCTTTCCTCACATACGATCTAAGACTCCTGGCACTTGATGATCAGCTGTATGCGCAGTTCGGCTTGTTGATTCTGAGGCCCGCTGAGTTCATTGTTCGGTTGGATGAAGTGATCAGAGAGAACGAGTACCAGCCAGGAAGGGTCCTCGGTTCGAATCTTGAAGGTCGGCGCATACGTGCCAAGGACACCGAGCTCCTGGTTACGGAATTTCAGCAGGATCGACTTGGCGAAAAAAGAGGCTCTCTTCGCGAGAGACTCTCGACCCTAATGTCAACCCCCGATTCCAGAACCGTGACTGTTACATTTGACGATAGCCGTCCGGTCCTCCTCATGTCTGAGAGGACCACTGATCCCAAGTGTTTCGAAATCGAGGTCCTTCGTGTGACGAATGGATCACTCGAAACGACGCTAGCAGACTTCGCGGTGTCGCATCTCCTGGCAGGAGCGATTGAGTCGGACGTTGAAACCATCCGCATCGTTGATCCCTACCTGTCTTCCTCTATCACACGAGCCCTTCTCGACCTGGGCTTCCTCTCCGACGGAAACGCTTGGCACAGAGTTGTCCTGCGAAAGATCGCTCGCCACGAGGAGCTGATGAAGCTGTTGCTTGCTCGTGCATCTGGAATCCAGCCATTGCTGGACCACTTCCACAGGCTATCAGATGTCATCCGAAACGCGGTCAAAGAGAAAGATATCGGCGTTCTATGCAGGGTGGAGCGGGCAATCTGGCCAGCCAAGATTGCTGGCACAGTGATTCCGGCCTTTGTTGTGCCAATCAAGCCATACTGGGCTGCCGAGCTCTTCGACCACGAACTTGCTGAGTCTCGACTCATCAGCGCGGACCCGAGCCTGCTTCTTCGATCTGAGAACGTGTATTACACCGGCGCACCAGCTGCTATGCTGGAAACACCAGGACGTGTGCTTTGGTACGTGAGCCAGGACAAACACGTACAGGGCTCAATGGCAATAAGGGGAGCTTCTAGTCTCGAAGAGGTTGTGTCATTGCCGCCCAAGGATGTCTACAGGCGTTTCCGTCGCCTTGGCATCTACACTTGGAAAGACGTTGCACGTATTTCCGGAAATCGCCCAAGACTTACGGCTCTGAGATTTGGGAGAACGGAAGTGCTGCCCAATCCCATTGGCTGGGAGCAGTTGCAGGACACATTGAGGACCATCGAAGGCAGAGTGAATCAGTTTCAGAGGCCGACTCGGATACAGACCGCAACTTATGATACTCTTTATGCGTGGAGTGTTGATCAGGAATCAGGTTAGGAGACAGATGTGACGAGACGATGGTTACTGATTTCAGTGAAGCCCGAGTACGCTGCAAAAATGTTCACAGGCAAAAAAACGGCGGAACTGCGGCGCGTTCGCCCTGCGGTAACGCGTGGAGACTGGGTTCTAGTCTATGCTTCGTCCCCGCGTAAGGCGATTCTTGGTGCCTTCCAGGTGGAGACCACGCTAGAGGGGAGCCCTGGAGATCTGTGGGAGATTTGCGGTGAATGCACAGCAGTCTCTCGCAGAGCATTTAACGAGTACTTCGAGGGATCAAGATTAGCTTTTGCGATTCTTATGGCAAAGGCTCAGCGATTCGCCGAGCCGTTTCTATTGGAACAAATTCGCGAGCACCTTCCGACATTTCATCCACCACAGAGCTATGCTTACTTGGATGAGGGTTCTCAAACCGGGGACGCGTTGCTTGACCTAGTAGCACCTGCCCTTGAGTTAATCCCCGCTAAGTAGCCAATAAGCGACGATTTTGCCTCCTTGGGGCAGATTATTGCTTTTGGTGTTCTGTCTCTTCTGGGACCCTCTTGGCAATGAGCCCGGAGCCTCTTGATCCTAGAGCCCCTTTTCTGTCAGAGCGGAGTTCCTGGACATAAACCCTATCTCCTTGGTCTGGGGCATGCTTGCGATTCCTCGATGGCTATCTAAGTATCATCTTTACGATTTCCCTGACAGTGTGCATCCAATTGGAGTTATAGTATGTGTCCCTGAAGCTTCTAATGAGGGTTAGGCCGCGGATTCCTTGTGGGTAACCAAGAGTTTCAGTTCCTTCCACTCATCAATCCCTGTAACAAGGACCCGCTTTGCCAGTGCTTGCTCACGTGTAGTTGAGGTAAGAGAGGAAGACACCACAAGCCAAGGCGTTGCTTTGGTCGCAGCACCATATCCGATCACCTGCATCATCGCCGGCAGGTTTTCCCGTACCCTGTGTTTCACCTCGACAACCCAGCGGATGCTATCTCCTTCCGCAAAGATATCGGGCCTGAGAACCCCACCTTCGCCAGTGCGAATGGCGGGTTGAAGCAACACCTCATGGAAGGTTGGTAAGACCACCACTCCATCCTGGCTGAACAGCCGACCGGGAACCTCCTGTCCCGCAAACCGTCGCATCTGCTCGCATACCTCTTGCTCGAAACCCGTGCAGTAGGAAACATGTGGCTCAGCCACTACCGACGCCCTGGTAAACACAGTCGCCAGTCCTATGCCGGGCAGTTGGGCCTCGAACAGGGCCATAAGCTGGGAATGGATCGAGGCGATGAGTTTGGCGATCTCCTTGGCATCTACATCTATAGCGTAGTGCTCTAGTTGATTTCGAAGGCGGTTCAACTCACGCAGGTCTGCCACAAGATAGTCCGTGAGTTCGGGAGGCCTGACGAATGCTCGGACTCTGTCTATGGCCTCCAGAAACGTGACAGTATGAGGTGGGTTCTCAAGAAAGAGAACAGCCAGACCAAGTTCATCAGCTTGCATCTGCTTCCGCGACGCCTCCTGCAGATCCTTGAAGACAAGGTACTCACTATGATTCACGAGAATTTGCTTCATCAGAAGTTCTACACCGTGATGGAGGAACATGATGGTATCCTTGAGCAAAATCTCTGCCCCTGTAGAGTCAAACTGCTCAAAAGCACTAATCGCCCTATCCAGCGAATGAAACCCGTTCTCCGCCAAGGAGATCGCGAACCTTCTCTCGGCGCCATGGTTTGTCATGTTTCAACTCCAGGAAACCACCTGTGAGTTACCGCGAAGTTCAAGGGCAACCCACAATGAGTAATCTGCAAACCTGCAACATGGTACGACGACCGTCACGGAGTGACAACTTCGCTTCTGCTGGCCTTGAATTGAGCAAAGGGCAACGCTTTGCCTTAAACGTGTAAGAACTCATCTAACTAGGGCATCTCTTAGGACTTAGAGAGCATGGTCTTGCAATCCAACAGCAAATTCTAGTCATTTCTGGCAGGGTCGTTCGACTCCTCAACCTTCTCCACAACGATGGTGCACTCGGTCACGAGTGCTGCGATGGCGCCGATGGCGGCCAGTGTCGGCAAAAGCACCGCACCGACCACGCCGAGGGTGAGCGGGATCTCGATTAAGGTCTTTCCCTCTTTGTTCTTGATGGTGACACGGCGGATGTTCCCCTGACGTACCAAATTTTTTACCGTAGAAACCAGCTTCTCGCCGCTGATGACGAACTCCTCTTTTCGGACCTTCTCCTCGTTCATGCAACTCCTTTTTTCCGCTTCTTGCTTTCGGATACTAACCTGCAATGAAGCGATCTGGCAAGAAAGAGGGACGATTCGCTCTTCCAGGCCGACCGAGTTTCCACGCCGATGTGGGACAGGAGATAGGCACAAAGAGCGCCTCATCTTGAGCTGAAGCGCGCAACCGGCTAAAGTTATGATTAGCTAGGCGAAAGCCGGCGCAAGGCGCTCCAGCGACAGGTGTTGGTGTATGATATTAAGGGTTCCTCGCTGTTTTAAGTGGGTAGTCAGACGGTAAGCTTACCCACAGTTACAATAAGGAAACCAGGAATCCGGGAGGAGAGACAAGACCGCAGTTCTGATATGAAGGAAGCAAAAAGTCAATCCTTTTCCTGGTCTCCTGGTTTCCTAATAGTTTTAAAGGCCCTCGGTTCAAGCGGATAACCCGAAGCTGAGTTTATTTGAGCCCAGCACCAGGTTACCCACACTGAATAGCGAAGAGCCGAATTAAGGGGGATGAATGGACGAAGAGAGGCTTTCAAACCTGCGCGAGCAGCTTGCAAAGATCGGTGATCACCTTTGACCCGGCTGGGATCAAGGCGCAGATCGATGATCTAGAGAGGGAGATGGCCTCCCCAGGGTTCTGGGAAGAACGAGGTCATGCCACAGAGGCGAGCCGTCGTCTGGAGCAAAACCGCGCCTTGCTCTCTCGCTACCGCGCCCTGAGTGAGGAGATGGAGGAGGTAGAGATTCTCCATCAGATGGCAGTGGAGGCGGAGGATGAGAAGGAGCTAAAGACGCTTGGGGCAAGACTCTCCAAGCTGGAGGAAGAAACGCGCCAGTTTCGCATCGAACTCACCTTCTCCGATCCCTACGATCTTGGCGACTGTTACCTCTCGATCAACGCCGGTGCGGGAGGAACCGATTCCCAGGACTGGGCCCAGATGCTCCTTCGCATGTATGGACGGTACTGCGAGCGCGCGGGGTTCAAGGCGGCGCTGCTTGAGGTGAGCTCGGGTGATGAGGCGGGGATCCGCAACGCCACCCTGGAGGTCAAGGGGCGCTACGCCTACGGCAACCTCAAGGTAGAGAAGGGGGTGCACCGCTTGGTGCGGATCTCCCAGTTCGATGCGGCCCACCGGCGTCACACCTCGTTTGCCGCGGTGAGCGTCATCCCGGTCACTGAGGAGGAGGAGCTCCAGATCGACCCTAAAGATCTGCGCATCGATACCTACCGCTCTTCCGGTGCGGGTGGGCAACACGTCAACGTCACCGATTCAGCGGTGCGGATCACCCACCTTCCCACCAAGGTCGTCGTCTCCTGTCAGAATGAGCGCAGCCAACGCCAGAACAAGGAGACGGCGATGAGGGTCCTTCGCTCCCGGCTTGCCGAGCTTCTCCGCCTAAAGGAGGCGAAGAAGCTGGAGGAACTACAGGGGGAGTTAAAAGAGATCGAGTGGGGGAGTCAGATTCGCTCCTACGTCCTTCATCCCTACCATATGGTGAAGGACCACCGTACTGGGACAGAGACAGGAGATGTCGACGCTGTCCTTGACGGCGATATTGCGGCCTTTATCGAGGCTTGCTTGGAAGGCGGGAGACAAGATAGTGGGTGAAGAAAAGGGCGTTAGTCTCTCAGTCTGTCAAGATACCCTTGCAGGATGAGGACAGCGGCAAGGCTATCACACTGAGCCTTCCGACGTTTGCGCGATAGGTTCGCTTGTATCAGTACCCGTTCTGCCTCGACGCTTGTGAGGCGCTCATCGAAGGTGTCGACTGGAAGCGAGCTTGCCTCATGCAATGCTGCGGCGAAGGCGAGCACCTCCTGCGCCATCTCCCCGAGGGAACCGTTCATATTAAGCGGCAATCCAAGGACGATTTTTTTAACTTCTCTCCCCTCGATGAGGTGAGCGAGGAAAGCAAGGTCCTGGTCCAATTTACGGCGTGAGTAGACATCAAGAGGGCTTGCCAGAATTCCTCCCTCGTCGCTTAAGGCAAGTCCGAGGCGCCGACGGCCGTAGTCGATGCCGAGGATACGCACGATCACGTTCCAATGATCTCGAGTGCGCGGCGTACGAGCTCTTCTAGAGGGAGATCCTCTTCGCGCAGGCGTTCGAGTGCCCGCCGCGCCTCCCGGTGCGAGAAACCGAGGGACTTCGAGGTGAGGGCACGCAGGGCAGTCTCCTCCTTCTGCGAGAGAGGAAGAACCGTGGGTGCTCCAAGGAGCTCAGGGCTAACCTTGTCGCGCAGTTCGACCAAGATCCTCTGTGCCGTCTTTCTCCCGATCCCCTTTACCGCCACCAGCTGCTCCACGTTGCCGGTCGCCACGGCTTCCACGAACGCCTCCGGTGAAAGTGTGGAGAGAAGCTGTAAGGCAAGGCGCGGTCCGATCTGGCCGACCGGAAGCAGGCTGCGGAAGATCCTCCGTTCCTCCGCAGTGATGAACCCGAAGAGGTGGATCGCATCGTCGCGTACGACGAGGTGGACGTAGACAACTGCCTCTTCTCCGGAATGAAACGTGGACAGGGCACGCGTCGGGCAGAAGATACGGTAGGCGATCCCCCCGGTCTCGATCACCAGGTGATCGCCTCCGATGCGCACTAGGCGGCCGGTGATCGAATCGATCATTGAACTTCCTCCCAACTTGCCCGCGCCCCGCTCGCCTCCTTAAGCTCCGTTGTGAAGCGAGGAAGGAGGCTCGGCGGCAACAAGATACGCACGTGACCAACCTCGTCGTATGTCACTTTCTCCACGTTTGCCGTGTGTCGATGGATCAATCCCATCACCGCCGAGCCCAGTTCAGGTGGAAAACGGATTTCGATCTTGACATGGCGCTTTACCTCCACGATCGTCGCCTCTCCGAGAGCCTCCTTGGTGACATCGGCGTATGCGCGGATCAGCCCTCCCAGGCCAAGCTTCTTGCCCCCGAAGTAACGGACCACTACTGCCAATACATTGTACAACTTTGCAGCTTCTACCTGTTGCATGATCGGGCCGCCGGCCGAGCCGGCCGGTTCACCGGCATCCTCGGTGTAAACTATCGGATCGGACTCTCCCATTAGACGGTATGCATAGCAAACGTGAGAGGCATCATGGTAGTTGCGCCGCACGCGCCCGAGGATTTCTTCGATCTCCTTCTCGGAGATAGCCGGATAGAGGAGCCCGATGAAACGCGACTTCTTACGCGTGATACGCGTAGAGACCGGCTCTTTGAGTGTGAGGTAAGAATCGATCATGCACTCCCTTCAAGACCTGGGTCCGGCTCATCAACCAGTGAGTTTGCTAGCTCGAATGCTTTCCTCACGGCTGCCTCTTCCCCCTTGATCAGGAGGGAGACGCTCCCTGCGCCCTGGCCGACACCGCCGCTAGTGACCTGCATCGCCTCAACAGGGAAGAGCGTCTCCAGGGCGTCGATCTCAGTGACGACCCTTCCCACCAAGGGGTGCATCCCGCATGGGATTCCCATGCAAAGGTCGAGTCGGCCGCTGCCAAGCTCGTTTGCGAGATCGGTGATGGGTGTGTGGATCGCCTTTTGCAGGCCGATCGGGATGATAAGATCCACCCCGCGGGCAAGTGAAAGAGAAAGGTAGTGGCCGACCGTCCCGCCGGTGGGGGAGCCCATGAG
>JAGLXM010000064.1 GCA_023132915.1 Candidatus Bipolaricaulota bacterium
CCAACCACCGGTCGCCTCTTTCACCTACTCGCCACTTTCTCCGGGCCTCGGAGAGCAGATAACGCTAAATGCTACCATGTCCTACGACCCAGATGGATACATCGTCTCCTACCTGTGGGATCGTGACGGCGATGGAATCAACGACGCAAGTGGCCAGCTCGTCACTGTTAGCTACTACGACGTGGGAGTGCACGTGGTTCGCCTCACCGTAGTCGACAACGGTGGCCTTTCCTCGACAATAACCCAAGGGATCATTATCATCGGGGGCGGCATTCCAGGTGGGCCGCCGATGGGCGGAACCCCGGGAATCTTCGTATGGGGAACTAACACGTGGCACATCACAGTAAACGCTGGGGCCACCTGGACCAGCGCCCATAGCTACAAACTGGAACTGCGCACCGACGGCTCGTTTGAGAACGTCAACCAGACGATAAGCGGTGGGGTTGCCCCTATGGGAATCGTCCCCACCCCCACCGAGGGCGGCAAGACCCTAACCTTCCAGGAAAGCTTAAGCAGTGGGAGTATTGACTACACCTTCACCGTCTCTTCTGCAGACAGTATCTGGATGAGCCTGAAGCTTGACATCGACGGGGATGGAGACCTGGAGGAGGTGCCAAGCTTCATCTACCTGCGCTACCGCATGGTCCACCCGTTGACCGCCCCGTTCGTGGTGGGGCTACAAAGTGGGAGTAGTGGGCCGCTTGTACCGAGCATGAACTTCAGGGTCGGGCAAGCCTCCAAGTACAATGAGCCTTACTTTCTTGGCCTAAGTTGCAGGTTCATCTGGTGGACGACCGATATCACCACCCTGGAAGGCCACTGAAGAACCCGCTATAGGCACAGCTAAAGAAAGGGGTCGCGACGGTCGCGACCCCTTTTTCTTCATACGTGAAGTTGTCCCTCAAGTTCCTCTCGGTGTAAGATAGCCGCGCGATGACAGGTCATTTTCTGGCGATCAATTGGGAGCTCAAACACCCTGAGGTCGGGGAAGAAGGGTTCTTCGAAGGGCCGTCCTTTGCCTCGTTCGATGCTCTTTTAATCGATCCGAACCCGGTCAGTGACCTCTGGGTGTACGACGTGCCCCCAGAGAAGGATGGGGTGCGTCGCACTTACACCGACAGCGATCGCGGGTTCGGCCGTACGCTTTCGCGCTTGATGGCGAAGCGCCGCGCTGAAGCGGCCGATCTCTTACACAAGGCAAGCGGCATCATCGTCTGTCGCTTGCGTCCGCGCGGAGAGCCACTGGAAGTAATGGCGCAAGGTGCGCCCGGCGAGCGGATCGACCGCTACAGTTGGCTCCCCACTGTTTCACTCGTTGACCGCCACCATCAGCTTACCTTCCCGGCGAACAGCCGCTTTCTCCCACGATGTGGAAAGGATGTAGTCTTTAGGGGAACAGGAGATCCGTTTGAAGACTATTTGCACGAGTTTAAGGGGAGAATCCTCTATCGAGCCGTCTATCAGGATCTCCTCTCTACCCCGATCTCTCATTTCGCTACGGTCCTCGCCTGCAATAAAGTTGGAGATGTTATCGCGCTTCAAATTCCGTTCGATGAGGGGAGGCTTGTTCTCCTTCCGCCACTTGAGGGGGTCTCCCCAGCACGGGAAGCAGCCGCCTTGCTGAAGGCAGTCTCAACTGCGGTCCTTCATCCTGCCTTCGCCCCAAAGCCGGACTGGCTTCCTGCCTATCCCCTTCCTGGGGAGGATGCTCTGCGCGACGAACTTTCGAGCCTTACCAGTCGCCGGGAGAAGCTCAACCTTAAAGTAGAGGAAGTTGCCTCCCGGCTGGAGGAAACGACGAAGTACAACAGGATCCTGTACTCCAAGGGCCGTTTTACCTTCCTTTCTGCTGTAGCAGACTCCTTCCGCGCTCTTGGATTCACGGTTGAGAAGTCGAACTACGACCTGCTTCTGCGCTCCAATGAGGGGGATGCTATCGGTACCGCCTCGGCCTCGGAGGAGGCAATGATCGGTCTTGGCCCCTACCGACGTCTTCTCGACTGGGTCGACCGTGCTCGTACCGAAGGGGAGGGCCCCAACAAGGGAATCTTGGTGGTAAGTGGCTCGCGCGAACTCGATCCGAAACGGCGGCCGACTCAATTTACCCCCGATGTACTGCGGGGGTGCAAGTCACAGGGGTTCTGTCTCCTGACAACCTACGAGCTGTATAAGCTAGTACGGCAGGCACTCGAGGAGAAGGATAAGAAGGCGCTGGCAACTTTGAGGCGCAAGCTCCTTGAGTCCGACGGTGAGTTCCGCGGAAGCGGTTGAAGGTGGTGCTTCCCGTCGTTCTCTGCCTCTTCCTCGTTCCGGTGACGGCCATTGTTGCCCACCTCTTCGCCGCGCGAATGCGGCGAGCCTCACTTGGTCAGCGGATCCGAAAATACGGACCCCACCTTCACGAGTGTAAAAGCGGAACCCCAACCATGGGTGGCGCAGTCATCCTCCTTCTGTGGGGGATCTGCTTGCCTGTTTTGCATCATTTTCAGCTCCTCTCCCGGGAAGGGTTGTTCATATTTCTCGGTGGCCTCTTGTGCGGAGGGATCGGGTTACTCGACGACCTCCTTTCCCTGCAACACAAGCGCTCGTTGGGCCTCTCCCCCCCTCAGAAGATCATCCTTGTTACTGGTCTTTCAACCATTCTCTTCTTCTTGTTTCCGCATGCAGTACGTACCCCGCTTCACGTCCCCTTCTCATCGCTAATCCTGTCTCCCTCTGCGATCCTCACTTTCCTCCTGGTCTTAAGTGTTTTCCTGGCAACCACGAACAGCATGAACCTGACTGATGGTCTCGACGGGCTGGCAACCGGGGTAACGATCCTCATACTTCTCGGGTATCTTTTCCTCTTCCCCGAGCAAGAGTTCCAAAACGTTATCCTTCCTCTCGGGGGAATCCTGATCGGTTTCCTGTGGGTGAACGCCTATCCGGCGCATCTCTTCCTGGGAGACGTCGGCTCGTTCGCCTTAGGAGGTGCCATTGCTTCACTCGCTATTGTAAGTGGTACGGCGCTCATTCTCCCTTTACTTGCCGGGCTCCTCGTCCTCGAGTCGGGGTCGGTCATACTGCAGGTCTGCTACTACCGACTAGCCAAAAAAAGGATCTTCAAGATCAGCCCGCTGCATCACCACTTTGAGCGCGCAGAGGGGATCGACTACTCCTATCTTCTTCCAACGGTGGAGTGGCCGGAGCCGAAGATCGTTCTCAGGCTTTGGATCGTGCAGGCGATCTTTGTCGGACTTGGCATTCTTGCTGTTTGCCGCTAAGAGAAAACCTCGGGGATGGATTGAGTAAATGAGCGAGAGACTGAATGTCTAAGTGAAGTATTGAGTAAATTACTCAATCTCCCGATCGCTCAATCTCTCAATGGGGTAAGATGCTCTGCCGGAGGTGGGACTTGAACCCACACGAGGTGTAAGCCTCACAGGATCCTGAATCCTGCGCGTCTGCCAATTCCGCCACTCCGGCACATTAGGACGTTAGAAGTTTAAGTAGCCCTTCGTCACGTGTCAAGAAGCCTTCTATAACGCCAGTCAGCGTTCGCGCCATGCCGAAAACTCGTCTCGGAAGTCCCTGAGAGTCTCTAAATTGATCTCGGCTCGCAGCACCCCTTCCCGAACCCCGAGGGCAGCTACCTTTACCCCCCACGGGTCGACGACCATGCTCCGCCCCAGCAACCCTCTCCCCACGGCGTTACAGGCGATGATATATCCCTGGTTTTCCACCGCTCGCGCCTGGCAGAGACTCTCCCATGCCTCCATGCGCGCCGAGGGCCAGGCAGCCGGGATAAGGAACACTTCCGCTCCCTGCTCACTCATCCCTCGAAAAAGCTCGGGAAAGCGCAGATCGTAACAGATGGCAATCCCCAAGCGCCCAATCTTCGTCTTCACCACTTCACTGCCCCCGCCTGGGGTGAGGAGATCCCGCTCCTGCGAGCGGTAGCTGAGCAAGTGGGCCTTGCGATAGGACCCAATAAGTTTCCCCTCACGATCGAGAAGAACAGCGGTATTGTAGAGTCTCTCCCCCTGCCGTTCTACAATGCTTCCGCCCAACAGGTAAATCCCCAGTCCCCTCGTCACCTTACGCAAGAATGAGACCGTTTCTCCCTCAAGCGTCTCCGCCTTCCTCGAATAAGAAGAAAAATCAGAGTAGCCTACACGCCACAGTTCCGGCAAGAGCACAAGGTCAGCACCCCGCGCCCCATAGAGGAGACGTTCCACTCGAGCAAGGCGCCGGGCGTCCCCCTCCTCCACAAGCGCCGGTTGAATGACCGCTACGCCGATTTTCTCTCCCTGTCCGTATTCCTTCATGTCAAATTCTCATTCTAACCTGCGTTACGGCGAACGTGCAACCGAGATCCCCGAGGGGACTTGGTTTTCAATGTGATATCTGTTACAATGCGGGACGTTTGACCCCCGTGTCGGGGTGATGAGGGGGTGGAGAAAAGGTGATAGGCGAACGAGCAGCCTTATGGTAGAGGGGGTAGGCATGGTCGATCTCAAGGATTTTCGCATCTTTTCCGATCTTAAGGGGAAGGACTTAGATAAGCTCCGGGAAAGCGTACGTAAGATCAAGTATGGCCGGGGAGAGATCATCTTTCAGGAGGGGGCACCAGCATTCGGTTTCTATCTTATATTCGAGGGAATGGTCAAGCTTGTCAAGCGTAGCATGCGCGCAAAGAGCCAGATCCTAAAGATCGCTGGCCCAGGCGAGATCCTTGGGGAGACGACTCTGTTCGATAAAGGGAGTCATAACGCTTACGCCAAGACACTCGAACCAGTTGTGGTCGGATTCATCGAGCGCGGAGATTTCTTCTACTTCCTCGAGCGTCACCCAAAGACTATCTTCCGACTGTACGAGAAACTCTCTGGGGAGCTCAAGGCGTTCCAGAACAAGCTGGCCGAGCGATCCTACTCATCGAGTAAGGAGCGCCTAGCCCGACTGATCCTCCATCTGGGGAAAAGCGGAGTAGAACTCTCCCGGGCCGAGTTGGCGGAGATGGCTGGCGTATCTTCCAAGACGGCAATTCGGACTTTGAGTGAACTCGAAAGCAGGTCAATCATCGCAATTGAAAGCCGCAAGATCAAGATTCTACGCGAGGATTACCTGCAAAAGATCATGGAGCCCTTCTCCGTAGATCTCACGACCAACTTGATCATCTGAAGCTCACAAGAAGAACGTCTCCCAAGCAGGTGACCGGTGTCCTTTCGAGTTTGACCTATGTCTTTTATAGTTCCGATGGGCATTTTTAGCAATTTGGAGGGCAGAAGCGTCGTTCAAGGACGGTTCATTATTGGTGAGCGGATTGAACGCGGTGGAGAGAGCAATTATCGTCATTATCGCGTATGGTATCGCGATCCTTGCAGTTGCACTCCTCAGTACCGCAGGCTATCCCCCTATCGGGCTTACCTTCACTTCTCTTTCCGTAGCTTTGATTCTCGGTGCTTACTGGCTACAACTTAGGGGAGGCCTTCTTCTCGGGTTAACCACAGCGTTTATCGGGATTCTGTTACTGGTATCCTTTGGGATGAAGCAACCATCCCTCTTACTGGCCCTTGTGACAATGGACCTCGCTTTGGGAGGAGGGATCGGTTTGGTAAACCGAAAAAGAGGACTTCGCCGGGAAAAATGGCGGCGGGCGAAGAGCCTTCAGGATCACTACGACGAGGAAATCTTCGAGAACTCTCTCAATGTTATCCACTTCATCGACAAAGACGGGACGATCCTGAAACGGAACGAGACCTCTCGGAGCACGATTGGCTACCCGACCAAGCGGTCTTTACAACTCTCAGAGTACGTCCATCCAGAAGATGTTGACCAAATGAAGGTCGAGCTTTTGCGCCTGTTCGAACGGGGAGAAGTACGAGACGTAAAGTTTAGGTTCATCTCGCAGAAGCGCACGGTAATCCCGGTTGAAATCAAGGCAACGCGAGCGACGGAACGGGTAGCGGTGATGGAAGCGTGCAACCTCTGCCAGCAGGTGGAACTGGAGCGTCGCCTGATGGAGACGGAGGCACGCTACCGCTACCTGATCGAGGACGCGATTGACACCCTTGACTCGGGGATCATTATTACCGACAGCAAACGGCAGGTAGTGTGGGCAAACGAAACGCTCGCTCGCTTCTTCGGAATTGACCGTGAGCGCCTGATCGGGATTGACGCTCTGCGCGCCTTTGGTCGCTACGTCGGCGCCTTTGAGAAAGCGGAGGACTTCGGCCAAGTGGTAGAGGAGGCAATCGGGAACGGAAACAGAATCGACTCTTATACTTGCCGTGTCCGTCCCAGCCTGGGACGAGAGGAGCGGGTCCTCGAGTATCGATCGATCCCGATCGAGACGGAAAGGTATAAGGGAGGCCGTATCGACCACTACATCGACATTACAAAGATAAAGCGGTTGGAGGAAGGCTTGCGCGAGAAGACAAAACACCTGGAGCGAAGCAACGAGAAGCTGGAGGAGTTCTCACGCGTCGTCTCGCACGACCTGAAAGAACCCTTGCGTACAGTGGAAGCGTTCAGCGGCTTCCTGCTAGAGGACTATGCGGACCGGCTCGACGAAGAAGGGGCGGATCACCTGCGCACATTGAAGAACGCCTCGGCTCGGATGCGGCAATTAATCGACGACCTTCGCGATCTTTCCAGCATCCACATGGATACCACATCGTTTGAGCGAGTCACCGTGAAGCGCGTCCTGGATGAGATCAAAGAGGATCTTGATGTTCGCCTGCGCGGGGTCAATCTGCAGGTGGAAGACGGTCTGCCAGCAGTGATGGGAAGCAAGACGCGTATCAGTCAACTATTCCGCAACCTAATTGTCAATGCAGTAAAGTTCAACGACAAGGCGCTCCCGACGGTACGCGTCGGCTGGTCAAAGGAGTCAAATAATAGAGGAACGGTTGCGCTTTTCGTAAAGGACAACGGAATTGGAATAGAATCTCGATATCACGAGAAGATTTTCGGACTATTTGAGAAACTGAACCCTAGAGAGCACTATGAAGGTACCGGAGCGGGCCTTGCGATCTGCAAGCGGATCGTGGAGGAACACGGGGGGGAGATCTGGGTGGAATCGGAGGTTGGGAAAGGAACTACGTTCTACTTTACCATTCCCAAAGCGGCAGCCAAGAAAGAGGTGAACATCCATGCTTAACCCAGAGAAGATCAAAGTCCTTGTCGTCGAGGACAACCCCAACGACGTCACGATCATCAAGCGGGCCATGAGGAAGAGCGAGGTCAAGTGCGAGCTGTCCTTCGCCCGTGACGGAGAAGAGGCTCTTAACTTCCTTTACCGCCAGGGCGAGTTCGAAGACGCGCCACGGCCCGATCTGATCCTACTCGACTTGAGACTCCCTAAGATCGATGGGCTCGAAGTTCTGGCCAAGATTAAGGACGACAATCGCCTGCGGCGAATTCCGGTGATCGTTCTCACCATCTCCACATCCCAGGAGGATATGGTGAAGGCCTATGATAGTGGAGCAGCGAGTTATATGACCAAACCGGTCGACTCAAAGGACTTCGAACGCCTGATTCAAACCGTGCAGGACTATTGGCGGGTCGCCAAGACACCCCCCGAGTAAAAGTAAGAAGGACATACGACACTCTCTTACTGGACTGGTGAGTTCACCATTCGTCGTAAACACCCTCTGCTTCCTTGACCCCTGCCCTCGTGTAGCCTGCTTCCTACACGTAACCTATCGATAGCTTTTAAGACAAGGAGCAAGAGATGCACGTTTGCTGCGAGGAGCCCAGGACTCAAGGGGAAAAGGCCCTTATCGTTACCTCCTTACCGGTACCCTCTGCCCCTTCCTCGCACAGCCGTATGACATCTCCAGCCAGCGGTTGTTCAAAAGACGCTAATAAAGAGGTGCGAGAGAACAGCCAACGGTTCTCACCCTGGGAAGGCGGGTAAAAGGCAGCAGGCCCGCCTTCCCTAACCCCCAATACTTTCGCTAATTGAGGCACCTCTTCTGGCTTTCTTCCACAAGGTAAGCGTAGATCGTACGCGCGAGGGTTACCACTTCCTCCTGCTCTTGCGGGGTAAGTTTCCTGCCACTAAAGAAAACGAGAGCGTGGAGCCCCTGCAAGACCTCTTCGGGGAGATCCTCTGGTGGGGGTGGAGTCTCCTCTGACCCAAGCAGGATCTGTTCGAGACTCAAGTTGATCTGCTCGATTTCCTCCTGGTTGATAAGGGTACGGATAACAAAGGCGGCATTGAACATCCACTGATCTCGCGCCTCTGTCAGGTTCTCCAGGGTGAGAGTAAAGACCTCGTCAAGGAGGGTCCTCAACTCCTTGATCTCTGCAAACAGACCTCTTTCCGATGCTTGCGAAAAGAGGGTGAGGTCATTCTCTTCCATGGCGGCGATCGCCGCGATCTGTTCTTGCTGAGTCGCGCAAAAGGAAGCGACGTTCCCCTGCAGGTCGGCAAGATGGGCGAGCACTTCTACACGCTGTGAGTCAGTCTGAATAATTAATCCCATATGCAGCTTCCCAAGGTGCTGGGATAACTCCTCGCACGCCTCGTCCAGGCCGGAAGGGACGGTCACCTCAGAACCGGTAAACAAGTAATTGGCATATGAGTCATGCAAGGCATACAGGGGCGCAAAGGCGGTGTAGACGTCGGCAAAGATGGAACCAAGACAGGCGTAAGATCCGGCCGCAGGAAACGAGAGCAGGAGCAAAGCGATAAAGGCCAGCAACAATAGACGATGAAACATAAACCTCATTGTAAGGCTGAAAGCACCGGTGAACAAAGTAGTCCGTTTAAAAACTTGGTATCGCCTTCCTATGTGTGTAGAATGAAGTGAAAGAGGGCTGCTGGATTATCCAGCATTGGGCTAGAGGAAAAGGAGGTACCAATGAAGAGGATTTTGACCCTGTTGGCGGTAGTATTGTTGGGGATCTCCCTGGTCGGGATGATCGGCTTGGGGAA
>JAGLXM010000065.1 GCA_023132915.1 Candidatus Bipolaricaulota bacterium
GTTGTTCGCGACGGCTTGCTCGCGCAGCTCGATCCAAAGGTTGAGTTTTATCCGGAGGAGGTCGACATTGCGACCTCGGCCCCTCCGGATGAGATTCGCCGACTCTTCCACGATCGCCAAATCGTCGGGGTGGGGGAGGAATTTGGGGTGTTGATGGTCCTCGCCCCTGACGGTCATGAGATTGAGGTGGCGACCTTCCGCGTCGAGGAGGAGTACGACGGCCGCTGGCCAGGAAAGGTCGAACTTGTACGTGACCTTGAGGGCGATGTCAAACGACGTGACCTGACAATCAACGGCCTTGCCGCCACGAGCGACGGCACTGTGATCGATTTAGTAGGCGGGATTGAGGACCTAAAAGCCCGTCGCATCCAGGCGATTGGTGACCCACAGGTCCGCTTCACTGAGGATTACCTAAGGATGCTGCGGGCGGTCCGCTTTGCTTGTCAGATTCACGGGGAGGTTGACCCGAAGACGGCCGAAGCGATCCAAGAGAACGCGAAAAAAATCCGGTCCATCTCCTGGGAACGAATCCGCGAAGAGCTATTTCGCACCCTGAGGACCGACGAGGCAGCGCGCGGAATCACCCTCCTTGATGAATACGGTCTCCTGGAGCGCATTCTCCCCGAGGTCGTTGCCATGAAGGGCGTCCCTCAACCAGAGGAGTATCACCCAGAGGGTGACGTGTATATCCATACGATCGAAGCGGTGAGGGTTGCCGACGGGTTTGTGCGTGACCCGCTGGTGAAGTTTGCCGTTCTCTTGCACGACGTTGGAAAGCCTTATGCACTTAAGCGAAGCGGGGGGGCGAACATGGCAGGCCACTGCGCTGTCGGGGGACGGATGGCGAGGACCATCGGCCGGAGACTTCGCCTCAGTCGACAGGAGATCTCGCGCCTCTTCTTCCTCATCAAGAATCACATGCGGATTGCTGCCTTTCCGGAGATGGGTCGGGGAAAACAGGTCCGCTTCTTGAGCGAGGGGGAGGTCCCAGTGGCTCGCACGCTCCGGAAGCGTTACCCGCTGTTCTTCGACCTGTTGCAGGTTCTTATCGCTGACTGCGAGGCGAGTGTTCATCGTTCCTCCGCCTGGGCCCCAATCCTTCGAGAAACCCTGCGTGTTGTTGAGCACATCGATCGCGTCTGCGGCCTGAAGCGCGCGCGAGAGCTGATAGACGGACACACCCTCCTGAAAATGGGGCTTGAGCCAGGACCCCTGCTCGGTGAGATCCTTGAGGCGATCCACGATCGGATCCTCGCTGGTGAGATCACCACCCGTGAGGAGGCCCTCGCCGCAGTACGCGCGCTCCTCTCGCAGCAAGATCCGGCGAAGGAGGGGAACTAGGGCATCGATCGATGGGACAAGCGCCCTGGGAAGCTCTAGTACCTTCCGATAACCTCGTTTGGTCAATCACTGTGATGGAAAGGAGATGGCAAGAGGGGCGATTGCCGTGTCACGATAGGACAGCGCGCCGGTTAGAGTACCGTGTGCTTCGGGGCGTCCATTCTTGCACGTGATGCTTGATGGGTCTTCACGATAATGGGAACCCCACTTAATATCAGCAACGACCTGGCACTCGATCTGGAACAGATCATCGGCCAGTGCATTGCCATTCTCGGGATCCGTGGCTCGGGGAAGTCGAACACCGCCGGAGTCATCTTTGAGGAACTCCTAAAACATAACTATCCGCTCTCCATTGTCGATATCGACGGTGAGTACTTCGGATTGAAGGAGCGTTACGAGGTCCTCGTGGTCGGACAGGGTAAAGGGGTGGAGATCGAGGTCGACGTTGACTGCGCTGAAGAGATCGCGCAGGTCAGTATGGAGAAGAACGTTCCTGTTGTCCTCGACCTAAGCGGCTTCCTCTCCGAGGAGCGCTCTGAGTTTCTCAAGGCGTACCTGACCGCGCTGTGGAATCTGGCTGGCAAGCTTCGCCGCCCGTACATCATTGGGATAGAGGAAGCCCATGAGTTCATCCCTCAGGGAATTCGGACTAAATTGAAGGAGCTGATCAGCCGTATCGCTCTGCGCGGTCGCAAGCGTGGCCTGGGGGCGATTATCATTTCGCAGCGTAGCGCCAAGGTGGAGAAAGATGTCTTGAGCCAAGCCGGAATGCTCTTTCTTCATCGGGTCGTGCATGAAGTGGATATGCGCGTGTATGGAGAGCTCCTCCCTTGGCGGAAGAGCGAGGTGAAGGAAATCATCACCGCCCTTGAAACAGGGGACTGCGTATACATAAATAGGGAAACGATCCTCCCCATCTATGTGCGGGAACGGGAGACCTTCCACGCTGGTTTCACTCCTTCACTTGAAGTGGTCGTTACCCCCGAGCTTAGGCAGGTGAACCAGTCGATTATCGAGGCGATCGAGCGGGCCAAAGTGGGGAAGGGGAAGAAGTCCCGTATTGAAGAGTTGCGCGGGCGGCTTGAGCAGTTGGAGGCCGTCCTTGCGGAGAAGGACAAGACGATCGCCGAGTTGGAGGAGGCCGCCCGTACGCTCGGCTACATCAAGGTGGAGATCCCTTCTCCTTCCCCCCCCAACATGCAGGATATCTCCAAGGCGATCGTCCATTCGGTCGAGGGAGGAAAGGTCGCCGCGAAAGCAGCCCGGTCGATGGGTTCGGTCTCCGATTCAGTGGCAACGCGCAAGCCAGTGGCTTCTGACCCAGTGATAGAGGCTCCCTTTGATGAGGGGGAGGTGATCGACATCGATGAGCTAGGCTCTACGAATTCGCTTCCCCAGGCGGTGAGGCAGCATATCGACCGGCTTGTCTCCCGTGCAGCCAAGAAAGGTATTCTCGATAGACGTATCCTTGCCTTTGCCGTAGCCCATGCCCCGACTTCTTATTCGGTCCGACAGATTGCTGCCTGGACAGGCTGCGCGCAAGGGGTGATCGAGGACGATCCACCCCGGGATTTCCTCGACATGGGCCTGATTGTCCGTGAGCGGCGTAGCGACGGCCTTCATTATCGCAGTAACCTGAAGGCGTTTGTTACGCGTGAATTCGGAATCTATAAACCGGATATCGGAGCGCAGGAGCTTCATCTGATCGCTCAATGCCTCCGTACCCGCCTTGCTGTCTTGGGAAACGCAGTAATAAGATAGATGACAGCTACAATAATTTCAAGCTATGTAATTTGCTGTACCCATTGACCGATCCCCCCTCTTTTGCTACAATTTGATCGGGGAAGGAGGGGGCATGAAGGTGAAAATCGTTGAGCGGCATGCCGCACCGAGTGAAGCGCTGCGGGGCTATGTGCTGGAGAAGACCGAGGCCCTGAAGCGCTATTTTGATCGTATCATCAGTGTCGATGTCGTTTTGTCAGTGGAGAAGGAGCGGCAGATTGCCGATTTCCACGCTCACTTAACCAACCGGAAGATCATCAAAGCGCACGAGGAATCACCCGATATGTATGCCTCGATCGACAAAGCGATCAACCGATTGAAGCGCCAGCTTGTGAAATACAAGGATCAGCTCAACGATACCAGGGCCCGAGGGATGGGGGCGTCTTTCGCAGAAGCTTCCTCCATAGTGGGAAAGGTTGACCACAAAGAGATTCTGCGTACGGATATTTACTTCCACAAACCGATGACGCCCGAGGAGGCTGTCCTGCAGTTGGAGGCGATCGATAAGGGATTCTTGGTCTTCATCAACGCTGAGACCAATCGGATGAGCATCATCTACCATCGGCGTGATGGGCACTATGCCCTGATTGAATCGAGGCGGTAGACCAATGCGAACGATCGGGGGAAAAACGTGGTAAAGGCACTTTCATTGTTCTCCGGAAGCTTAGCTAGCCAGGTTGTAACCCGCTTGGTTGAGCATACACCGGGGGTGGATGAAGTCTTACTCCTTCACTTCCGTTCCCCGTTTTTCGAAGAGTACGAGGCCGTTCGTGAATTGGTGAAAAGCGAATGGCCGGGAGTGAGCTTTCGGACACAGTCCTTAAAGAAGGACTACCGGCGCTTAGCCAATATACCACCTGGTAGCTGCTTCATACTCAAGCGTAGTTGTCTGAGCTGTCGAACCCTTATGCTGTCGCGCGCCATTCGCTATATGGAAAGGATCCAGGCTGATTTCATCGTTACTGGAGAGATCGTTGGTCACAATGGGCTCTACGAGGAGGAGATGGAGCGAATTACCGAAGACCTTGGGATTAGTGGCCTTGTTCTGCGTCCCCTTTCAGCGCGTCTCCTCGCTCCGAGTCGCCCTGAGCTCGAGGGGTGGTTCGATCGTGAGGATCTCGGCGACCTGAGGGTGGGAGACGACGACCGCTTGATCGGGTTAGCCGAGAGGCTCGGCCTATCCACTGACGACTCGATGTGTTCTCATCGGCGTTGCAAGCTTACCCTTGCCGAGTTTGGGAAGAGGTTGGAGAACCTGTTCGTCGAGGAGGGATTCACCTTAAATGCTCTTAAACTCCTCGATTTTACGCTCTACTATAAGCACCCGCCCGACGTGAAGATTGTTCTGGCAATGGATGAGGAGGAAAAGCGCGCCTTACAGAATTACTTCCTCCCCCAAGATCTGCGGGTTTATCTTCCTACACACCGCGGGCCGATGACCCTTGTGCGTACCAACTGGCAGCGCAAGTCGCCTTCCCAGGTACGCGCGATCATCAAACTGGCGGGTCGGATCACCGTCACCCACAGCGAGGCGGCTCACCTCTCGAGTGTACCGATTAATTACCGCTTCGAAAACGACGATGAAACCTCGCAGTTAAGTGTTCTCCCTTTTAACTCCGTTGCTGAGATTGCCGATCATTGTCTCGTCTCCACTTCCCCTCACACGGTTGTTTCCAGGGAGGTTCCCCCGCCTTGAAAAACTGCCCATACAGGCTATACTG
>JAGLXM010000066.1 GCA_023132915.1 Candidatus Bipolaricaulota bacterium
CACTTTGGAGCGGTCTTTTTGCCCTTTTGTGCTCTTGGACACCGTTTTTTACCCCGGTGGGAATTCTGTTTGGTTGGATGCTAAAATCCCTAATCTGGGTTGTAGAGCGGCTGGGAGGACTCCCGTTTGCCGAATTTCAGGTTCCCTCCTGGATGGGAATCTGGATCGGAGGGCTCGTTTTACACTTGTTCTTGCTTGCCCTTTACTCTCGCGGCGCCTTGTCGTGGACTTGGTACTCGACGTCGATCACATCACCCTCCTCACTTTTGGGCCGGTGAGAAGGGAATCTGAAGAAAAAGTATCGTCCAAGGAACACGATCCCAGCAGCATCGGTGAGCAGTCCTGGAACGATGAGGAGGATACCCGCCACTAAGAGGGACAGTTCACGGCGGAGGAGGTCCGTTGCGGAGAGTCTCCCTGCAAAGACGCTCGCCGTAAGTTTTGTTAAGGCGGATCGGCCACCCAGGCGAAGAAGAGTCAACCCAAAAACGGCGGTGAGGATAATCACTCCCAGTACCGGTCCACCGCCGATGGCCTGACCGAGCTTAATCAGCGAGGCGACCTCTACGCACGCAATAATGAATAAGATAATCGGCATCCTTGTCACCGGGAAGGATCATAGCCAAACAACGAAAGACACTCAACGACCGCGAGAAAACCCCCAGAAGAGACAACCCTTGTCAGAGAGAATACTTTAGGTTTAATATCTTTCTTTAATGAAGAGACCAGCGAACCATTATTTGATCGGACTTAACCTGATCCGCGAGCTCACCCCGCGGCGAATGGCAATCCTCCTCGATCGTTTCACCTCTCCACAGGCGATTTGGGAGGCACCGCAAAAAGAACTCGCTGCGCTTCCCGGCTTCTCCAAGGCAGCGCCTAAGATCGCTTCCTCCCGCAGCGAGGAGGCGATCGACCACGAGCTTGCGCGATCCAAGGAGTTGGGGATCCAAATCTTCACCATCCTCGACCCCGACTACCCCTCACTCTTGCGCCAGATTGAAGTCCCACCGGCCATCCTTTACCTGAAGGGAAATCAGACAATTGACACGATGCGGACAATCGCGATTGTGGGGACGCGTCGCAGCAGCCGGTACGGTAGGGCAGTAGCCGAGCGGCTCGCTTGTGATCTGGGTGATCTTAGTCTGGTCGTGGTGAGCGGATTAGCGCTTGGGATTGACAGTGCGGCCCATCGCGGCGCCTTAAAAGCGGGCGCACAGACCGTAGCAGTCCTCGGTTCGGGGTTCCTCCACCCCTATCCGGCGAGCAATAGAGGATTGGCCGAAAGAATCAGTGATACTGGGACGCTTGTAAGTGAGTACCCTCTTGATACTAGACCGGCGAAGTGGAGCTTTCCCCAGCGCAACCGCGTCCTCTCCGGCCTCTCGCGTGGGGTGATTGTTGTGGAAGCCCCGCAACGAAGCGGCGCCTTGATCACCGCCCGGCTGGCCTTGGAACAGGGGCGTGAGGTGTTCGCCGTTCCGGGAAACGTCACCAGCACGGCGAGCGTCGGGACAAACCGCCTGATCAAGGATGGGGCAAAGCTTGTAGAAACGGTTGAGGATGTGCTCTGCGAATTTCCCGACCTTTCCAAATTGGGGAAGGTAACTCCCACGAAAACGAAAGCGACGATTGCCGCCCTCTCGGAATCACAGCGACGCGTATATGAACTGATCGGTCTTGAACCGATTCACATTGATGATATCATTGCTCATGGTGACCTTACCCCAACTGAAGCTGCGCATACCTTGCTTTTGCTCCAGATGGAGAACCTGATTCAGCAGGTGGAGGGGCGCCGCTATATCCGAACTCCGTAGGAGGTATCGTCGATGAGTGTGCAGCGCACATTGGTTCTCTGTAAGCCCGATGCCGTGCAGCGGGGGCTTGTGGGGCGGATCATCTCCCGCTTCGAGGAGAAGGGGTTGAAGGTCGTTGGGATGAAGATGCTTTCGCTCGACGAAGAACTCGCTCGCCGCCACTATCAAGAACACGTACAAAAACCATTCTTTCCTGAACTTGTCGCATTCATCACCTCTTCGCCGATCGTCGCCATGGCGATTGAAGGCGAGAATGCGATCGAGGTAGTGCGAGGGCTGATGGGGGTTACCGACCCGCAGAAGGCAGCGTCGGGCACGATCCGCGGCGACTTCGGCCTCAACCTTACTAAGAACCTTGTGCACGGGTCGGACTGTCTCTCCTCGGCGCAGCATGAGCTTTTGCTCTTCTTCTCCCCAGAGGAACTGCACGAGTACTCGCTCACCCTCAAGGCCTGGATGTGAGCCTGTACAAGGCATAAATTGTGGTTCTTCGGTCGATTTTGCTAATATGGGTGCGAACACTTTGAGGAGGAGTTCGATGCAGCTTTCCAAGCGCTATCAGCCACCTCAGGTAGAGGAAAGGATCCATTGCTTCTGGGAGGAGCACGGTTTCTTTCACGTTGAGGTTGACCCAAGCAAAGATAAGCGGTTCTCCATGGTTATCCCGCCGCCGAATATCACCTCGGCGATGCATATTGGAAATGCTCTTCAATATACACTACACGACATCGTAATTCGCTATAAGCGGATGGATGGTTACGTCGCCTGTTGGTTTCCTGGCATGGATCATGCAGGGATCGCTACCCAGAACGTTGTGGAAAAGGAACTGGCCAAGGAGGGGCTCACCCGACAGGACCTTGGGCGCGAGAAGTTTGTGGAGCGTGTTTGGGACTGGAAAGAGCGCTATGGTGGCCATATTCGCAGGCAATTGAAGGCGCTCGGAACCTCTCCCGATTGGGAGCGGGAGAGGTTCACCCTCGACGAAGGCCTTTCCTGCGCTGTACGCGAAGTTTTCGTTCGCCTCTACGAAGAAGGGAAAATCTACCGCGGCGAGCGCATGATCAACTGGTGCCCTCGTTGCCAAACTGCCCTTTCCGACATCGAGGTGATTCACTACGAAGAACCGGGCGATCTCTACACTATCCGCTACGCCCTAAAGGATTCTGAGGATGTAATCGAGATTGCCACCACCCGACCGGAGACAATGCTCGGCGATACCGCGGTGGCTGTGCACCCAAACGATCCAGCGCACGCTCACCTGATCGGAAAAACTGCGATTCTGCCCCTTCTTGGACGCGAGCTTCCGATCGTTCCTTCAGAGACGATCGACCCGGAGTTTGGGACAGGCATCCTTAAGGTAACCCCAGCGCATGACCCGGTTGACTTCGAGATCGGCCGCCAACACAGCCTGCGATCGATCAATATCCTAAACGGGGATGGAACGCTGAACGAAAACGCCGATGCCTATGCCGGTCTTACTGTAGAGGAGGCACGCACCCGCGTGATCGAGGATCTAAAGACCGCTTTAGTCCTAGTGAAGGTAGAGCCGTACCCACACTCGATTGGTCACTGCCAGCGCTGTGATACCCCGGTGGAGCCTCTCATCTCCAACCAGTGGTTTGTGAGGATGAAGGAGCTCGCCGCCCCGGCGATAGAGGCTGTTCGCTCAGACGAGGTCATGTTCATCCCTAAAAGGTGGAAGAGGCTGTACTTCGACTGGATGGAGAATATCAAAGACTGGTGTATCTCCCGGCAGCTATGGTGGGGCCACCAGATTCCTGTCTGGTACTGTCAGGCTTGCGGCGAGACGATCGTCTCCCGGGAGGACCCGGCTAGATGTCCGACATGCAGGAGTGCAGAGATCCATCAGGACTCCGACGTTCTCGATACATGGTTTAGCTCCGCCCTATTTCCATTCTCGGTGATGGGCTGGCCCGAGGAGACCGCGGAACTTAACTACTTCTATCCAACCTCACTTTTGATCACTGGATTTGATATCATCTTCTTCTGGGTAGCGAGGATGATCATGATGGGGATCCACTTTATGGGAAAGGTCCCATTTCGGCAGGTCTATTTCACCCCACTCATCGAGGATGAGCACGGGATAAAGATGAGTTCCTCGCGGGGGAACATCATCGATCCTTTGGAGGTGAAGGATAGTTACGGAATGGACGCATTACGCTTCACCTTGGCGCAGTCCACCTCCAAGGGACGCGGGATGCGGGTGGCGATGCGCGACATCGAGTCAAGCCGGAACTTCTTAAACAAGATCTGGAACATGGCCCGCTTTGTCCTTCTAAA
>JAGLXM010000067.1 GCA_023132915.1 Candidatus Bipolaricaulota bacterium
AAGGTGGCTCGATCGTTCGGGGCCCGAGTGGTCCGCCTGGAAGAGCCCGGGGTGGCCCGGGCTAGGCAGGCCGGGTTCAAAGCGGCTCAAGGTGAGATCATCGTCTCCACCGATGCGGATGCCATCCCCTCTCCGGGATGGCTCGAGCGCTTGATCGCCCCTTTCCAAGACCCGGAGGTGGTAGGGACGTTCGGCACACTCCAACTTACCGGAAAAGGTGTGTGGGCTGGTCTTGGGCAACCTCTCTTCACCTGGTCTCAGGGCGTGAATTTTCACCTCGGGCGACCCCTGTTCTGCGGGCCGAACTTCGCCGTGAGCAAAGCCGCATTTCACGCGGTCGGTGGGTTCAAGGAATCTAACGGTTACCCAAAGGTCGCGGAGGACGTGCGGCTGGCACGGAAGCTGAAAAAGAGAGGGAAGATCGTGTTCTTGCGTGATCTTAAGATGTTCGTCTCGGCGCGCAGCCTGCAGGGCGGGCGAGCTCTTGGTTACATCGGTCATCATGCCGGAGGCTCCCTCAAAGGTGTGCTGGCTGGGTGGGGGGAATGGTTGAGCTCCTCGTGGTAGCTTGAGACGACGATGGCACCCCGTGCGTCTTCGTGCCGTGCACCTATCGCCGCATCTACGATATTTACAAGCGAGGGCGGCCACTTGATGGAGATCGCAGGAAGGCCCGAAGCACGAAGGCCGAAGTTTGATAGAGGAGGATATGCCTTGAGGGATTCACAGAATATAGTGCAAGCGTCAGTCGATCTTGATGGCGAACGCATCCGTAAGATCACCCTCACGGCCAGCCATTACCTGGAGAAGAACGAAGAGGTCATCAATACCTTGAACGTCTTCCCCGTCCCCGATGGGGACACCGGGACCAACATGAGCCTGACCCTTCGTTCGGTGGTGAAGGGATTAATAGGGGTTGAGGGACTTACTGTTCACCAAATATTACAGTTGATCTCTAAAAACGCTTTGTTGGGGGCAAGAGGGAACTCCGGTGTAATCCTCTCCCAGTTCCTCGCCGGCTTTACCGATTCGATCGATCATAGATCGGGGATCGATGGGAAACTCCTCTCAAAAGCCTTAGCCCAAGGGGTGAAGGAGGCCTATCGGGTGGTGGGCGACCCCCAGGAGGGGACGATCCTCACCGTGATGCGCGCGGCAGCAAAGAGGGCTCGTGAGTTAAAAGACAGGGATCTAAAGGTCATCTCGGAGGAGATCTTTAAATCTGCAAGCGAAGTCCTCGCTCAGACCCCTGAGATGCTTCCGGCATTAAAGGAAGCTGGGGTGGTGGATGCCGGCGGACTTGGT
>JAGLXM010000068.1 GCA_023132915.1 Candidatus Bipolaricaulota bacterium
TGGTCGGGATGATCGGCTTGGGGAAGGGGAAGATCGGAATCGTTCTCGATACCGGAGGACTTGGAGATCTTTCGTTCAATGATGCTGCGTACGCGGGGGTAGTCCAGGCTGTTGCGGACTTCGGCTTCGACGGTATCGTTTTCGTAGAGAGCGAAACCGCCGCCGATTATCTTCCCAACCTGAGAGCTCAAGCTCAGATGGACGATGTCAAGGTGATCATCGGTGTTGGGTGGCTCCTCACGGAGTCCATCGAGTTGGTCGCCGCAGAGTACCCGGACAAATTGTTCGCTAACGTCGACGGATGGGTCCCAGGTGCAGCCAACGTGCGCGGCTTCATGTTCAAAGAGGGTGATGGTTCGGCGATCATTGGGGCACTCGCCGCGTTCCAGGCTCTCGAGTTGGGCTTCGACAGCGTGGGCGTCGTATTCGGTTTCGAAGGTCCGGTCATGTACCATTTCGAGGCCGGATATCGGGTCGGTATCGACTGGGCACTCGAGAAGTACCAACAAGTCAAGGGCTTGCCCGAGAAGCCAGAGCTCAAGCTGCTAGCGCCGTACTCTGGTTCGTTCAGTGACCCCGCCATCGGGAAGCAGATTATGGAGAGTCAGATCGGCGAAGGCGTCATCGGCTCGTACAATGTCTCCGGAGGAGTGGGCATCGGCATGATGCAGGCGGTCGCCGCAGCCCACGCCAACGCTGGGACGACCATGGGGGCTCCCTACTACTTCGGTGTCGATCAGAACCAGGATTGGTGGGAGCTCGGGCAGTTCTGTCCGATGAGCATGCTCAAGCGCGTCGACACCGCGACATACAACGCGTGCAAGATGGTCGCTGAGGGCACATGGGAATCCGGCAGAAGCTTGCTCGGTATCGCCGAACTCGGCGTCTACGTGAGCACAGCCGCCGCCCTCGCAGAGTCGGTTGAGGTGGAGATCATCAAGGGCAATATCGACGCGGCTGATAGGTACACAGTCCTCAGCAACTGGGCAGCAAACCGGGCCGATATCGCCCCCTGGATTTGGGCCGCACTCGACGAACTCGAGGCGGGTGTCATCTCTGGCGACATCGTCGTACCGTACGTAGAGACGCTGACCGACATCGAGGCACTGCGGGCAACCTATCCGCTGCTGTAGCCCCGGTGAAGGTTTGACAAAGACTATAGAAACGGCGGGGGAGCTAGACTCCCCCGCTTCTTCTTATTGGTAGGTGAGACGATGGTCGAGGATCATGTGACCGATCGAGACACCAAGCAGGGCGACCTCTTTCTGGGTGCCTACGGAATCTCGAAAACCTACTCGGACGGAACGCAGGCCTTGAAGCGAGTCGATTTTGAGATTCGCCACAGCGAAATCGTCGGTCTACTCGGGGAGAACGGTGCAGGGAAGACGACGCTGACGAAGATTCTCTCCGGCCTGCTTCCGCCAACCGAAGGCCGTGTTGAATCACCCCGGGGCAGTGTGCGGTTCGCCAATCCCCGCGAGGCGATGAGGTTCGGGATCGGGATGGTCCATCAGCACTTCGCGCTGGTGGGCACCTTCACCGCTGCCGAGAACGTTGCACTGAGCCACGAACACCCCTTTAGTACGATTCAACTTGCTGACACGAAGAAGCGCCTCGAACAGTTGATGGAGGAGAGTGGGCTTCATGTTCCGCTCGACGTCCCGATCGAGAAGCTCGCCGTGGGTGAACAGCAGCGGGTGGAGGTTCTCAAGGTCCTTTCCCGTGATGTCGATCTGTTGATCCTCGACGAGCCGACGTCGGTCCTAACACCGCTTGAAGTCGACGAGCTCTTCGATCTCCTTCGTCGCCTCAGAGACCAGGACAAGTCGATCATCCTAATCACACACAAGCTGAAAGAAGTTCAGTCGATCACCGATCGCATCGTCGTCCTTCGGCACGGGGAACTGGTGGGAGAAGTTCGCACCGCAGAGGCGACAACGGAACATCTGGCTCGCTTGATGGTCGGACAGGCGCTGGACGGCGCCGCTGACGCGGTGGAGTTACGCGATGAGGAACTGCCGATCCGGTGGGAGCGTAAGGAAGCGGGAGCGACCGGGAAAGTCGTTCTCCGCGTCAAGAATCTCGTATCCCGCGGGAACACGGGCGAGATCGCCGTGGAGGGAGTCTCGTTCGACGTCCACGCGGGGGAGATCTTCGGCATCGCCGGTGTCGAGGGGAACGGCCAGAGCGAGCTGGTGGAATGCCTCACCGGGCTCCGCGTACCCACACAAGGCGAAGCAACCATTGGGGGAACAGACATCCTTGGGAAGGACCCGCGAGAGATCTATCGCCTCGGCGTCGCACACATTCCAGAAGACCGTTGGGAAGTCGGGCTAGTTCTCCCCTTCACACTCGCGGAGAATGCCATTCTCGGGATCCACCGACGAAAGCAGTTCCGCAGAAGGCTCCCGATTCTACATAGGGGCAGTATTCGCAAACACGTCGAGGAACTGATGAAGCGATTCGAAATCCAGGCCGCTGGGACAAACGCGCCCGCCAAGAGCCTATCCGGCGGCAACCAACAGAAGTTGATCGTGGGGCGCGAACTCGCCAAAGATCCGGCTGTAATCGTCGCCTCTCAGCCGACACGCGGGTTGGATGTCGCATCAGCGAAGTATATACGAGATCTCTTGGTCGACATGCGGAACCGAGAGAGGGCCGTCCTTCTCGTCTCCGCTGATCTCGATGAAGTGCTGGCCCGCTCCGACCGCGTAGCGATCATGTTCGAGGGAAGATTCATGACGGTTTGCCGCCCAGCGGACCTTGACCGTGAGGCCGTTGGAATGCTCATGGGTGGCGTAACGAGCGAGAGCAAGGAGGTGTGCGTTGAGCAACCATGAGCTGTCTGCGACTACTGCGAAGTCCGCTGCACGGAAGGCTTTTCTCGGTCTGTCACCAGCCGCCGAGTCCCTTCTTGCCGCCGCAGTTGGATTGATTGTTGGGGCGATCATCATGTGGATTTCAGGGTTCAATCCACTCGCCGCCTATGCAGCGCTGCTCAAAGGTGGATTCGCCAGCACCTACTCGCTGGCGACGGCTGCTGCCCGCGCAACGCCTCTCCTGCTAACGGGACTAACGTTTGCGATCTGTGTCCGCGCGGGGATGTTCAACATCGGGGCAGAGGGTCAGCTTTACATGGGCGCGGTCGCGGCGGTGACCGTGGCCTACTTCGCGCTTCCCCCCGGCCTTCATCTCATCGTGGGCATCCTGTTCGCGATGGCGGCTGGCGCGTTGTGGAGTCTCATTCCCGTGTTGCTTCGCGTCACGCGTGGGGTAAACGAGGTCATTTCGACGATCATGTTCAACTGGATATCACATTTCCTGGCGTTCTACCTCGTTGCGCGCGTTCTAGTGGATCCGCGTGTCTCTTCGCGCACATTCAGGGTCCCGATCACGGCGCGGTTCCCGATCCTTATCCGAGGTACAGACCTGTCCTACGGTATTTTCGCCGCGGTCGCATTCGCCGTCGTCATCTACATCGTGTTGTGGCACACGGCAACCGGATACGAGGTGAGAGCCGCTGGTTTCAATCCTCGCGCCGCACGGTACGGTGGGATCAAGAGCAAACGTACGATGGTCCTCGCGTTCGTCCTCGGCGGAATGAGTGCCGGACTGGCCGGGGCGACGATGTCGATGGGGACGCCGCCCAGCTACGCGGTGCTCGGAGGGTTATCCCAGATCGCCAACCTCGGTTTCAACGGGATGGCGGTAGCGATGGTCGGCCGGAACCACCCGATTGGGATGCTGTTCTCGGCCCTCTTGTTCGGCGGCCTCGCGGCCGGAGCACGGCAGATGCAGATGACAGCCGGCGTACCGACCGACATGGTCCGCATCGTGCAGGGAATCATCGTCATAGCCATGGCCGTGCCGGAGCTCACCCGCATGTTCCGAATCTCACGGCTGTGTTGGCCGCGGTTTCTCGGAAGGAGGGCCGAGTCGTGAGCTGGAACTCACTGGTCAACATCCTGTTCATCGCGCTGCACGCGATGGTTCCGATTACCCTCACAGCCGTGGGGGAAATAATCGGTGAAACTGCGGGGCTATTCAACATTGGCTTGGAGGGAATCCTTCTCCTCAGCGCGTTCACCGGGGTCATCGGTGCAGAACATGCGGGTCCAGTTGTTGGGCTGCTTGTCGGCATGGGAACCGGAGCTCTAGTGGGATTGATCTTCTCGGTGATCAGCACCTACTGGAAGGGCAGTCAGATGATTACGGGAATCGGGATCAACCTGTTCGCTGCCGGTATGGTTGCATACGGCCTCATCGTCCTCGGCCAGCCGGGGTTTCGCTTGCTCGCGTCCGAGAATCGCTTGGCTTCCATCCGAACGCCGGCGGGCGGACTCAGTCCGATCATCATCATCGCTGTGATCGTCCCATTCATTGCCTATTGGTTCCTCAAGCGAACCCGCGCTGGCTTGATACTCAAGGCCACAGGGGAAGCACCGGAGGCTGCAGATGTCGCCGGAATCAACGTCAATCGAGTCCGCCTACTGGCAACCACCGTCGGGGGCGCCCTTGCCGGTCTCGGCGGGGCATACATGAGTGTCTCGTGGATCGGCTCGATCACAAAAGGGCTGTCTGCGGGACGGGGGTTCATCTCGCTCGCGACCGTCGTGTTTAGCGGCCTGAATCCCATCTTGGCCTTGGTTGGAGGATTTATCTACGGCGTATTCCAAAGCCTCGCAATCTGGATCAAGAACACCCCTGGCATCACCTTCCTTCCTTGGCAGGTCTTCGACATGCTTCCGTACATCGTTACGCTCCTGGTTGTCGCGGGAGTCATCGGACGGGTTCGCTTTCCCAAATCCCTGGGGAAACCGTACATCCGAGAGTAAGGGCTAGCTCCTCACACCGGCCATGAGCGAGCCGATCTCTGCCCGGTCTGCTCCCTTTCCCTCGACAATGGCTACCATCTCTCCTTCGAACATGACTCCTATGCGATCCGATAGGGACATTACCTCATCTAAGTCTTCAGAGACGAGGAGGATCGCTGAGCCCTCTTCCCGCAGACTCATGAACAGATTCCACGTTTGGTTTAGAGCCTTAGTATCGAGTCCCTCTGTGGGGTGAACCGCTATGAGCACCCTTGGCCTTCTCCAGGTCTCCCGAGCGAGGATGAGACGTTGAATGTTTCCCCCGGATAGGATTCTCGTCTCCGTTCTCCACAGGTCAGGCACAATGGCCTTGAAGTTCGAGATCAGTTCTTTTGAGTGTTCCGTAATCCGCGCCCTCCTCAAGATACCACTACTGGAAAACGGAGCGGTTCTATAATCCTTTAGCATAACGTTCTCAGCTACTGTCATCCCTTCGATGACCCCGGCCTCTCGACGCTTCTCCGGAATGTGTGAAACCCCAGCCTCGATGAACTCGCGCGGCGGGCGATTGGTCATATCTTTTCCAAACAGGGTGACCCGTCCCTGTGTAGCCTGCCGCAACCCAGTAACGACTTCCACCAGCTCGGATTGACCGTTCCCTGCAACGCCGGCGATCCCGAAGATCTCTCCCTCGTGCAGGTTGAAGGAGACACCACGCAGCGCCAACCTGCGTTCGGCACCAAGAGCGTGTACACCCTGAACCTCCAACACTACTTTCTCGGATCTACTCATCTCCCGTTCAAGATGGATCGGAGTATGCTTGCCGAAGACCCACTGTGTCAGTTCGGCCTCGCTTGTCTTTGAAGCCATTGTCGTCCCCATCAGCTTGCCCAACTTGAGAACGGTCACCCGGTCGGAGACCTTCATCACTTCCTTCATCTTGTGAGTGATAAACACGATCCCATACTCTGCTTGGGTCATACCCCGAAGGACGGCAAATAGGCTGTCCGCCTCTTCCGGCGTCAGCAAGGAGGTCGGTTCATCCAGGATGAGAACCTCAGGATCGTGATAAAGGACCTTCATGATCTCCACCCTCTGCTGCTCCCCGGCAGAGAGGTCTTCGATTCTCGCGCTGGGATCGACCTTAAGGCCAAATCGTTCTGAAAGCTCTCTTAACCTCTGCTCAATCCGGGAAAGAGGCACGGTGAACCCGCCATTGGACAACCCAAGCGCAACGTTCTGCGCCACTGTGAACGGCCGGACAAGCATCAGTTCTTGATGAACCATACCTATCCCGTAGGCGAGGCCATCCCTCGGTGACTTGAAGAAGACCTCCTTACCTTTCACATAGATATGTCCGCTTGAAGGAAGGTAAAATCCGGAGAGGATATTGGCTATCACTGTTTTTCCAGCCCCATTCTCCCCCAGGAGGGTGTGAACCTCACCTACCCTGACATCAAAATCTATGTGATCCAGTATGAGGTGTTCCCAACCCCCGGGGAAACCTTTCGAGACCCCTTTAGCTTCTAGAAGGATCTTTCCCTTAGAAGAGCGCTGTTCAGTCTCGTCTTTTAACCGCGTTTC
>JAGLXM010000069.1 GCA_023132915.1 Candidatus Bipolaricaulota bacterium
TAAGCTACAACTAGCCAGCCTTCAAATGCCCCGCTCGATACAAAATGATCCGTGTGTCCGCGGTAAAGATACGGTTCGGACGAATATTGCTCTTCCGCTTCAAACCGCCCTCTGCAAAATCCTCATCGTCGAGTTGGATGGCGTATTAGTCCTGAAGCGATCGACTGGTAATCTGGCAGAGAATCCTGTCATCGCCTTCCAACTCGGCGAGAACAAGCGCAGGGCGCCGTTTAGCCTGGGTTAAATCTGAGAAAGGAAAGGGGACCACAATGACGTCGCCTTTTACAAATCTCGCCACGCTTCGTCCTCCTCTGGGCACAACCAGTCTTTTCTCAAAGCGGACTCGCTGAGAAGAGCCGTTTCTAGATGCTCCTTTACCGTCTTGTTCTTCAAGAAGCGAATGAAATCGAGAACCTCTTGGACGAAGGTTGGAGACAAGTTCTCCAGCTCGCGGACGAACATCTCCTTCCTGTCTTTATTCATCATGCTCCACCTCCTGTTTCTTATCTCGGCTTACTCGCACCGCTGCTTGCAACCGGTGGAACGAGGAAGCAACAGAGCTAGATATAACCTCGCGCAGGGTCTTGTATTGGGCACCACTGCCGACATATTGGCCGATGCGGTATTTCCTGCTGAGGTTTTCGACTTTAATTGCTGTGTCGGTCATGATTCGACCTCCTGGTGGGAGACTGAAGACCGAGGACCGGAGACGGGAGCCTTCAAAGCCCGCCGGAATGCCTGCAGCTTGACGAAAAGCTGATGTCCTGATTCCCTTATTTCCATAAGTGTATTACTGGCTAGATAGCCTCGCTGTTCTATAATGTCGAAACAGGCTATCGTTTCTAAGTAGGACCTCAGTGCCAATCCCAGAAAACGTTTCTGTTCTGCATTGCTCTGTCCTGTTGACCCTTCTGCGATGTTCAGCACCACAGAAGTTGCTGCTCGTTCCAGTTGCGATCGCAGATTAAAGCGCTCCGCCTCTGGCAGTCTTCCACTCAACTCGTACACGGTATCCACATACTCCAATGCCAACTTGTACACTTTTAGCTGCTGGAACTTGTACGTCATTGTGTTCGCCATCCTCCGTCTCCGGTCATCCGTCTTCGGTCCTCAGCATAACCAATTCGCAATTCAAATTTCGCTATTATGGAGTATCGACGAAACTTGTATCCGCGTTCCCGGTAGGTCGACAACCTGCCTCGCAAGCCACTTCATGCCCCATCCGAGATCTCCAAAGTTTGCTGCAATCGAGTGCGCCATTGTCGCATGATCTCCAGTGCTTGTATGGCGTCCTCTTTAGAAGCCGTTTCACCCGGATAACGAAACGCCGTGGCGTAAAGCGATACCTTCCTTAGGGAATCGCTCCAAGTTGCCCACTCAGGATAGGTCGGGCGAAGCAACCCAGCCAGGATCGCTAGATCGTGGGTCTTGGAGAAGGGAATACCCTCCTTCTGAAGCACTGCTTTCAAATACTTCTCAACAGCCTGTTGGGCGTGAAAACAAACGGCATCCCAGTTGGGGCCGTCCGTTACGCAAGCCTCTCTCTCGGCTGTCCGGGCATCTCCCTCTGCTTTCTCGATCCACTCACGAACGAGCTCGTTCATATAGGACCTTCCCTTTCTCCAGTATCTCCCTGAGGAAGAAATCACCCAGTTCGATTCGCCGCCGTACATCAGTCGGACGCCGCACCAGTAGATCCAATGGGAAAGGGCTCTTCACGGAGCTGCAGATCTCATAGGCTTGCTCTACCGGCCGGCCTTCAAACTCCGCCACCACCAGAAGATCCACATCGCTATCAGAGGTTGGATTGCCATAGGCGTGAGACCCAAAGAGGATGATCCGATCGGGATGGAATCGCTCGGCAATCTTACGAGCATACCTCTGTATGTCCATAATAGAGATCGACCTTACTTCCCTCATCGAGTACGCCTCCTTAGGTGACGCTTCTTGCTTAGGGTTTCGGTACAGATGGCGGTGTCGGTCATGGTTTTTGGGTTTCAGGTGTTGGGTCTTGGGTTTTGGGCAAGCTTGACTTCGTACGAGACTTGAGAGATCGTATGAGGCCGTTGATCATTCTGCCCACTTGATCGTTCGGCCGGATGACCTTACAGTCTACCTTCCCCTCAATCGAGCGGATAGTCAAGGCATCCACAGTCGGATCATATCTGAGCTTTGTGTTCCCCTTCGCCTCTAGATGTTCGCTCAATCCGGACGATACATTTGGGATAATCAATGCTGAGTCTGTAGTCCTTCAAAAGCGAGGCTCCGACCAACGTATCTGGAGAGGCCGTGAGGATGAGATCCACCTCCTGCTCGCGCTCGTCAAATACGATATTTCCCTGGAACACATCCTTGACGATAACCTCACCATTGGCCAGCTCATACGGCTCTGCAAATTCGAACGTCATTTCCAGCTGGTCAATCCATTGCTCAGCCAAGCAGAGGCATCCACTAAAGCCGGTATCTACGACCGCCGAAATCCTTGTAACAACATCTCCCCGCTTGAGCCCGATCTCCACTACAGGCTCCAGGACCTCGTTCACATACCCCTCGATCATGTCCGCTTCAGCTTATGCGCGGCCTTGTAGCCGATACGGATCAAGTAGAAGGCCTTGTCAGGCTGAACGGCCCGCGCTCGGCGTAGTGCCTCCTGCGGGGTCTTCCCCACGAAGTAGCCCCCGCTGTCTACCTCAATCATCACATAATCCCCGTGATGCTGGGCCTCCAACTCGCCGCGGATCTCCTCATAGCGGGTCCAGCCTAAGCGGTCCAGCTCCTTAGTGGAATGTGGGGTCTTCTCCCGCTTGAGCCGCTCAAGCCTTTCTTGCACCGTCACCAGATGTCCTCCTCCCAAGTGATCTTACGATTTTCCCTGGCGATGGAAAGGAACTGCAGGTATTCCTTTCGGGTCTTGCGGCCTTTGCCCTTGCCCCGTGAAATAATGCCCATCTTAAGTATTTCACAGGGTGAACAATATTGGTTGGGATGGATGCAGCGGCTCTGCAAAGCTGATCTGTTAGCCGAAAGCGCTCCTCGCCTGGAAAGTGCCGAGTTATTTCGTATACCCTCAACACCAGACGGTGGGCAACCTGCCAGACCTCCAAATCCTTAAAGCTTTCAACTTCGTTTCTATCTCTCGTGATTTCCTTCATCCCTAACACCCAATACCTAATACCCCTCCTTAGGCTGCCGCCTTCTCCGGTAGGTGAATAGAAACCTCTCCCAAAGCGGGTATTGGTAATCCCTTCGCAATGCTAAATAACACCCAGTCCTCAATTGCGTCGGCCAGGTTGCGTCGACATTCTTCCAGGGTCTTACCCGTCGCCCAGATCCCGGCTAGCGCTGGCACTTCGCCGTAGAATGGTTCTACATCTTCGATGATCTCATAATGGGCGCGTTCCAGTACGATCTGAATGTACTGCAACAACATGCTACCACCTCCTCAGTTCATCTTCCCGCAGATTTGGGCGACTTTCCAATTCTCTTCTATCCATCACAATCTTATCCAATCCGCAATTCCAATTTCCTAATTTGCATTCCGCAATCAAACCACATCGGCAAAGGTTACAAGTGGCAGATTGGGACATCAAGCTTCGCTTGCTTGAGCTACGTCCTCCAAGAAATCGGCAAAGGCCAACAGCTCAGCCCGCAGCCGCGGCCACAATTCAGGCAGAGAAGAAACTAACGGGTCCATCTTCTCGGGAACCAGATTGAATGTATAAATGTTACGCACCAGATGCCGAAATCGTCGCAACTCATCGAGCATCGAGGCGCTCTCACCACTGATGAGGGCCGGCCGCTCTTGTATGTCCTTGGTCATCCGTTGAAGCAAATCCTGATGCCAGGTTTCGCCAGTCGCCAGATCAAGATCACGGTCTACGTGTCTGACAATGAGTTCAAACAAACGCTCAACCCAGGAATAAAAAGCCATGGAGGTTCAAGGCCACAGAATCCAGGTACACATCTTGTTGATCGGGTGAACGTTGACCGCCCTCCCAGGATTGGAGTACACGCTGGATCAGTCGCTCCAGATCAGGCACTTGGCCTTGGATGCGTTCGGCCAACTCCCGGCAGACCGTGTTCACAGCTCTATTCCGTACCGTTCAATAGCCCGTCGCAGAGACTCACCAGCCGCTTCGATCTCAATTAAGTCTACTGGTCGATCGCTGATGATTTCCTCCACCATTCTCCACGCTTGCCAATAGTCCTTGGGAGCCAAGCCTTCGACGGCCAGATCCACGTCGGAGTCAGGTATAAACCAAGCCGCATGAGCCAACGACCCGAAGACCACCACCCGGCGGACCGCAAAGCGGGATTTCAGCATAGCAGCCGCCTTGCGCACGCACGCCAGTAGCTGCTTGCGCGTCTCCTCTACTTCGGGTTTCACCTCAACGGGTTCTGATCGACGCGAGGCTGCCTCCACATAATGCTTCCATCCTTCTCGGGTCAATTCTAAGGCAGTTGGCATAGTTCCCTCCTCCACATCTCCTCAACCTCATCCGCTGAGATCCACAGTTCTGATTCCCAAATTCGCAATTCTCCGTCTGCAATCACACACTGCCGCCTTTCCCACTCAACAACTTTCCTACTCGACTCTGTTCTTACTTTTCTGCTTCTACTCCATTCACCATTTACTATTCACGACTTCTCCGTCTCCGGTCCGTAAATGACCTGCAATGCAAACTCCTTCGTCCGCTTTTCCAGTTCTTTCTTGTCCATTACCGTTACCGTTTTACCAATTCGCAATTCGAAGTCCGCAATCGGTGATCACACAATATCCGCAAAGTACCTCTCTGTCTTGCGGAAGTATGCCAGCCCGATCAGGAACATGATTGTTGCTATCGCCAAGGAGATCCCAAGATTACCCCATGCAAACGGTTTTCCCAAGATTGCCGAACGATAGGCATCGACGATGCCGGCCATGGGATTCAGGGCAATCAGCCAACGCCAGCGCTCCGGAATGATCGTAACCGGGTAGATCACCGGCGTCAGGAACATCCAGATCTGGACAAGGAATGGAAGAGCGTACCGAAAATCGCACCGCGTCGTCATAGACCATCGCTTGGATGCCGCTCTGACGGCTCATAGCTACACCACTATATGGCGAAAAGGGAATAGATCCCCTCCAAGCCATGCTCTTCCTCTCCCTCAGCACCTGAGAAGCGAAGCGTAACTGCTTCGCTCTAGCGCTTACGCGCCGCTTGCAGCCATCACATAAGTGGCCGCTTTACTTCTCGCCGTTACCTTCTTCTTATGTCTACGCTTCCAGTGCTTCCTACAATTGATCCGTTCCAGGTCCTCTGCTTCCAGGTTATTCATTCTGATCGCATTTTGCTGCCGGCGGTGCTCCTCTCTACGGATGATCCGCTGGGCCCCAGCTGAAGCTGGCTGCGCCATCCGGCGAGTGCCTTCCCCCACCTGCAAGAGCATCACCCATGACTTATAATTCTTGAGAAGGTCGTCCCATTCAGTAGTAGGATCGTGCAGGATACCCCAGGCGTCCTCATAGGGTCGCCGGTAGATAAGTTGATCCGGGTAAGTTATCCACGTTCGACTAGCCATTTTCTCCTTCCACCTCACTCATTGGATCACCTGCGGCGGACACAGGCTCCGCCGCTACCGCTACTACATCACTAAGCATCTCACCTTGTAACCCCAAGGATCCCACAGTAGCCTCCACTTTGCCCCTACGGCCCACTAGCCATTTGTCTTTCTACCCATTGCACGACTTTTTCAGCGATGGATACTGCCCTTTCGTACTCTTCCTGCGTGACCGGCTCAGCCAGGCCGGGATAACGGCTTTCAATCGCATAGTCCGATAAGATCCCAGCCCGCTTTACATCCTCCGGAACTTTCCGGCCAGCCCCCTCCACCAGCGTGAGAAGGTCTGTTAGATCGTGGGTATAAGGAAAGCACAAATCCAAGTGGATCGAAAAAGCCTTGATTGCCTTCTCGGCCGCTTGCTGGGCATCGAAGCAGAGGTCCTCCAGATAGACATCCGGCAGCCTGTTCCTGGCTAGCACCAGGTTGCTTTTGGCCCTGTTCATCCATTCCCGGGGATCATCTGGTGGATATCGTTTCGGAGTCACGTTCATAAACGACCTTCCCTTCCTGCATGGCTGGCTTTATGACTAAGGAATGAGAGTTTCGGTAGCGTTTGATATCCTCCGGGGTTACCACGACTACATCCACGGCTTGCCCTACCCCGAAGAAATTCATGTAAATCTTCTGGGCCAGCCTTCGCCGATGGGCTCCCGCCTTCACCACTAGCAGATCCAGATCGCTTCCTGGTCCCATCTCTCCTCGGGCAGCCGACCCAAACAGGATGATCCGCTCCGGCTGGGCGACCTCGACGATCCGCGCAATGACCTCGGAGAGCCGCTGGGAAGTGGCCTGAGCTAGCCAGGCCTTCCTTGGATCAGGATCCCCTCCGATGGCTTCCCCTTTAGGCCAGTCCATGGAGAGTTCCGGACCATCGACGTGCAATACCGGTACATCATCGTGGCTCGTAGTTCGTGGTTCGTGGTTTGTAGTGCGTAGCGTTCCCCTTTCGGGCTTCCCTAAGTCAACGACATCGATTCCCTGTTCTAAACACGTCAGCCGGCACACGTCCACTAAGTCGTTTCCCGAATCGCCCTCCACGCGCACTTTTGTATAGCCTCTCTTCAGAACAGCGCTTAAAAGGCGCTGGGACCGCTGACGCGTCTGTCGATAGAGGCGCATGGAACTTTGAAGGTATTGCCGGGTAAGTCGTGCCTTTTTTGCAAAACCCCGAGGAGTAACCAGGTATCGCCAGCGCCAGCGACCGATGCGTTTGACCTTGACGTATCCTTTGCTCACCAGGCGCTTTAGTAACCAGTTGACAGTCCCTACCGCCACCCCGAGGCGCGTGGCAAGATCAGCTTGGCGGGCTTCCGGATTCTCCACCAGCGCCTCGAGGATCTCGAGCTCTCGCAATCTCTCTGAATTTTCTTTTTGTCCCATGTCAAGTTACCATTCACCTGTCGAATTCAACAATTGAATTATAGCGCAAAGGAATGCTCTTGTCAAGCTTGAGGAATGTAAGCGCCAGGATTAAGACTCAGTCTAAAGGGCTCCTCGCTGTTTCACGTGCTAGTTCGAACAGTCGACTGATAATCCTAAGCGCAAAGACCAAAAAAACCAGCATGAACTACTCGCTGGGATAGCGACTCGCCGGGATGTCTTAGCCGGGTGTGGATTTTTCTTAGGTGCATAGGTTTATTGGTTGGTAGTCAGTGGTGCGTGGTTTATAGGGTTGGAAAGGCAGTCGGGCCTCGAGAAACGGTAACGAGCGATGAGTAACAGAGAACCAGTCGAGAGTTGTCAGTCATGAGTCGGAATCCTTATTGGTGACTGGTTCGTGGTTTGTAGGTCATCGTTCATAGTTCCTGGTGCGTAGTTTAAGGTGTCAATGCCATATTTGCTAACGCACTCTCACGTGTACTCGTAAAGGGGCACCCTACCTGCCGGGCGGGGCGCTGTTCGCAGTAATGTCTCAATTCCACGGACCGTCTCCGGCTTTAGGAGCACATCCCCACACACTGAGCAAATCTCTGCCGGAACGTGATCAATAACAATTACCTGCCCCTGATAGCGCACGGTATGCACAATCTTCCGCTCCTCATACTCTCCAGGGCACCCTTCAATGCTACATTTCATCTCTATTGCCCCCTTTGGATCGGTGTTATCCACTTTGGCGGTGATCAATACAGTCGAGAGTCAATAGTCGACAGTCTTGATGATCCAAGTACCACTCGATCGTCTGTTTCAGCCCTTCTTCAAAATCACGCTTGGATTCCCAATCCAGTTCGCTCCGAGCCGTGTGCGGGATCGGCGAACAAGGGCTCAGACTCTTGCGCTTTCCGATAGCGCCTCTTCCAAAGTAACCCTGCCCTCCTTTAGAGCCTTGATAGTTCGAACGAGGTGAAGCTCAAACATCATTTCATCACCCTCGAACTCCACCCTAACCCTCTCCTCCAGCTGAGCAAATTGATGCGCAGAAAGGCCGCTTTCCCTTTTAGCCTCCTCCAGATCGAATATCTCCATTCTTTCACCTCCTTATTTCTAAGCCTCGGGAGGGGCCAGGATCTCGATCGTCCGGAACCCGTGTTTAGCACTGACATAGTTTACCAAAAGCCGCGTGCTGCGCTTGACCAGATGTTGAAAGTTCCAGCTGACCAAGATATCCGCATCGCCCAACACAGCTGCGGCGATATGAAGAGCATCTGAAAAATACCTCGATGGCACGACCCTTTCCTCAACATAATCCTCAGCCAAGGTTCTCATTTGGTCAGTGATGGCAAGGATTGTAAAGTTCTCTGTAAGTTCAACCAACTTTTGCCTTAGATTGGAGCGTGCCCGATTGAGTTCCTCAACCGTCAGCTCGGAACAGAGCTTCTTGTGTTGATCCAAAATTTGCCAGAAATTTCTTGTCATCTGCATACGCTCGGGTGTCCTTCCATCGTAATATGCGCTAAAAACCGATGTATCTAGATAGAGCTTCATCCCCTTCTCTCCTTGTCGCCCTCCATAGACTTTTTGATAGTATTCTTGATACTTTCCCGTGATCACACTCCCTTGACGTATCAGGCCCTCTTTACTCCCGGAGCTCCTTCAACCTTTCCATCTTCACTAGGAAAAAGGACGATCCCACCGGTTGACATCCGATCGAGGTTCCCTTTCAGTCTTTCGTACTCTTCCAGCGTATAAAGATGAGGTTCCAAACGGGGAACGTTTAAGACCTTCTTTGCTATGGTATATGCGTCAGCGCGGGGCTTCCCTTGGTGGATGATAAGTAGATCTACGTCGCTTCTCACGGTGTAGTTTCCCTTGGCATAGGAGCCAAAGAGGATGACTCGCACAAGCGGGAGTTTAGCCTCGAGTTCCTTGAGCTGCTTTGAGAGGATCTGAAGGAGCTTGGTTCTATCGATCTTCGGATAGAAGACCCGTACAGAACTCGATGATCTCTTGTGCATAGGAGATAAGCCTCCTTGCCTCCTTTTTGGTGTATCGGCTTTGGGGAGAACCCGATGGATGGGCGTTTGGATATCGCGTGGGGATGTAGGCCTTGTCAAGCTCCAGCGCGCCGTTCATGAGGTCTTCTGAAACGGGATAGTGCTTGGAAAGCTCCATGAGGAGGTCTGCCACGGAATGCCCCCACGCCTCGGCCCCCATGCGCTGGAAGACCGCCTTGATTGCCTTCTCCGCTGCCTGCTGCGCGGAGAAGCAGGCCCAGTTATAGAAACCACCCTTCACATCGCTTTTGGCGTGCTCAAGGTCTCCCTGCGCTGTGTCCATCCAGTCTGCACTTCGCTCCATTTTGGCTCACCTTCGTTGCTTTACTCTAACTTGTCCGCGTGCATTGTACAACCTGTTGTGTATCCCCAAGAAAGCCATGCCCTTTCCCTGGCTTCATCATAAACCACTAACCCATGCCTTTTCCTGGTTTCCTAAGAGAGTAAAAGGGGACTGCGGTCCAAGTCGGCAAGCTGAAATTGAGCTTGCATGTGCGGGAGTATCTCTTGGCAGGTTACCCACACCTAATAGAGAAGAGTCCTTAAGAAAGGGCGCGAAACAGGCTCAGGCCGCCCAGGATGAGCACGACGACTCCAATGACAAGGGTGAAGCTTCGTTCTGGAAGGCGCTTCACTGTGAGGGCAGCCAAGGGGACTGAAAGGACCGCGCCCAAGAGCAGGGGCGGGGCGAGCACCCACGAGATCCCGGGTTGAAGGGCAAGGAAGGTTATAACTCCCACCGCACAGGTGAGGCCTTCAGCAAGGCTGGTAATCCCAATGGCACTCTTGGCTCCCACCCCGGAGACGATCTGGCCGGCGGTCACAAGCGGGCCATAGCCACCACCAGAGATTCCTTTGTTGAATGAAGCGACCGCTCCGATCCCCACAAGCCGCCCCCAGGAGAAAGAGAGGCCCCCTTTCCTTTTTAAAAGGATGAGAAAGCCCATCACCAGCACAACCGCCGCGATATAGAGTTTGACCGTTCTTGTAGGTAGGCTCACCGCGAGGAACACAGCCGCCACCGCACCGATGACGCTCATTGCACTAAGGACAAGGGCAACCTTGAGGTCCTTGGAGCCTCGCCTGAAGTTCACGTTTCCCACCCCGTGGTGCAGCCCTGCGGCAAGCAGACCGGT
>JAGLXM010000007.1 GCA_023132915.1 Candidatus Bipolaricaulota bacterium
CTGCTTTCCGCCTTCAGATAGCGTGCGGCCATCTGACAGTACTCTGGATCGATTTCAACACCAATGCTGTTACGGTTGTTCTTAAGGGCGGCGACCATCGTAGTCCCGGAACCGCAGAAAGGATCAAGCACAGTGTCGCCATCAAACGAGAACATGCGCACTAAGCGCGTTGCCAGTTCCAGGGGGAAGGGCGCTGGATGTTTCTTGGTGGATGCTCCGGGAATATTCCATATCTGTTGGAACCAGCGATTGAAGTCCTTCTTGTCGATCATGCTCTGTCGTCGTTGTTCATCCGTTGGCTTTCGGTACCCACCCGGTTTCCTCTGCATCAGAATGAACTCCATGTCGTTCTTGATAATGGCGTTTGGTTCGTAGGGTTTCCCAAGGAACTTCGGGCCGTTCGGGATCTCGTATGAGGCGTTTGCTATTTTGTGCCATATTATGGGGTTCAGGTTGTCGAATCCGATGCGCCGACACATCACAGCGATATCCGCATGGAGAGGAAAGACCAAGTGCCTGCCGAAGCGGCGACGTGACACGCACACGTCACCAACGACGCACACTAATCGCCCCCCAGGTACTAAGATCCTGAATACGTGCTCCCAGACCTTCTTGAGTTCAGCCAAGAAGGTTTCGTAGTCGTCGATGTGCCCCATCTGGTCCGGGTTTTCGTTGTACCGTTTCAGGTTCCAGTATGGGGGAGATGTAAGAACTAAGTGGACCGACTCATCTGTGATAAAAGAGGCTCTTTCGCAAGATGGCTGATAAAGGAAGGGGTTGCGACATGAGAAATCTTGCGGTACTAACGGGTTACATGAATCCAACGGCACCGCTAAAGGAGGTCCTCATGTCAGCAACCGTCTCCCTCGCACCATTGTACCAGTTTACCGGATGGGTCGTGAGCAAGGTTTCCATCCGCTCAAATGGTAGTACAGTTCGAATCTCCCTTCGTCCAGATCGCCGGCGTAAGGGATTCCGTTGTCCAGACTGCACCCGACGAATGGGGAAGATGCGAGAGCGCCATCGTGAGGTTTTGGACCTGCCGCTGGGAACAGCCTCTGCGGTGTATCTTACATTCACGGCGTATCAAGGTCGGTGTGCGCACTGTGGGACCATTCATACCTTCCGACCACCGGGGATCGATTCCAAAGCGCAGGGGACGGACAGACTCAAGCGGTATGTCAGTCACCTTTGCCGCTTCATGGCTACGGACAAGGTACCGGAGTTTGTTTTCATATCGACGGATACGGCCCGGCGATGGGATAAACAGGTATTGATGGCCATCTTGCCCGCGCCCAAGCTTGACGGTCTACGAGCCATCCTGGTGGATGAGAAGTCCATCGGCAAAGGGCATCAATATCTCACTGTCGTGTTAAATGCGGATACCGGAGAAGTCCTTCACCTCGCTGAGGGGAAACGGAAGGCCAGTCTGCAAGGGTTCTTCGAAAAACTAACAGAGGAACAGAGAGCGTCGATCAAGGCAGTAGGGATCGATCGAGCCGGGGCATACAAAGCCGTCATTGAGGAGGAGCTCCCGCACGCCGAAATCGTCTATGATAAGTTCCACCTCATCGCGAACTACAACGAGGTGATCGACAAGATCCGGCGAGAGGAGTGGCGTGCTGCCGGAGAGCAGAACAAAACCTTCATCAAGGGCCAACGTTACAACCTGTTTCGCAACCCAGATAATCTGAAGCCTGAGCAGGAGGCCTCATTGAAGGAACTGTTAGCGATGAATGAGAACCTGAACAAGGCGTACGTACTCAAGGATGCCTTGAAGGTGCTGTGGACGTACACGTATGCTAAGAGTGCCGACAAGTACATTGATAAGTGGATCTCGTGGGCAGTGGAGACGGGTATCGAGGCTTTGCAGAAGTTTGCTCGTGGTCTGGACAGGGCACGCGATGGGATACTTGCTTTCTGCAAGCATCGCATTACCAGCGCCAAGATCGAGGCGTTCAACGCAACTATCGGGCGAATCGTCCGCAGGGCGTGTGGCTATCGTGATTTGGAATACCTCTACCTCAAGATTCGACAGGAGGCGCTAGAAACATGATCAGCCATCTTGCGAAAGACCCAAAAAAGGAAAGACAGTGTAAGGTTAAGCGTCAAATATAATGATGTGAACGGTCATCCCACGAGTGCGAAGATCGATCTCTCCCTCAGAGAGAAATTGCTCAGACCCCCTCAAGCCAAAGAGGTTCTAAATCCACATTACGATGATATTCTGGCTTTCAGAATTTTGGCGTTAAGCTTGGAGGAGATTCTGGCTGAAAAAGTCAGGGCTGTCATTTCAAGAGGAGCTCCCCGCGACATCTATGATATTTGGTATCTGCTTGGAAAGGGGGTTACCTTTGACCTCGGACTGGTCAATGAGAAGCTTAAGATCCTAAAGAGAGATAAGACCTTTACGGTGGAATTCTTCGAACAACGTTTGGAAGAGAAAAAGGTTGAATGGGAAAGGGATCTGATCATGCTGGTTCCTGAAGCTCCGAACTTTGCCCGAGTCAAAGAGCAGATTCTGGAAGCGATCACTGAATGATCACTTGCCCTTAGACGGTGTGGAAGCTCTAGAAGCGGCGATCTAAATGGGTTCAGCATAAGAGTAGCCTAAGAGTAGGACCTGGTCTTGCTTTTTGAATTCTTCTCTCGACGTGGCTAAAGACCTCCGTCACTTTCCTGGGCACTGGGCGGCAACAGCCGGGTCGATCCCCTTGTCCCCGTATGCTTTGTCAAAATGAGCGGCGAACTCGGAGGCGAGCTTCGCCGCACGCTCATCGTAGGCGTCCTTATCCTCCCACGTATTTCTCGGATTGAGAATCTCGGAAGATGGAATCCCAGGGCAGCTACGCGGGACAAGGACGTGGAAGGTCGCGTTCTCGTCGTACTCCACCCCTTCCAGCTCCCCGGAGAGGGCGGCGTGGACCATCGCCCGCGTCAGGTTGATATCCATCCGCTCCGCCACCCCGTACGGGCCGCCACTCCAGCCGGTGTTCACAAGATAGACCGTTGTCCCATGTTTATCCATCTTCTCCCCAAGCATCCGCGCGTAGACATCAGGATTCCTCGGCATGAACGGCTCGCCGAAGAAGCGGGAGAAGGTCGTCTTCGGGGTGATGATTCCGGTCTCAGTCCCAGCGAGCTTGCTCGTGTAGCCCATCAGGAACCAGAGCATCGCCTGCTCCCTGGTCAGCTTGGCGATCGGAGGAATAACGCCGTTGGCATCGGCAGTGAGAAAGAGGATGGTCTTTGGGTGTCCTCCCCTGGATGAGGCTTTGATATTTGCTAGGTAGGTTAGCGGGTAGGAGGCGCGCGAGTTTGGGGTTAAGCGATCGTCTTTAAGGTCGAAGGTTCCGTCCGGGTAGACCATCGTGTTTTCCACAATCGCCCCGTGGCGACGGTAGTCGTCCTCGTGCATGACGGCGTTGTATATCTCCGGCTCCTTTGAAGGATCAAGGTCGATCAGCTTGGCGTAGCAACCGTTCTCGAAGTTGGCGATTCCATCATTGCCCCAGCCGTGCTCATCGTCGCCGAGGAGTGCCCTCCGCGGATCGGCAGAGAGGGTCGTCTTCCCCGTGCCGGAGAGGCCAAGCAGAAGCGCTGTATCACCGTCTGGTCCCTCGTTCGCTGAACAGTGAAGCGGGAGGATCCCCTCTGCCGGAAGGAGGTAGTTCATCACCGTGAACATCAGCTTCTTCACCGAACCGCCGTAGGCCGACCCGTAACACACCCCCAACCGCCGGTCATAGTCCATCCCGATCACCATCGTCGAGGTCCCTCCTATTCGAGGATCGACCCGCAGCCTTCTCTGATAGCGCTTGGGGTCAAGCTTGTCGTAGGGAAGGACAAACATCGTGAACGGTCGCTCCGCAAAGACGCTCTGAGAGATGCCCTCTGAGACCTTCCGGAACATGTTGTCGGTGAATAGCGCGGTGAGAGCCTGATCGGTGATCGTCCTTACCGGAAGTGCGTAGGCAGAGTCCGCCCCGAGGAGGCGGTCGGTCACATAGAGCCGCGGTTTTTTCCCTAGGATCAAAAACGCGTCCTCAAGGACCATGTTAAACGTCTCCTCATCGATGGGGATGTTGTTCGGTGACTCCCAATCGATGTTCTCCTCGCTCTCCTTCCGTCTGACGGTCAGGGTGTCCTTGGGGCTGCGCCCGGTCGACTCGGGAGGGGTCCAGGTCGCAAGCGCTCCGCAGGCGCTTATCATTGCCTCTTTGTGCAAGACAGCGTCTTCGATCATCGCTTCTCTATTTGGGTTTTCGATCGCACTTGACTTTGAAAGAAGTGTCGAGAGACTCTCTTTTAAGTTCATCATTACCTTGCCTTTGCGTATTTGCTCCGCACCACTGCTATCGACCGCAGCACGGGCGACGCATCATAACAGACTGAAGAGGGAAAATCACAGGGACGGTGGATATCATCTCGTAACCATGAATTCATTGAGAGAAAGGCTGTGTGAGATCATTCACGATGCCGCCTCATTTAACGAGGCATGTCAGCTCACGGTAAAGACCCTGTCGAAGGACGTGCCTCACTTTGACTGGGTGGGGATCTACCTGGCCAAAGACAAGGAGCTCGTCCTCACAGCATGGAACGGGCCCGAGGCTACAGAGCACACCAGGATTCCGATTGGGCAAGGGATCTGCGGCCTAGCAGCCTGCAGGGGAGAGACGGTGATCGTTGATGATGTCAACGCCGATTCTCACTACCTTGCCTGTTTCCCGCACACGCGCGCCGAGATCGTCGTCCCGATCTTCAAGGATGATGGAGTGATCGGGGAGATCGATATCGATAGCGACAAGCAGGCCGCATTCACCAATGAGGATCGCACGTTCCTTGAAGAGGTTGCCACCCTTCTCGCCGAACGGTGGGGTTGATCTCAACCCAAGAATTGCAGCAACACAAGAACCACATTAAACCACACTGATACAAGCACTGTTAGGAAACCAGGAGCCCAGGAACGAGACAGATCCTGACAGCGGTCTTGGTTGCTTGAACCCAAAGCCCATGGATTCCTGGTTTCCTTATAGATTCTAAAACACTGCTTCTGACGCACCTTTTAGAAGAAGCGCAGAATTTTGGGTTCAAAGAGAAAAAAGATCGATCGCATTTTTCGTGGTCTGTTTTTCCACCTCACCCACAGGGATTTCCTTGATCCGCGCCACCGTCTCTGCCACATAGCGCACGTAAGCCGGTTCATTTCGCTTTCCTCGGTGGGGAAGCGGAGTGAGATATGGGCTGTCAGTCTCAACGAGGATCCGCTCCAACGGGATCTCGTTTACTGCTTCACGTAGGGTCTCATTCTGTTTGAAGGTCACCGGCCCACCGATCCCCAGGTGAAACCCGAGTGCGAGGAATTCCTTGGCCAGGGATGCATCGCCGAGGAAGGAGTGAATCACGCCGCGGTAGGGGGAGGAAAGATCATTAAGGATCCCGAGGAGATCGTTGGTTGACTCGCGGTTGTGAATGATGACCGGAAGTTTAACGCGGCGGGCGAGCGTCAGCTGTTCACGGAAGGCGTGGCGTTGCGCCTTCCGTGGAGATAGGTCGCGGTAGTAGTCAAGCCCAATCTCACCGATTGCGACGACCTTCTCGTTCTTAGTGAGTTCCTCTAGCCCTTTTCGGCCCTTTCCGTCAAACGTCTTTGCCTCGTGCGGATGCACTCCGACCCCGGCCCAGATGAACCGGTGCCGTTTGGCGAGCGTGACTGCTGCCTCGCTCGACGGAAGATCTACTCCCACCGTGATTACACCGATCGAAGCGGTGAAGGCACGGGCGATCACCGCGGCACGATCAGCATTGTAGTCGGAGGAATCGAGGTGGGCGTGGGTGTCGATGAGAGTTAAGCTTTCAGCCATTAGCATTGAGGTATCAGCTCCCAGTGATCAGCTATCAGCGAACGGCCATCAGTTTTGTCCTTGTTGATTGCTGAGAGCTGACTGCTAATTGCTGAAGGCTCCTCAACATCTTTCCACCTCGGCGATGACGAAAGGAAGGGCGTCGATCAGGTCACTTGGGATGATGGAGCGTTCGGCGATATCGCGGACAAGATAGTCAGCGGTGTAGCCGTGAAGGAAGGCCCCCAGGATCGCGGCATCCGCTGGTGAGGCACCGCCAGCGATCAGCCCGGTGATGAGACCGGTTAGGACGTCCCCGCTTCCTCCGGTGGCAAGGCCGGTATTCCCTGTGGGGTTCAGGTAGACCAGCCCTTCCGGCGTCCCGATCGCGGTCGGTCGCCCTTTCAGGACGAGGACTACCCCATGCTCGTGTGCAAAGCTACGAGCGACCTCGATGCGCTCTTCATCGATCTCGCTCGCTGGCCGGTCGATCAAGAAAGAAAGCTCTCCTGGATGTGGAGTGAGGACGGCACGGCCGGCTACTTCTTTCAAGAGTTTCAAGTGTGACTTAAGTGGGAAGAGCCCGTCGGCATCGAGGATGACTGGGACCTTAACACGTTTCAGGAGCCCAAGCACAACCTGTCCCACTGCTTCATGGCGTGACAGGCCCGGTCCGATTGCCAGGACGTCGGCATGCTCCAAAGCGGGGCTGACCGTCTCAAGCGCCGACTCACTGAGGTGTCCCTCCTCGTTCGGTAAAGGAAAGGTGATTGCCTCGGTCAGAGTGGCCTCGAGGATCGGGTTGATCGCTTTCGGGCAGGCGAGAGTGACGAGGCCCGCCCCGGCGCGCAGCGCGCCTTGGCAACAGAGGATCGCTGCCCCACTCATTCCGATCGAGCCGGCGACCACGAGGACCCGTCCAAACGTTCCTTTATGTCCGGCGGGCGGTCGTGGAGGGAGCTTATCCCTTACCCAGTCTTTGTCAACCACGCGCGCCAGGGGGGTTACCGTCTCGGTCAACCGGCGCGGATAGCCGACCCCTACCACCTCGATCTGGCCACAGAGGCTCCGAGCGGGGTAGAGGAGGTGGGCTGGCTTGTAGGCGGCCATACATATGGTGAGATCAGCGCGTACCGCACTGCCCAATAGGTTTCCGCTATCGGAGGGAAGGCCCGAGGGAAGGTCTATTGCCACACGCTTCACCGAAGCCTGATTGATCGCCTGTACCGCCTGCGCATACCTTCCCTTTAGGGGGCGGTCGACCCCGATCCCGACCAGCCCGTCCACTGCACAGTCTGCCCATAAAAGCGCTTCCTTGAGTTTCGTAAGTTCTCCTGGTAATACATCAAGAGCGTCCGGAGCGACAGCAGCAAGCAGCTCAGCCTTCTCTCGCGACACCGGGGAAAGGTCCTTGAATGGGGAAAGGGTAAACGCGCGTACCTTTATTCCCGCCTCATGCAGCCTGCGTGCGGCAACCAGGGCATCCCCGCCGTTTCCCCCCTTCCCTGCCACAACTGCCACCCGGCTGACCGCCAAGCGGTGCAGTAT